>JAKZYH010000283.1:0-13019 GCA_047514575.1 Acidobacteriota bacterium | reverse complement strand
TTTCTTGGAAGGGTACGTATTGGTCCGTCTTGCCAGCGAGAAGCTCCAACACTCCATCTACGATGTGATGAGGCATGAAGGGCTCTCCATCATACTTCCGAATATGGCCGTCCGCGGTGAGTCCCGACTCGCTCCGGAGATATCGGGCAAACTGCCCTGAGTGGTTGTTCTCGACCATGATCGTCTTCTTAGCACCTGAAAAAACTTCGGTTATCGCCTCCGTATGGAGCGGCACAATCCACTTGATCGAAAGCTGGTTGGCGATGACTCCCTTGGCTTCCAGCTGATCTATGGCCTCCTTGATCACGCTGTGTGTCGATCCCCAGCCGACCAGTGTGACCTCTGCGTCCTCGGGTCCTAGCAACTCGGGAGCTTCGATCTGGTTCAGGATCCCGTCGAACTTGCGAGCCCGCTTCTCAACCATCATCCGGCGCTTGTGTGGGTTGGTGAACTCGTCGCTGATGAGGATACCGTCCTCATCGTGCTCATCGGTGGAAACAACGTGTACATAACCCTCCAAGCCGGGAATGGCACGAGGCGAGATCCCGTCCTCGGTGTTTTTGTAACGCAGATAGCCGTCGGTCGAGGAGGGCTCGGTGATCAGGCTACTCCGATCGATCTTGGGATGGAGGTCGACCTGATCTGGGTCCACGCTGAATGTGCCTTCTGAAATCAGGAGATCCGAAAGAACCATCCCGGGGCATTGATACTTGTCAGTCAGATTGAACAGCTCCGGAATCGTATTGAATGCATCCAGGGCATCTAGAGGCGCGACGATGAATCGCTGGAAGTCTCCCTGGCTGGCACCCAGCATCTGCCAAAGATCCCCTTGCTCGGTTTTGGTGGGAACTCCGGTGGAGGGTCCCGCGCGCTGAACATTGATGAAGACCACGGGAATTTCCATCATTGCGGACGCGCCAATGGCTTCGGTCATCAGCGCGAATCCACCACCAGAGGTAGCGCACATGGTCCGGCAGCCTGAGTGCGCTGCGCCGATTGCCACGTTGGCTACCCCGATCTCGTCCTCGATCTGACGCACCATGATACCCAGTCCCGGGGCATTCTTGGCCATCCAGTGGAGGACGCCCGTAGACGGGCTCATGGGGTAGGCACAGTAGAATTTGACACCTGCTGCTGCCCCCCCCATTGCGAGGGCGTCATTGCCGACCCAGACCGCCAACGGTTTGGGTCCCTCCGGAGGATGTTTCGGAAAGGCAGAGGAATTCGCCGTTGCGAAGTCGAACCCGGCACGGGCCACTCCAACGTTTTCGTCCACGACCGCCTGTCCTTTGCGCTGAAACTGGAGTGTCAGGCTGTCCGCTAGCAACTGGAAGTCCATTCCCATCAGAGACAGTGACATGCCCAGGGCAACCGTGTTCTGCATGAGTCGGTTCCGATTGCCGCTGGTGATATCGACGATCGGCATGGGACACAATTGGACGCCGTCCTTTGCCTCACCCGGCTTGATTGCGTCGCTGTTGTAGACCACGCAGCTTCCGGGTTCCATGATCCCCAGGTGCCGGTCCATGGTGTCCTGATTCAGGCAAACCAACAGATCCAGCTTATCTCCGTGGCTGAGGGTTTCTTGATCGCTGATTCGAATGGTCAGGAAGATGTGTCCACCCCGAATAATGGACTGAAATGCATTGTATGCATAGAGGTGAAGGCCGCGCCGGACGAAGAGTCGGGCAAGAATGTTGCCAGGAGTCGCGATTCCCTGACCGGCGGCTCCTCCGATGGCGAGGGCAAAATCGAATTCTCGTTGGGTCATAACCTCTCTCCATAGTGTTGGACTTACCCGCAAGGATCCGGGCTCACGTTAGGTTCAGAAAAGCAGGTATCTCAGCCGTGCTTTTGAGCAGCGAAAGTCCGGCCCGTTGCGGGGAGCCAACAAACTTCTCTTCACTCCGACCCGTTATCAAACTGACATCTGGTGGAGGCCGTTGCAAAAATGAAACACTACCTTACACGAATTCAGGACCGAATTCTAGTGGATGAGGGGCCTCAGCAGTGGGCAGTGAGCAGTGAGAATAGTGCCGTAATCGGGAGAAGCACCAATACTACGAAGGCAGGCCCTCCAGCTGAAACTCTGGTGACGGTTTCCCAGGTGACCTTGCCCAAGCTAGTCCCTCCGGCGATTGGCGACCAGGTAGATCCCGAGAGCTATCAACAGGACTCCCAGGACAAATTCCGAAGAGATGGGTTCGGCCAGGAGCCCCCAACTCAGCAGGACTCCGAGCAGCGGTGTCGTGAAGTTGAAGGCGCTGACCTGGCTGACCGAGTGCCGCCGCAGGATCCCGGTCCAGGCGACGAAACAGAAGGCGGCTACGATCGCTCCCTGATAGAAGAGAGCCGCCGCGACCGCTACGGTTACGTTGTAGCTCCGCTCCTGCTCCATCCAGAAGCTCAACAGGAAGAACGCCGGAACGCCGTAGATCATTTGCCAGACCGCGACTTCGAATGCAGTCAAACGCCGGATGAGAAACTTGGAAAAGACAATGACGATCCCTAGTAGGAAACCGGCCAGCAGCACCAATGAGTCTCCCAGGAATGTGTTCCCGTGAGAGTCGGCACCCTCGGCGAAAATGACCCAGGTTCCGAAGAACGCTAGCAGCAGCCCGCAGCTTCTTCGAAGGTTCAGGCGGTCATTTGGAATGAGAAAGTGGGCTGCCAGAGCGACGAAGATCGGATTCGTGCTGAGAAAGACGATGGAATGACTGCTGGAGGTTTGCTCCGTGCCGAGATTGAAAACGGAGATCTGGAAGACAAACAGAGCTCCGAAAGCTAGCAGGTGCTTGTGAGAGACGGCCGGGCGCCACCAGCGTATCCGCTTGAAGCCGCCCCAGATGAGTAGGCTGATCAGGCCGATGAGAAAACGGAAGGCGGCTGCCCCAAAGGGTGGTATGCCTTCGAGGGAGATCTTGAGAGCGGGGGAAAGCCCTCCCCAGATAGCGCACAGGAAGATGACGAAAAGGACTGTCCTCAGCCCGAGTCTCTCGGCAGGAAAGGGCTGGCCAGTGGATTGCGTCAAGGCGCCGCTATCCGATCTCATACTGCTCATCCGAACACTAAAACCGCGTTATCCCTGTTTGCTCAACTCTGTGTTTGGGACTTGGAGTCTGCGTGGTTTGCTGATTGGAACCAAGACCGGAGGGCTCATTTCATCACACTTCATCCGATTCGGGAAACGGGTACATAGCTTCACCTGAATTCCTTAGCTTCCTCTTCTCAAAGTTCTCTTCTTCCCGTTGTAGGATTCCACGAACCGTGGTGTGGGAGATTCTCAACTAGGCTGCCTATGTTGCTCAGGATGCGGGCCGGCGACTCGGTTTCCTATGCAGCAGACCCCCTCATCTCAGGCCAATACGAATGGTTCTTTTCTGGGTACAAGTCTAATCCAGCCAAGAAACCCGTCAAAGTAGTGGTTACCTATCCATCGAAGGAGGTCCAGGTTGGCTCGGCATCACTCATTTTCCCGGCGAGGCCAGAGCCACAGATTCTGGTAGAGTGGTTGATGATCGGCGCGGCTTGTCTTCGGCGTGACTGTCTCCATTTTCCGGCCACTCAGATTTCTAATGTCCGGCCTGCCGGCTACAGTATAATGCGTTCGACGCCGTCACTTTTCTCGATGCTCAGAGCGGTAACTGGTTCATTGCACTGACATGAGCGCACTCAGCCGCAAGCTCTGGCGCGATCTCTGGAACCTGAAGGGTCAGGCCATGGCGATCGTGCTGGTGATGATCAGCGGAGCCGCCACGCTGGTGATGTCGTTGAGCGTTCTGGACTCCCTGAAACTTACCCAGGCAACTTTCTACGATGACTATCGTTTCGCCGATGTTTTCGCTTCCCTGAAACGTGCCCCAGAGAGCGTCAGGTCTCGGATTCAGTCGATCCCCGGCATACACCACGTCGAAACCCGCGTGATTGCTCCCGTGAATCTGGATATCGAGTACTTCGATGATCCCGTGTCGGGACTGCTGGTATCGGTTCCCGATAGCGGCGAATCCCTCTTGAACGCCCTTTACTTGAAGCAGGGACGAATAGTGGAGCCGGGAAGCGACGATGAGGTCGTGATCAGCGAGGCGTTCGCCGAGGCGCATGGCTTCCGGCCCGGCGACCGGCTGAGGGTCACCGTGAATGGACGGCGCCGGACATTCAGCATCGTAGGAATCGCCCTATCTCCCGAGTTCATCTACCAGATTCGTCCTGGCGATTTCATCCCCGATTTCGAGAGCTATGGAATCCTGTGGATGGCGAGGAAGCCGCTGGCGGCCGCCTACGATATGGAGGGGGCCTTCAACGATGTGGCACTGAGCCTTTCATCGGAGGCCCAACTGAAAGCAATACTCCCGCCCCTGGATGAGATTCTGAAGCGCTATGGGGGCTTGGGCGCGTATGGCCGGAAGGATCAAGTTTCTCATCGCTACCTGTCAGAGGAGTTTCGCCAGCTGGAGCAGATGGCCACCATCTTCCCCACCATCTTCCTCTCAGTGGCTGCCTTCCTGCTGAACGTGGTTGTCAGCCGGTTGGTGCGGACGCAGCGAGAGCAGATTGCCACTCTCAAGGCGTTTGGCTACGGCAATTTCCAGATTCTGGCTCACTACATGAAGCTGGTCGCGCTGATCTCCGTGTTCGGCGCCTCTGGGGGAATCGCACTTGGAGTGTGGCTGGGGAAGGGTCTGGGCGAGATGTATCTGGAGTTCTATCGTTTCCCCTTTTTGCTCTTCGAGCTGAGGCCAAGTGTGGCAGCAACAGCTGCTTTGGTCATCGTAGCCGCAGCCCTGGTAGGCACGCTGTATTCGGTCTGGGAGGCGGCAAAGAGTCCTCCTGCAGAGGCCATGCGTCCGGAACCTCCGGCGAAGTACCGGGAGACTTTGATAGAGCGACTCGGTCTGAAGCGCTGGTTTTCACAGCCTGCTCGAATGATTGCACGCAACATCGAGCGCAGGCCGCTGAAGTCCTTTTTGGCTTCCCTCGGAATCGCCCTGGCCTTCAGTATCTTGATGATGGGTACTTTCTTCAGCGATGCCATCGACTACATGGTGAAGGTGCAATTCGGATTGGCGCAGAGAGACGACCTCTCCGTCACCCTGGTAGAACCCACCTCGAGGAAAGCCCTGTACGAGCTTCAGAACCTGAGGGGTGTCGAATATGTCGAGGTGTTTCGGGCGGTTCCCGTCAAGCTGAAGTTCGAACATCGCAGCTACCGCACTGCGATCCAGGCGGTGGAGCCAGGCCCCGATCTTTTTCGTCTACTGGATAGCGACCTGATGCCGATAGAGGTTCCACCGTCAGGTATCGTTCTAACCGACTATCTTGCAAAGATCCTGGGAGTTCGCCCCGGAGACCGTTTGAGGGTCGAGGTGCTGGAGGGAAGCCGACCCGTGGTGGAGGTGCCGGTCCAGGCTCTGGTGCGTCAATATCTTGGTGTATCGGGCTACATGAGACTCGACGCGCTCAATCGTCTCCTGGGAGAGGGCAGCGCCATCTCGGGTCTGCACGTAGCCGCTGACTCCCGGTACCAGAACGAGATTTATCGAAAACTCGAGGGCATGCCGAGGGTTGCTAGCACGACCGTTCGGAAGAATGCGCTGCGGAACTTCTACGAAACCATGGCCCAGCAAATCCTGACCTTTGCCTTTTTCAACACCCTTCTTGCCGGTACCATTGCTTTTGGAGTCGTCTACAACAGCGCCAGGATCGCCCTCTCGGAACGGAGCAGAGAACTGGCGAGCCTACGAGTTCTGGGTTTCACCCGCGGTGAGATTTCGTTCATTTTGCTGGGTGAGTTGGGAGTGCTCACGTTGATTGCCCTACCCCTAGGTGCTGTGATCGGTCGTACCCTGTGTGCTCACATGACCCAATCGATGCAGAACGATCTGTTTCGCATTCCGCTGGTGGTGGAGCCAAGTACCTATGCCTTCTCTGGTACGGTGGTTCTGGCATCCGCCGTGATCTCGAGCCTGGTAGTGCGTCGCAGGCTGGACCATCTCGATCTGGTTGCGGTGTTGAAGACGAAGGAGTAGCTCTACATGGGCTGGCGCCGACTGTTGCTATTACTGCTGTTCTTGGCCGCCACTGGGCTGCTGCTGGCCTGGGGATTCATGCCCAGGCCGCTGGCGGTTGAGCTGATCCAAGTGACTCGAGGGCCGCTGCGCGTCTCGGTAGAAGAGGAGGGCAAGACACGGGTTATCGATCGCTATGTCGTCTCGGCCCCGGTGGCCGGTTTTGCTCGCCGGCTGAAGCTGGATGTCGGGGACGCGGTGGAGCGTGGGCAGGTGGTGGCCACGCTGGACCCGTTGCGCTCCCGGGTACTCGACCCCAGGAGCCGGGCCGAGGCCCAGGCCCGTGTCGCGTCCGCCGAGGCCCGATTGAAGGTAGTCCAAGAAAACGTGCAGGCCGCTGCCGCAGACACGCAATATTGGAAGTCCGAGCTGGATCGTGTGACCCAGTTGTACCAACGCGGTGTGGCTCCGCGAGGAGAGCAGGAGCACGCCGAAGCCGAAGCCCGGCGGACCCAGGCAACCGAGAATTCCTCGAAGTTCGCGGTCGAGGTAGCTCGCTTCGAGGTGGAGGCCGCTCAAACTGCCCTCCGCTATTCCGCCACTGCGGGAAAGCCAAGCCCTTCTGAGATCGTGCCGATTCGTTCGCCGGTAGCAGGGCGAGTGCTGACGATTTTCAGGGAAAGCGAAGGCGTGGTTGGTGCGGGACAATCCCTGGTCGAGGTCGGGAATCCCGAGGCGCTCGAGGTTGAGTCCGAAGTCCTTTCCTCGGACGCGGTAAAGATTACTCCCGGAATGCCGGTACTGTTTGGGCGCTGGGGCGGTGATGGAGACCTGCAAGGCAGAGTCAGATTGGTCGAGCCCGTCGGATTCACCAAGGTGTCGGCCCTGGGCGTCGAAGAGCAAAGAGTGCTCGTCATTGCAGATATTGTCTCGCCAACCGAAACCTGGGACCGACTCGGACACGGATACCGAGTCGAAGCGAGCTTCGTCTTGTGGGAGGGTGAGGAGGTTCTGCAACTTCCCAGCAGTGCCTTGTTCCGCTACCAGGATGGTTGGGCGGTGTTCCTTGTTGAGAACGAAATGGCCCGCCGAAGGCCGGTAGAGGTCGGGCACCGGAGCGGCCTGAAGGCCGAGATATTGTCCGGCCTAGATCCGGGCGAATCGGTGATCGTTCACCCCGACGATGCCCTCGAAGACGGTGTCCAGGTTCAAATGCGATCCAAGCAGCAGTAGCCTTCGGATACCCATCGCATACCTCCCTTTTTCGACCTTGGGGGCGTCCCTCTTGCGGAGGATGAAATGAGAGAGTTGATTCCTACCAACCTTGTTGCCCGAAGTATCCTGTCGATGGTCCTCTTGCTCGTCTGCCCTTCGCTAGGGGCCGAGCTGCCCTATTCCTCGCGCTATTTCAAGGACCAGAAGACCCGCCGGGTGGTGTCAGACGTGATGCGGGTTCTGGGTGACTCCCGCGAGGGCAAGGTTTATCTGAGCGAGCGGCAGGCCATTGAAATGGCCCTCCATCACAACCTGACGATCAACGTAGAGCGGCATATTCCGTTGCGAAAGCGCTGGGTGGTAGAGCAGAACCGGGCGGTTTACGATCCCCTCAACAAACTGAGCCTCGATTGGGACAGGGCGACGACGCCCACCAGCAACATCCTTCAGGGCGGAACCCGGCTCACCGACATCTTCACGACGCTTCACTATGACTACCGGCAGAGCTTCGCAAACGGCTCCTCATTCGAAGTCAGGTTTGACGGTACCCGGAATAGGACGACCAATTTCTTCGCCAGTCTGGTGCCCGCTATCGATACCCGCTTCGAGCTCTTGTTTCGGCAGAATCTATTGCAGGGCTTCGGGAGGATTCTTCCCGACTATCAGATCGAGATCAGCCGCAACGATGTCAGTATCTCCGAGGAGGAGTTCAGACGCGGCGTAACCGAGACGGTCGTCCAGGTCCAGAATCGATATTGGGAACTGCAATTTGCGCTGGAAGATATTCGGGTCAAGGAAAAGTCCTTCGAGTTTTCCAACACCGTGCTCGAAGAGAACAGAGTTCGGGTAGAAGCTGGAAGGAGTGCCGCGCTGGAAGTAGTCCAGTCCGAAGCCGAGGCAGCTCTGAGGAAGGAGGAGCTGATTCGGGCTCGATTCAACTATCGTAGGATTCAGGATCAATTGATCCGGCTCATCACCAGCTACGATGATCTGCGCGACTTCCCGGGCGAGATCGTACCGAGCGACGTCATTTTCGCTCCGCCTCCCGTCAGTGATTCCTGGGAGCAGTTGAAGTCAATCGCGGCCCAGGAGCGCCCCGAGCTGAAACAGGCCGAGTTGGAAATCAAGAACGGCAACATCAACCTCGAGCGATCCCGTAAACGGCTGCGACCGAGTCTCGACCTGGTGGCCGGATACCAGCAGTTCGGCCTGGGAGGAAGACAGGTGGTGCGCGACTTTTCGCAGGGCTTCCTGGATCCTCCTGTTCTGGAGATAGTGCCGGGAGGTCTGGGGGATTCGCTCAGTCAATTGTTCAGCTCCGATTTCTACGGTTATCTGCTGGGCTTCAGCCTGCAGGTGCCGGTATTCAATACGGAGTCCCGAGCCGCCAACGCCCGAGCCCAGCTCAGCCTATCTCAGGCCGAGATGCAGAGAAGGAACCTGCAGCAGGCCATCTCACTGGAAATCAGGGATGCCCTTCACCAGATCGAGATGAATGAGGCCCGGGTGGCGGCTTCCGGCGAGGCAGTCCGATTTTCGCAGGAGCGCCTGGACAGCGAGCAGGTCCGCTTTGACGTCGGACGTGGAAAGACTCGCGAGCTCATCGAAGCCCAGCGCGACCTGGTAAGGGCGCAGTCCGTCTTGCTGAGGGCCAGGGTGGATCTCATCCAGGGACATACCCTGCTCGACCGGTCCCTGGGACGAACCCTCCAGGTTCACAGGATTCAGCTGTCGGAAGTATTGAGGAGGAACGTGAGGGGAACGGGGAGGTGATTTCAACCTTTTGGTGATCTGTTCTAGGAAATTCCAAGATACAAGAAACAAGATACAAACAAATTCCAAATTCCAAGTCACAAGCACCAGATTCCGAAGCATCTAGAATGAGCTCCGTTTGGGATTTAGTGCTTGGAATTTGAGATTTGTTTGTATCTTGTTTCTTGTATCTTGGAATTTTTCTTTGAGCCAATCAACCTCACTCCGCAGCTTGAATTCACACCCCTTAACCTCTATCATGCTGCTCTCGTGCCAAGAACGATTCTGCTTTGTCTCTTTGCCTGGCTGGTCCCTGGAGGCGGTCATCTGCTGCTGAAGAAATGGGGGCGTGCCCTTCTCGTCTCTGCGGTTGTAATCGTCCTCTTCTGCCTGGGTCTCTCTATGGACGGTCGGCTTTTCGAGCTGACTCCTGGCTTTTTTGGTTTCTTGAAGTTCTTCGCCGATTTGAGTGTCGGGTTGCCGTACCTGCTAGGTAAATGGGCCGGCTGGGGTGTTGGAGACATTCACTCCTTTGGCTATGAGTATGGGAATACCTACATCTACACGGCAGGACTACTCAACATGCTGGTGGTCTTGGACACCTTTGATATCGCCGAAGGCCGCCGCTCATGAATCACTTCAACGGACTGATCATCCTCACTATCGGTATTGCCGCCGTCTTCGCTGTGATCAACAAGGACAACGCCGGCGAACGGATTCGATATTTTCTCTCCCTCCTGGGCTATATGGTCGTGGGCTCGTTGATTGCTGTCTGGGTCATGCACTTCATCCCCTGGTAAGGGCGCTGGGGAAGCAACCTGAAACCACGCGGTAGGGAATGATCACCTTTCTCAATTGGGCCCCTGCGCTGGCCTGGGCTGTCTCCATATTCTTTCTCTCTCATCAGAGCCATCCCCCATTGGCCACGCTGAGTTCGGACTACGTTCTTCACTTCCTGGCCTACCTGACCTTCGCTGTGCTGTTGACCTGGGGTATCACGGCACGCTTCCGAGAAGAGTTCACGATCAGGCGGATGGTGATCGTTCTTGGGCTGGCTATTCTCTACTCGGCCAGCGATGAGTTCCACCAAGCCTTCGTCCCAGGGCGCCATGCATCTCTCCGGGATCTCTTTGCTGATGCTTCCGGTGCCGGCTTCTGCGCGTGGACCCTGTACCTCTTCGGTGCTCGGCAGAAGAGTGGGCGGCCTTCCGATCCGTAGAGGTCATGAAGAAAGACCTGGATGACTATCGCCGAAAACGCGATTTTGAGAAGACTCGAGAACCCTCCGGCGTATCTCCCCAGCGCCTTGAGCCCTGCTTTCGGTTTGTCGTTCAGAAACACGACGCAACTCGCCTGCACTACGACTTGAGACTCGAGATGGAAGGGGTTTTGCGCTCCTGGGCAGTACCCAAGGGTCCCTCTTTCGATCCTTCGGATAAGCGTCTCGCGGTCCTGGTCGAGGACCACCCTCTGGAATACCTGGACTTCGAAGGAGTCATCCCAGAGGGACAGTACGGAGCTGGGCGGATGCTGGTATGGGATCAAGGCGTCTACGAATGCCGGGGGAAGGGGAGCGATCCTGCCTCAGCCTTGAAGAAGGGGAAACTCGAGTTTTTTCTCCATGGAGAGAAATTGAGAGGCTTCTGGGTCCTGGTCCAAACCACGGGTCGAGGCAAGGACGAGTGGCTTTTCTTCAAGAAAGAGGATGAGTACGTCAGGGTTGGTCAGGACATCCTCAGCAGCCGGCCCGAATCGGTCCTTTCCGGGCGCATCCTGGAAGAGATAGACGAGACTTCGATACCCAGCCACTCCGATCATCTTCATCGCCTACTCGACAGCTTGCAGATCGCTCCGGGAAGGGGAGTTCAGGTGGGTCCACCCATGCTCGCAACCCTGGTCGATCGGGTCCCCCAGGCCGCGCACTGGATCTATGAGTTGAAATACGATGGGATTCGAGCTCTCGCCGTCAAGGACGGAGCTCAGATCAAGCTCTTCTCCCGCAACCTGAAGCCACTCGGGGAGCAATTCCCAGAGATCATCGGAGATCTGGGACAAGTTCCGGGTGACAGCTTCCAGCTGGATGGAGAGATCGTGGCGCTCGATGAGCTGGGTCGTCCGCGCTTTCAGCTGCTCCAGCCCCGCATCGGCCGTCGCCATCGCTCCTCCCGAGGTCCTCAAGAAGAGGAGCCCCCGATCTATTTCTACGTTTTCGACCTGCTCGAGTGCGAGGGCTACGATCTTCGCCGCGCCACCCTCAGGGAGCGCAAGAATGTCCTGGGGACACTGCTCCCTGTCACCACACATCTGCGCCTGACCGAGAGCGTCAGCGATCAGGGCGAAGAGCTCTTCCAACTTGCCTGCCAGAATGGACTGGAAGGGATCGTCGCCAAGAACCTCAAGAGCACCTATGAAAACAGGAGGACTCGGAGCTGGCTAAAGATCAAGTGCGTGAGCACGCAGGAATTCGTGATCGGAGGCTACACCAGTCCCTCGGGCTCCAGGAGGAACTTTGGGGCGTTACTGCTGGGCCTATTCTCGGAGAACGGGCTGACCTATGTTGGCGGAGTCGGAAGCGGTTTCGACGAGGAACTCATCGATCAGGTCTACAGCATGCTAAGGGAGCTCGATCGTGACGACTCTCCATTCGACCGAGTTCCGAAGGAAGTCAAGGCTGAATCCTGGGTAGAACCGGAGCTCGTCTGTGAGGTCAAGTTCAACGAGTGGACGCTCGACGGAAACCTGAGGGCCCCCGTCTTCCTGCGTCTGAGGCCCGATGTTTCAGCAAGCTCTTGTCGCCGGGAAGTCTCCCCCCAAACTCAGTCGATCTCTGAGCAGAAGCCGGACCTCGACTTTGATTTCTTGAGCAATCTGGACAAGGTTTTTTGGCCTCAGGAAGGGTATACCAAGGGGGATCTGGTCCGCTACTACCACGATGTGGCGGAAGCAATCCTGCCCTACCTGCGGGACCGTCCGATGGTGTTGGAGCGTTTCCCCGACGGCATTGAAGGGAAGAGTTTTTACCAGAAGGACTCGCCGGAATTCCTGCCCGATTGGATTCCCACCGTTTCGGTTCGATCAGACTCATCAGAAAAGACCATTCGGTATCTGCTCTGCAATGATGCGACCACCCTGGTCTACCTTGCCAACCTGGGCTGCATCCCATTGCATCCCTGGAGCAGCCGCAAAGATAGTCTCGAGAATCCTGATTTCTTGATCATCGATCTGGATCCGGGTCCCAAGATCTCCTTTCCACAGGTCTGCCGGGTGGCGCTCAAGGTACGGGAAGTGACCGATCGACTGGAACTGGAGACCCATCCCAAGACCTCGGGAGCCACGGGGCTGCACATACTGATTCCGATCGAGCCCAACCACAGCTACGAGGATGTGCGGCGCTTCGCGGAGATCATTGGTTGGATGACTCTGGACGGAGTGGAGGAAGTAGCGACGCTCGAGAGAAACCCCCAGAAGCGAACCGATCGCGTCTACATCGATTTCCTCCAGAACGGAAAAGATAAGACCATCGTCAGCCCTTATTCTGTCCGCGCCCTACCGGGGGCACCTGTCTCCACCCCCTTGAACTGGGAAGAGGTGGTTCCGGGTCTGAGTCCGGGGTCCTTCAACGTGGCCAATATGCGACGGCGGCTCGATGCCAAGGGAGATCTTTATGGAGATCTGTTTGCGCAGCCACAGTCCTTGCGCGAAGCGTTCGAGCGGCTGCAGCGGGAGTGGCAGGGAGACTAGGAGGCTAAGCTGAAACTTGATTTTCAGATCTGGGGGTAAGAAAGACGTAAACGATTGATTTGGTGATGGATGGGCGTATCCGAGATATCTCTTACACCGAAGGTGTTATTGCGAGTAGCCCAGGGTTGCAATGCGAAGCGAGCTACCCTGGGTTTAGGTTACCCCTTATTTTTCTACGCTGAAGGCGTTGTTGCCAGAGCGTTTCGGTCGGCAATAACCCCCTTGGGGTAAGACACATAAGCGGCCCTATCCCAGGGTAGCTCGCTTCGCATTGCAACCCTGGGCTACACGCAATAACACCTTCGG
>JAKZYH010000282.1:0-5331 GCA_047514575.1 Acidobacteriota bacterium | reverse complement strand
ACGCTGGGCTGTGCCCCTTTCACCACGAGAAGACACCTTCTTTCCTGGTCAGTGAGAGCAAGCAGATCTTCAAGTGTTTTGGCTGCGGGGTAGGTGGGGACGTCTTCAAGTTTGTGATGCTCATCGAGAATATCGGGTTCTTCGAATCCGTCGAGTTTCTAGCCGACCGAACTGGGGTGGCCTTACCCCGGCGAGGCGAGAGCGAGAATGCCGAAGCCAAGCAGCGAAAGCAACACCGCAAGATCATGGAAGCGGCATCTGAGTTCTTTTCACGCTGTCTGCAGAACTCACCGGCGGCAAGGGAAGCTCGCCTCTACTTACAGAAACGGCAAATCGATCCCTCTACTCAGGAACAGTTCCACCTCGGCTATGCCCCTGGCGGGGGACAACTGGGACGACATCTCAATGACCTGGGCTTCAGGGAAAAGGAGTTCCTTGCCTGCGGCCTGGTCAAAGAAGGGCAGAGCGGTCAACCCTATGAGCGTTTTCGCCAACGAATCATCTTTCCCATTCGTGACTTGAGTGGGAGAAGCATAGCGTTTGGAGGGAGAATCCTGGGCGACGGGGTCCCCAAGTACCTGAATTCGCCCGAGACAGTCCTTTACAGCAAGGGCAGCAACCTCTATGCTCTGGATACAACTCGGATGGAGATCCGGAGAGAGAGTTGCGCCATCCTGGTCGAGGGTTACTTCGACTGTGTCGTCCCCTTCCAGTTTGGTTTTCGGAACGTAGTGGCCTCGCTAGGCACGAGTCTCACGGCGGGCCAGGTGAAACTACTGGGACACTACACCCGCAAAGTCGTCGTGAGCTACGACCCTGATTCCGCTGGGATGAGTGCCACAATGCGCTCCATAGACCTTTTCCTCGATCAGGGTTTCGATGTAAGGATTGTCCAACTCTCCAGCGGGCAGGACCCCGACAGCTTCCTTCGAAACGAAGGGGCGGAAGCCTACCAGGAAAAATTGGATTCGGCGATGCCCTATATCGACTTCATATTGTCCTACCTCAGCGGGCAACAGGCCGACCCTTCTAGTCCTCAGGGCAAACAAGAGATCGTTCGCCAGATCCTTCCTCATCTGATGCGACTACCCAATCAGATCGAGCGCGCGGAGTACGTAGCCCGAGTGTCTTCCAGGCTGCGCCTCGATGAGAATCTGATTCTGTCGGAAATGCGAAGGACCAGACCTCGATCCAGGGAGCAGATTCTGCCTTCAATCCAGCCCTCCGATTCGGAGCCTTTGACGCCAGCCGAAAAGACATTGATATGGGCATCGCTGGAGGAGGACTACTCACACCTTATATTTCAAAGCGTGGAACCCGAATGGTTCAAGGGGATACAGACGCGGAAGGTTTTCGAGGCCATCTTCAGGTTGAGGGCGGAAGAGGATGAGATTTCTCTCGCCAAGCTCAGACCCCTTCTCGACGAAGCAGAGATGGCTCAAGTCGAGAAGATAGCGTTCGGGTCCAGCTATGAGCCTCTCTCTGAGGAGATCGTTTCGAGCAGCATTCAGGCGTTGCAGCGAAAACACTTTGAATACCTGAGCCGCGAGATCCAGGAAAAGATCAGAGACGAGGAACAAGGCGGAGCAGATTCAGCCACACTGGAAGAGCTTCTTTTGAGAAAAGCGGAGATCCGAAAGAAGATGCAAGTTAATTCTGTATAATAGCAGGGGAATTCGGAGGCATGAGGGACGAAGAAGAGAGACTTTCCATAGAAGAGAAGTACGACGGCGTCAAGGAGCTCATTACCCTGGGTAAGGAGAAGGGCTACCTCCTTTACGACGAAGTCAACGATTTTCTTCCCAACGACATCCACTCCTCGGAGGATCTGGACAACATTTTCTACCTCTTCGGCGACGCTGGAATCGAGGTCATTGATTCCGAGGAGGATTTCGAGGCGGTCCAGAAACGGATTCGACCCAAGGCTGAAGGGCAAGAGGCGGAACCTTCGGAAGCGAATCTGGAAAAGACCAACGACCCGGTGCGCATGTACCTGCGGGAAATGGGCACCGTACCCTTGCTGACGCGAGAGGGTGAGGTCGCAATTGCCAAACGAATTGAAAAGGGAAAGAAGACGGTTCTAAAGGCGTTGTCGCGTTCTCCTGTGGTCGTCGCCGAAATCCTTCGATACGGCCAGAATCTCAGAGAAGGAGGACTCAACGTCAAGACACTGGTCAATTTCACCGAAGACGAGATTACCGAAGAAGTCTACAAAGCCCGCTTTGATGGAGTCCTGGGACGCGTTGACGAGATTGACAAGCTGGAAGGGGAGGCTTGGAAGATCCGAAAGCGGCTACAAACCGTAAAGAAGCGCAAGAAGGAGTCAGCCGAGTACAAGAAACTCCTTTCCCAACTTGCCCGCTACCGTATTCCGATTGCCCGTCACATCCAGGCCCTCGAATTGAACGTTCAGACCTATGAGCGGTTGGTCGATGTCATCAAGAATGCCGTAGACCGCATCGTGGCGCTGGATCACGAAGGTAGGAAGCTCAAGAAGCTCCAAGAATCACCTCTCAAGCTCGATGATGCCAAAAAGGTAAAGCTGCGACTTCGCGAAATCGACAAAGACATGCGGGAGATCGAAGACGAAGTCCTGGCGGGACCCACCGAGCTGAAGCGGACCTTGGCCACGATCAAGCAGGGTGAGTTGGAAGCCGACATCGCGAAGAAGGAACTGGTCGAAGCCAATCTGCGCCTGGTGGTTTCGATCGCCAAGAAGTACACCAACCGAGGCCTTCAATTCCTGGATCTGATCCAGGAAGGAAACATTGGGCTCATGAAGGCCGTCGATAAGTTCGAGTATCGCAGGGGGTACAAGTTCTCGACTTATGCCACCTGGTGGATTCGACAGGCAATTACGCGTGCCATAGCCGACCAGGCCCGTACCATCAGAATCCCGGTCCACATGATCGAGACCATCAACAAGCTGATCCGGACCTCGCGTGCGCTGGTGCAGGAGTACGGACGTGAACCTACCTGCGAGGAGATCGCCGAAAAGATGGAGATCGCAGTCGGCAAGGTGCGAAAGATTCTGAAAATCGCCCAGGAGCCCATCTCGCTGGAAACCCCAATCGGTGAGGAAGAGGACAGTCATCTAGGTGATTTCATAGAAGATCGAGGAGTAACCTCGCCGGCTGAGGCGGTCATCAATCTGAATCTGAAAGAGCAGACTGCTGCCGTCCTGAAGACGCTCACGCCCAGGGAGGAGCAGGTGATCCGGATGAGGTTCGGAATCGGAGACGGCAGCGAACATACTCTAGAAGAAGTGGGCCGTCGTTTCTGTGTCACCCGGGAACGCATTCGTCAGATCGAGGCAAAGGCCCTACGCAAGTTACGACACCCATCCCGAAGTCGGAAGCTAAAAAACTTCCTTGAAACCAACGGAAGGGAAGGGGTATGACAAAGGGCGTTCTTAAAACGCCCTTTTTTTTTGGGGAGGGACTCGCTGAAATCCTCAGACAAGGCATCAAAGGGCGGGATACCTGCCGCTGACTGCCAGCGGTCGCTGTTGCGCGCCCGCTGACAAACCATGGGCCCATAGCTCAGTTGGTTAGAGCGTCTGACTCATAATCAGAGGGTCGTAGGTTCGAGTCCTACTGGGCCCAAACACCAATTCTTGGCAGTACCAACCAACAAAGAGATTCTGCCCGGAATTGGGATTTGGTGGGAGCAACTAGTTTGAATTCCGAATTACAGGGACTCGTCGAACTCCAGGAACTGGACATCAAGATCGGCCAGATTCAGCGAAGAGTGGAGGAAGTACCCGACGAGATTGAAGGCGCCAAACACACCCTCGAAGAGAGCTCCAGGAACCTGGAGGAGATCGAGGAGCGGATCGATCAAACCGCCAAGGCTCGGAGAGAAGACGAGGGTGGCGTCGAATTACTGAGAGAGCAATTGTCCAAATACAAGAATCAGCTCATGGAGGTAAAGACCAATCGCGAGTACCAGGCGATGCTGCATGAGATCTCGAATACTGAGGGAGCGATTTCCAATAAGGAGGATGAGATCCTCGAACACATGATGAGGATGGATGACCTGGAGCAGCAGGCCGAGCAGTCCCGAAGACAGCTGAAGGAAAGAAAAGCTCAAGTCTCGGCGAGAAGACGAGAGTTGGAGTCCTTCGTCTCACAATCGGAGCACGAGGTTGCCGACTTCGAACACCAGCGCAACCTTGTGAAGAAGGAGATTTCCGATTCGCTGCTGGAACAGTACCGCAGAATCGCCTCGGCACGGGACGGAGTGGCCCTCGTAGGAGTGACGGATCAATCCTGTCAGGCTTGTAATGTTCGTTTACGGCCCCAACTCTTTACCGAAGTCAAGGCCAGTCAGAGCATCGTCACCTGTGAAAGCTGCAACCGGATTCTTTACTACGCCGGCGCTTGAGTCCCCGGTCTTCCCACCCCACATCAGGGTGCCGAAAAGCCGCTCGGCCTAGTCTGGATTCCCTATGGCCGGTCGCAGCGTGGTGTCGCAGTCACCATAGGCAGGAGGAATCCAGGCTGAACATGCTCGAATCTCCACAAAGTGGTACCAATTCCCCAACGTCAGGAATTCTGGGCTTCTACCGCAAGGCATACGGGGCCGTCACCGAATTCCCATTCTACCGGACTGTTCTGAAACAGCCCCTAACCCGTACTCTCCTCTATCTGCTCTACCTCAGCTGCCACGCTGCGGTCGTGCTGACCCTCAGCTATGCCTGGCATTATGCCTCTGCATTCCAGGACTTCTCTCTCTGGCTCGAAGAGAATATCCCACCCCTTGTGGTGGAAGACGGTGAGCTCAGGATCGAGGGAAAGCAGCCCTTGGTCAGGACGTATTGGGGCGAGACCTCTGTCACGTTCGTCTTCGATACCACAGGCACCCACCGCGACTTGGACCGTTTCGGCGATCCCTCCGTCTTGCTCACCGCCGATGCACTCTTGTTGCGGCAGGATGGAATCACCCAAACGCTGCGCTGGGCTGATTACGGTTCCTTCGAGGTCGGACAGCAGCAACTCAGGGATTGGATCGAACTGCTCAGATGGGCCTACTTTCCTGTCGCCTGCTCTATCTTCCTCCTCACGACCTTTACACTGAAGCTCATCATGGCGCTACTGTTCTCACTACTGGCCATGTCGGTGACGTCCCGTTACAAGATTCGCTTCCCTTTCCGCTTCTATCTCACCATTGCCGTCTTCAGCCTGACTCCGGCCCTGATCATCGAACTCGGTTTGACGATAACTGGTTTGACAATCCCCCTTCGGGAATTGATCAGTCTGACCACTACTGCACTCTATACCTATATGGCAACGACCAAGTGTGTCGAGGAAACTTAAGGTGCTTGCAGTC
>JAKZYH010000281.1:0-7320 GCA_047514575.1 Acidobacteriota bacterium | reverse complement strand
TTCCTCATGGAAACGCAGTTACCACTGTCGACTTCAGGCCGGTAACGTTAGCCTGGAAGGGACTTGCACCCTTCTGATCAAACGCCTTCACAGGCGCACTGGGGGTGGCCTCCAGGCCGCCGTGTTCTTTGCGTCGAGCTTTTGGCTCGAAGACGGCGGCCTGGAGGCCACCCCCACGGTTTTCAGACAATTGCTTGGGTAATTCTCTATCCTACTACCAATCAATGAGTTACGTCGTTTCTTTATCAAAAACGGAAAATGAAGTGTCACCCTAGTTGAAGCGGGGAGGAGCGAGAGCCTAAAGAGGAGCCTTTTTGCTAAAATGACAGGGTGGATTTTGCCTGGACGCAGGAGCAAGAGATCCTGCGGGACACCGTTCGGGAATTTGCTCTCAGCGAGATTGCTCCTCATTCTGCTGACTGGGATAGCGAGCAGACCTTCCCTGCCGAAATCTTCAAGAAATTGGGCGAGCTGGGGATGCTCGGGGTCCTCGTGGAACCGGAGTATGGAGGTGCCGGGCTTGGCTATCCCGAATATGCCCTGGTGATCGAGGAACTCTCACGGGTCGACGGATCGATCGGACTCTCGGTAGCCGCGCACAACTCCCTCTGCACCAACCACATCTACCAGGAAGGGTCCGACCGGCAGAAGGAAAAGTATGTGAAGCCCCTGGCCAGCGGAGAGGCGCTGGGAGCCTGGGCTCTCACCGAACCTGGCTCCGGTAGTGACGCGGCCAGTGCTCGGACACAGGCAGTCAAACGGGACGGCGCGTGGTGGATCAACGGGACCAAGAACTTCTGCACCAATGGCAGCTATGCCGACGTCTACGTCATTCTGGCGGTGACCGCGCCGGGTAAAGGTGCTCACGGCATGTCCGCTTTCATTGTCGAAAAGGGGACAAAAGGCCTGATCCCTGGGAAGAAGGAAGACAAGCTTGGCTGCCGAGCCAGCGACACGGCCTCACTCACCTTGGAAGACTGCCGCGTCCCCCAGGAAAATATTCTCGGAGAGGAGAACGAGGGATTCATAGAGGCGCTGAAGATTCTGGACGGAGGCCGCATCTCGATTGCCTCAATGGGCGTCGGCATTGCCCAGGGCGCCCTCGACTGTAGTGTGTCTTACGCACAAGAGCGGGAGCAATTCGGACAGCCCATCGCCCAGTTCCAGGCGATTCAGGAGAAGCTGGCTGAGATGGCCACCCGGCTGGAGGCGGCGCGGCTATTGACGTATCGAGCTGCCTGGATGAAAGAAGAGAAAGGGCTGCAGATCCCCAAGTACTCGTCTATGGCCAAACTCTTCGCCGGCGAGGCCGCAGTATGGATCGCCGAGCAAGCCATCCAGATCCACGGGGGCTACGGCTATACGAGGGACTACCCTGCTGAGAAGTACTGGCGGGACGCCAAGCTCTGTACAATCGGGGAGGGGACCAGCGAGATCCAGCGCTTTGTAATTGCCCGAGAGGTGCTGAAATGATCGGGTTGGTCTTGGGTAGTCCAGAGTAGAGGGCTGAAAAATCGTCCGAACAGCGAGCGACACTCCTCAGACCGGGGAGATTCTGCAGCAGGTTGAGCGCATACGCCGCGGCGATGTTCGCTCGGTGGCTCGAGCCCTGAGCATGATCGAGAATACCAGGGACGACCAGGTTCGCTCTCTGATTACCCATCTCTACCCACACACCGGGCAGTCGCTGGTCGTCGGCATTACTGGGAGTCCTGGATCTGGCAAGAGCACCCTGGTCGATCGACTCGCCCGCTCCTACAAGCAGTCCGCCAAGAAGGTCGGCATCATTGCGGTAGACCCTACCTCGCCCTTTTCCGGCGGAGCCCTGTTGGGTGATCGCGTTCGCATGCAGGCGCTGTCAACGGATCCTGACATCTTCATTCGAAGCATGGCCACCCGGGGACGAATGGGAGGGCTGTCTGAATCCGTCAGCGATGCGTTGATCGTCCTGGAAGCAGGGGGATACGAAGTCTTGATCATCGAGACCGTCGGTGTAGGCCAGGATGAGGTCGATGTCGTTCGCACTGCCCAGGTTACGGTCGTGGTGCTGGTCCCGGGAATGGGGGACGAAATACAGAGCATAAAGGCGGGGATCATGGAAATCGGGGATGTCTTCGTCATCAATAAGGCCGATCGACCCGACATCTCCAGAACAGAGCAGGACCTCAGGTCGGCTCTTTCTCTGGCCTCCCGTCCAGATGGCTGGGATCCACCAATCATCAAGACCGTGGCTACCCTTGGAGAGGGGACAGGAGAACTGACCGAGGCGTTGGCCAGTTATCATCAATTCTCGGCAAAGGACGGGCTGCCCAGGGAGCGGAAACTGGAACTGTTCCGGCAGCGTCTGGTCGAAATGGTTCGCGACAACGTCGCCGACCGGGTCTTGAGCCAGATCCCCAGAGCCGATTTCGACAGCTACGCCGAGAGATTGGCAAACCGCGAAACCGATCCCTATACTCTCGTAGACCAGCTGCTGGAGCAGTCGGGACTCGGAAAGAAACCTCGATGATCAAGAAAATATCTCATGTCGGCATCGCGACCCACTCAATAGCCGTCCTCTCAGAGTTCTACAAGACTCTGGGGCTGGAGGTCGAATCTACCGAGATAGTTGAGCATCAGAAGGTCCAAGTGGCCCTGATGAAGGTGGGGGAGTCGTCGATCGAACTCATCGAAGCCACTGAAGAAGACTCGGTGGTGGCCCGTTTTCTTGAGAAACGAGGAGGGGGGATTCACCACATCGCAATCGAAGTGGACAACCTGCAAGACCACCTGGACCGTTTGAAAGAAAAGAACGTCAAACTGATCGACAGGAATCCACGGCTCGGGGCCCAGGGGCGCCTCATCGCCTTCATTCACCCTGAATCCACCGGAGGGGTGCTCATAGAGCTCTCGCAACCCGTAGAATGAAGCTGGGCCGGTTCCAACTCCATAGAATCTCGGATGGCGAGCTAAGACTCGATGGCGGTGCCATGTTCGGCATCGTGCCCAGAGTCCTGTGGGAGCGGAAAACCGAACCGGATGAGCGCAATCGGGTCCGTCTGGGGCTGAATTGCCTCCTCATCCGTACCGGCAATGAGAACATTCTGGTGGACACGGGCTGCGGCGATAAGTACTCGCAAAAGGAGCTGGACATCTATGGGATCGTCCACCCCACTGACGTTGTGGGCGAATTGAGGCGGGTCGGACTCCGTCCCGAAGACCTGGACTTCGTCATCAACACCCATTTCCACTTCGATCACTGTGGGGGAAACACCCGCTGGGAGGGCGATACGGCTGTCCCCACATTCCCTGGCGCCACCTATGTGGTGCGACGGGAAGAATACGAGGCGGCGACGCACATCAATCAACGAACGGCGGGCTCCTACTTTGCCCACAATTGGGAGTCGGTGGAAAACGCGGGAAGACTGCGGATCCTGGAGCAGGATGAAGAAATCGTCCCTGGCGTCAGCGTAGTACACACGCCCGGTCACACCCTGGGGCACCAGTCGGTCAGGGTCGAATCGGAAGGGCAGATCGTCTTCTATCTGGCCGATCTGTGCCCCACATCCGTCCACGTCCCACTTCTCTGGATCATGGGTTACGATCTGTTCCCGCTCACCACACTCGAGATGCGCAAGCGGATATATCCTCAGGCGATTGAAGAAGATTGGCTGCTGTTCTTCGAGCATGATCCGGAGATTACCTGCGGACGTCTCTCCGAGAAGGAGGGCAGGTTCGTGCTCGCACCGAGCGACTGGGATGACAGCTAGAAAGGATCGATCGAATGGACCAGGCCCAGATTGGGATCATCGGAGGCAGCGGACTTTATGAGATACCCCTTGAGAATCGGAGAGAGACAGAAGTTGAAACACCTTTTGGCTCCCCCAGCGACAGCTTCCTGACAGGTCAGCTGGAAGGGAAGAAGGTCGCATTCCTGGCTCGCCACGGACGTGGGCATCGCCTGATACCGTCAGAGTTGAACTACAGGGCCAACCTCTACGGATTCAAGACGCTGGGGGTAAGCCAGATCCTTTCGGCGAGCGCGGTGGGCTCTCTGCGGCTGGAGCACAAGCCCATGGACTTCGTCCTGCCAGACCAGTTTCTCGACCGCACCTCCAAACGCATCTCAACTTTCTTCGGAGACGGAATCGCCGCCCACATCAGTTTCGCAGATCCAGTTTGCCACCGCCTTCTGGAAACGGTGGAGCGGGCCTCGGGCAACATCCAGTTCCCCATAAAAAGGGGCGGAACCTACGTCTGCATGGAAGGACCTGCCTTTTCCACACGAGCTGAATCTCACCTGTACCGCAGTTGGGGCATGGACCTGATCGGGATGACAAACCTTCAGGAGGCCAAGTTGGCACGGGAGGCGGAGATCTGCTATGTCACACTGGCCATGGTCACCGACTACGATTGCTGGCACGAAGAGGAAGAGGCAGTCACGGTCGAGAAGCTGATCGAGTATCTGAACAAGAACAGCGAGAATGCACAGCGCCTCCTTACCGAGGTCGTTCGGGTACTGCCAGAGCAGTCCGACTGCCCCTGCCAGCACGCTCTCGAAGGGGCTATCATCACCGATCCCAAGGCCATCCCCGAATCCGCCAAAGAGCGGTTGGACGTCATCATCGGAAAGTATCTGGACTGATTCAGTGCAAGAATACTCGCACAAGGAGGACCCTGAATGGCTTCTGTAGTTGTTGTCGGTTCGGTTGCATACGACTCGGTCAAAACGCCCTTCGGAGAGGTCGACGATGCCCTCGGAGGCGCCGCTACCTATTTCAGCGTCGCGGCCGGCTTTTTCTGTGACGTGCAGCTGGTTGGCTGTGTGGGAGAGGACTTTCGCGACGAGGATCTTGCGCTCCTGGAATCCCGTCAGATCGACCTAGCCGGGCTGGAGAAGATGAAGGGCAAGACCTTTCGCTGGGCCGGAGAGTATGGATACGATCTGAACGAAAGACGCACCCTGGATACCCAGCTAAACGTCTTCGCCGACTTCAAGCCCACTCTTCCCCAGCCCTATCGCAGCAGTGACTACGTTTTCCTTGCCAACATCGATCCAGCACTGCAGCTGAGTGTGCTCTCACAGGTGGACAAGCCCCGTCTGGTGGCCTGTGACACCATGAACTACTGGATCGAGGACCACTTTGAGACTCTGCTTGAAACCCTCAAGCATGTAAACGTCCTGCTCATCAACGATAGCGAGGCACGCCAGCTGACACAGGAGTCCAACCTGGTGAAGGCCGCCAACAAGATTCACCAGTGGGGCCCTAGCACGCTCGTGGTCAAGCGGGGAGAATATGGAGCGCTGATGTTTCAAAGGGATCATCAGAACCAAACTAGCATCTTCGCGGCCCCAGCCTTTCCTCTGGAAAATGTTTTTGACCCCACCGGTGCGGGTGACACGTTCGCGGGTGGATTCATGGGCTATCTCACGGGCGCGCACCGCTCAGACCCGGATGCCTTCCGCCAGGCGATCATATTCGGGTCGGTGATGGCAAGCTTCAATGTGGAGAAGTTCTCTCTGGAACGCTTGAAAACCTTGACGTTCACCGAAATCGAGCTCCGCTACCGGGAGTTCAAGCGCCTGACTCACTTCGAAGATTTCACCCATTGGCGCGATGAAGTGACGACGTGAGGTCCCTGGTTCTGCTGCTGACCCTGTCTGGCCCAGCCTGGGTGCAGGAGGCACCTGAGATCGACCCACTCGCCGTGGAGTGGTTTCAAAAAGGCGAGGCGCTGATCGACACGCCCCAACAGCACTCTGCTCAGCAGGCCGAGTACTTCGAAAAGGCGGTCGAACTGGCTCCGCAGCTGGTCCCAGCGCGGTATAACCTTGCCCTCATCTATATCAAACAGGAAAAGCTGGATCGTGCCTTGGTGCACTTGAACGCCTTGATTGAAGTGGAGAAGGACAATGCGCGCGCCACCCTCCTGCGAGCCGGGGTATTCGAAAGAAGTGGCCAGTTCGATCTGCTAAAGAAAGATGTGGCAACTATTCTCGAAAGAGACCCGGCGAATCCGGACGCCTGGGAACTATTAGGGAGATCTCACTATCGGGAGAAGCGCTATCAGCAGTCCTTGGAGGCCTTCCAAAAGGCTTTGGAACTGAATCCCGAGTTCGCCGAGGTATACCTCCAGCTGGCCCAGATTCAGATGCTTCTGGACCAGGGCGAGGCAGCCGTCCAAAGCTACCAAACCTTCCTGGGTAAGTATCCAGACGACTTCGAGGCCCGCTTTCGGTTGGGGAGCCTGCATCGACAGCTGGGTCAAAATGAGCCGGCGCTGAAGGAGTTGCTGCGGGCAGAGACCACGAATCCGAATGATTCGCGGCTCGCTCAGACCGTTGGGGATCTCTATCTCGAATTGGGCAACCTGAAGGAAGCCCGCAAGCGGTTGCTCCGGGGGGAAGGAGACAATGCCGCCAATCTGGGCATCATCGCCCAGCGTGAAGGACGAAATAAGGAGGCGGAACAGTACCTCGTCAAGGCCCTCGAAGAGGATTCACACCATCCGCTCCTGTGGGCCTATCTGGGAGACACACTGGTTGCTCAGGACAAGAAACTCGAGGCCATCAAGGCCTATCAGACCGCCGTGGATCAAGAACCAGGGGACTTTTCGAGCCTCTATAACCTGGCCAGTCTTCATGCCGGTTCGGGTCAGCCGGACCAGGCCATCGAATATCTGGGGCGAGCCTTGCAGGTGAAGCCTCAATCAGGATCCGCACACTACAACCTGGCCCTCATGCTGGATGCAAAAAAGGAGTACGGAGATGCCCAGACACACTACCTGAAGGCGATCGAGAACGGGATCCAGAAACCCGAAGCCCACTTTCGTCTGGGGGTACTCTACGCTAGGCAGTCGGAGCCCGATAAGTCGCTGAAACATCTCGAAGTAGCCTTTGGCGAGAACCCGCAAAAGTTTGTCCCACTGGTGCAGACGGAGCTTCGCCAAGTCCACTCTGATCTGGATAGCATCCGCTACCGCCGTGATTTCAATGACTTATTGAAGAAGTACGAGCCCCAAACACCACCGGCAGAAGAGAATCAAGTCTCAGCGCCTAAGGATCAACGCTAGCGAAACCGTGATCTTTATCTATCCAACACCTTCGGAGGGCTTTCAATAGAGGTCAATCACAACGGGATTGCCGCTGTCAGCCCAGGGTTTCCGAACCCTGGTTAAGAGCGTTAACCTCTTAATAATCAACCCTGAAAGGGTGCGATGAGCCGCAGTGGCTCGAACTAAGTCAAACCATGTTAGACAAACGGTGAGGCGTCTGGAAAGGAGGAAATAGAGCGATAAGAGAGGCAAGACGCCGAAGCCTACCTGTGCGAGTCCACGCTC
>JAKZYH010000280.1:0-3643 GCA_047514575.1 Acidobacteriota bacterium | reverse complement strand
ATCGCCTGTGTCTAGATCTCGCATGTTGTGGCGTCCGGCAAACTCCTGAACGTAGCGGTCTAGGTGCTTGGGGGACAGCTTGTGGAAGGTTCCCGTGTGAGCCCGCTTTAGCATAGACCACAGAGACTCCATTCCGTTCGTGTGAACATCTCCCTTGACGTACTCCGATAGCGAGTGCCTGATGACCGCGTGATTGAACGGTAGCGAGTCGTATGCCTTCGCGTCGTCCGTATAGACGGTAGCTCCGACTGCCGTATGATCCTTCACAAAGCCTTGCAGCGTTTCCTTGTCGGTGGATGCTACGACCTTGGCTGCAACCTGTTTCGTAGCACGATCCTTGGCTCCGACCACCGCAACCTTTCCAGCCACTCCCCTGCCAGTGTCGGCCAGAGCCTTGCGCTTGGCATTGCTCATGTTACGACGCTTGCCGCCCATGTAGGTTTCATCGACCTCAACCGGTCCAGCGAATAGCGCTCCATCTTGCGAGAGCGCGGACCTGAGCCTGTGAGCCAGGAACCATGCAGATTTTTGAGTGATGCCTAAGTCCCGGTGCAGCTTCATGCTCGAAACGCTCTTGAGGCTGGTGCTTAGCAGGAACATCGCAATAATCCAGTCCTGATAGCCGATCTTAGATCCTTCCATCACCGTGCCAGTCTTGACGCTAAACTTCAGAGCGCATTCTTTCTCGCGGCAACGGTAAGGCATAGTCTTGTGCTTGCAACCAGTCTGCACGTTCAGCGATCCGCAATGCGGGCAGCACACGCCAGTCGGCCAGCGATTCTCAATGAACCATGACTCAGCTGTAGTGTCATCTGGGAACTGCTGCATGATCTGCTTTAGAGTGATTCCCTTGCGGTGTGCCTTTCCTGGTGCTTTCTTCATCATGGGGATATATTACAGGAAAGTGGCGTTACTGTCAAGTACTTTCGCCACTTTCGTATATAATCCCCTTTCGAATCCGTCCCTCTGGTTGCTTGCTCTGTCACTGGGACTCTTGAATGCATGCCGCTATGGATTCTTGGATTGGGGGATCTCACATCTCAAGGAGATTCAGCAAACAGGAGTTGCGTCGGCCGCCTTCAAATACGCCGTGCTTCCCGCTGGAGGGGTGTTTGGGGCCTACCTTTCTGGCTGGGGAACCGATCGATTTCTGGGGGGAAGGCGAGCTCCCATGATCTGCTCCCTACTCGCCAGTCTGGGCGTTCTGACACTGGTTTACGACCGAGCCGTGCTCGCCGGATTCGAACAGACAATCGGAGTCCTTTTTCTGGTCGGCTTCTGTATCTACGGCGCTCAGGTGCTTCTGGTGGGAACTGCCCCCATCGATCTGGCTCGCCACGGGACTCCTGCAGCTGCGGTCGGCTTCGTCAACTTCGTGGGCTACATGGGCGCTTTCGTCGGGGATCAACTGACGGGCCATCTAGTAGACTCGCAGGGCTGGCAAACGGCGGTGATGGCATGGGCAGGATTCGCCTTCGGCGCTGCGGCCGTGTCCGGCCTGTTATGGAATACCACCTCCCAAAGCGCAAAGGGTATGAGTAGCAAAGAGTTCAGGACTTGAAAAGCAGTGTGCAGTACCTTCAAGAGCAGCTGCAGACCACAGAGCCGCGAGCGACGTGACTTATCTGCAGTATAGGTCCAGGTTTCGGGGAGCGACCGGTCAACAGCACAATCTTCCCCGAGCCAGGGGAAATAACCTGCAACCAAAGGAACCCATGCGAGCGATAATCATCGGGGCGGGTCGGGGGCAGCGTCTTATGCCGACGACTGCGGATACGCCCAAGTGTTTCGCCGAAATCAAAGGCAAGCGGATCCTGGATTGGATCGTCGAGGCGCTCCAGTCCAATGGGATCAGCGACATATGTTTCATCGGTGGATACCAGATTGACAGAGTGAAGGCGGACTATCCCCAGTTCACTTTTCGCCATAACATCGAGTGGGAGCACAACAACATTCTTCACTCTTTGATGTTCGCGGATGATCTGATGGACGAGGGTTTCATCTGTTCCTACTCGGATATCCTCTATACCCCAAGGGTGATAGAGCGCCTGCTCGGATTCTCCGACGGAATTGGTCTGGCGATCGATTCCTGCTGGCTCGAACGCTACCGGGATCGGACCGATCACCCTACTACTGATGCCGAAAAGGTTTCCGTCCAGGATGGCTCTATCAGGAGAATCCACCGGGAGCTGGATCCCTCAGAGACCGAGGGGGAGTACATTGGTGTCGCCAGCTTTGGCTTCCAGGGCGCCCGGCTGCTGCGCGATCATTTCGAGCGCTGCAGTCGACTCTATGCCGGAAGGCCTTTCCGGGAGTCTCCAGTCTTCGAAAAGGCCTATCTCATCCATTTGCTCCAGGAGATGATCGAGGGCGGTGTCGAGATGAAAGCCGTAGATATTGTCGGGGAGTACATGGAAATCGACACCCAGCAGGATTTCGAACTCGCTCGCAAACATTGGCAGAGTTAAAAATGAAGAGCCTGCCGATCCTGCCCACCTCCGTCGTAGGTTCGTTGCCCAGACCGTCCTGGGTGCGAGATTTGGTCTCCAACCGGACGGGCCTCTCGAATGAGCGGGCGGCGGCCGCGATGGATGCTGCGGTCCGCTACGCTGTTGCGCTCCAGGAGCAGGCCGGGCTGGACATCATCAGCGATGGCGAATGGAGGCGAAAGTCCTACCTAGGGGTCATTGCCGATCTGGCCGAGGGATTCGAGCTTAGTAGCCATCCTCGGGACGGAAGGCCGATGACAACGGTGGTGGGGCGGCTGCTGGCTCGCAATTCGGGCTTCATCGCCAGAGAGATCGAATTCCTGAGGAGCACCACGACCAAACCCGTGAAGGCGACACTGCCGGCCCCGGCTCTCCTGGGCGAGCGCCTGTGGGACCAGGAACGCTCCTCATCCGCCTATCCCAGTCGAGAGGACTTCGTGCGCGACTGCGTTCCCATTTTGCGAGAGGAAATCCTCAGGATTCGAGATGCGGGCGCCGACATCATCCAGGTGGATGACCCTCACCTATGCCTTTTCGTAGATGCCGGCATACGGGAATCCTATCCTGACCCCGAGGAATCGGCTGATTTCGGCGTTGAGACAGTCAATGCCCTATTCGAGGGAGTAAAGGGCGTGAAGCTGGCGGTCCATCTGTGTCGCCGAGCCGGGGCGCGGGCTCGGGGTGAGTCGAGTCTCGAAGGAGGCTATGATCCGATTCTGCCGCAACTGAACCGACTCAAGGTGGACCACCTGACGTTGGAGTTCAGCGGTGAGGCCGTGGGAAGTATGGAGATACTGGGAAAGCTGCGACGCGAACTGGAGGTAGGACTGGGATGCGTGGACGTCACTCCGGGCAAGATCGACACGGTTGAAGTGATCATGGCCCGGGTGGAGAGGGCGCTGGAGTATCTGTCCCCCGAAAGAATCACACTGAACCCGGACTGTGGTTTCGCCCCTGGTTCGGGGGCGGCGGTCAGTGTCGACGAGGTCTATGCAAAGCTTTGCAACCAGACGCAGGCGGCGCACCTGTTGCGAGCGGAGTTAACTCAGGCGAGCCCTGGTACCCGAAAACTCTAGTACCCTGTCAACTTAGAGATTGTGGGTTATGGGCGAGTAATGGTGGTCGAGGTCAAGGCGCGCGGCCACAGGCATAGC
>JAKZYH010000279.1:0-12565 GCA_047514575.1 Acidobacteriota bacterium | reverse complement strand
CTCCGGGGCTCGAGAAGCCTACATTGGTGGCGCTTCTATCCCGGAGGACGGCATACTGCGGGCATATCATATTGCTGTTCAGCAATCGACCCAGCAAACCGCAGACTGGAACCTATAGGTTCAGTTGGGTATGTGTGTAATCTGCCGAGTTGTTTCCGCATTTTATTGCCTTGCCACCTTTCTCAAAACTTCGATCCAAGAAGTCCGAGCTATGTCGATCCACGGGGAACCGACTTCCGGCGCTTGGATCACCCGCCTGACCGCAGATTTCAAACCAGCACCGGTCTCAGCAGGAAGACGCGATTCTACACAAGAACAATTCAATGTCAAGTGGTTTTTGAGATTTATCGATTTTTTTTGAGATCAGCCGCTTTGCAGGGGGATGACAGCGATGCCGTGGTAATGGGAGGTCCAGGGTTACGAGTCGATCTGCAGCACGATCTTGCCGAACTGACTCTGGTTCTGGAGGAAGTCGATCGCGTCCCTGGCTCGACTCAGGGGGAAGACCTTATCGATAACCGGTCTGAGCTTGCCCCTCGAGAGTAGTTCGATTATCTCCCGATACTCGTGCCGACTGCTCATGCTCGAGCCTAGAATCTCAATCTGTTTCCAGAAGATAAGTCTCAGTTCGGTCTGGGGATTGGGGCCTGTGGTAGCCCCGCAGGTCACGATTCTGCCTCCCTTACGAACCATTTTGAGACTCTGGAGCCAGGTGGCGGCGCCAGGGCCTTCCACTACGACGTCGACACCCCGTTTGCCAGTGAGCTTGTATACCTCTTTTGCCACGTCGACGGTGGAGTAGTTGAAACAGTGATCGGCCCCTAGCTTCCTGGCCTGTTCGAGCTTGGATTCATCGGAAGAGCTGACGAAGGTTCGAGCGCCCGAGAGGACTGCGATTTGTAATGCAGCTGATGCGACACCGCCTCCAATTCCGTGGATGAAGACATCTTCTCCAGCACGCAGTCGGGCACGGGTCTTCAGCATTCGCCAGGCCGTTTGGGTTACGAGCGAGAAGGCTGCAGCCTCTTCGAAGGAGACTCCACTCGGAATCTTTTCAAAGTTGGGTTCCGGAGCCTGAAAGTACTCTGCGAAGGTCCCTACCGTATGCTCGCCCATCAGGCTGAATCGGACGCAGAGGCTGTGTTCGCCTTGAACGCAGAATTCGCACTGGCCGCACGAGAGGCCCGGATTCAGCATCACCTCGTCTCCAGGCTCGAGACGGCTGACACCCTGCCCCACTTCCTCGACGATTCCTGCCCCGTCCGAGCCCAGCACGTGCGGCATCTTCAGGTGCACTCCTGGAATGCCTTCCAGAACAAAGAGGTCAAGACGGTTCAGAGCCACGGCTCGGGTTCGAACCAGGACCTGACCTGGGTTTACCTGGGGACGATCGATTTCCTCGAATCGAAGCTCGTCGAGGGTTCCATGTCGGTGGATGACGGCGGCGTGCATTTTTCTCATTATCGACTCAGGCTCCCTTTACTTCCTTGATTTTTTGAGTCAAAGCGGGCACGACTTCGAGGAGATCGGCAACGATCCCGTAGGTCGCGATATTGAAGATGGGAGCATTCGGGTCGTTGTTGATAGCCACGATACAGCCCGAGTTTCTCATCCCAACGACGTGCTGGACCGCGCCCGAAATACCGCAGGCAAGGTAGAGCCGGGGGGAAACGGTCTGCCCCGAACTGCCGATCTGCCGGGACCGCTCCAGCCACTCGCTGTCAACCGCCGCACGGCTGGCCCCGATCTCGGCACCCAGGACCTCGGCCAGCTCCTGGATGATTCCGAGGTTTGCGGCCTCTTTGATGCCTCTGCCTACGGCCACGATGATGTCGGCCTTCCCCAGGTCCACCCGCTCTTTGGCGGACGCCACCACCTCGAGCGACTTCCGGATCTTCGCTACCTGCGAGAGGTCCACCGTCCGCTCTACGACTGAGCAACTGCCCTGCAGAATGTCGTCAGAACTGATCGCCCCCGACTGCAAGGTCACCAGCCAGGGTGGAGCCGAATGGATTCTCACATCGGCGTTGATCTTGTTTCGGAACATCTGCCGCGAAAACAGGAGATCGTTACCGACCTGCTTATAGCCAATGCAGTCCGTAACCAGACCTGATTTCAAGCGCGCGGCCAGCTTGGGAGCCAGATCGATGTTCTGATAGGTGTGTGCCATCAGGAACAGATCGGGCTGATCTTCCACCAGAATCTGCCGCAAGGTCTCAGAATAGATGTCGGGGCTGTAGTCACCCAGCTGCTCGTGTTGAACCGCAAGCACCGAATCGGCCTTCTTGCCCAGTACCTGCTGCGCCAGGGCTGCGGCATCTCGTCCCAGGATCAACGGATGCAGAGAGCACCCCCTGTCTTGGGCCAGCTGCTGACCCAGGGCCAGCACTTCCCAGGAAGTGCTGGGGATCTTTCCATCACTGTGATCGAGCAGGGTGTAGATGCTTTCGGCCATCGCTTTAGAAACGGGTCACAATACCTTTGCCTCTTTCCTCAGCTTTTCTAAGAGGGTCTCGGCCAGCGTGTCGACGTTGCCCTCGAGCATCTCCGCCTTGGTGTGAGCCTCGGGGACATAGAGATCGACGATTTCCAGCTGCGGCATCGAGGCAAGGTCCAGCTTCAACTCACTCAGCTGGACGCTTCGGATCTCCTTCTTTCGGGCTTGCATGATTCCTCGCAGTGGGGGGAAACGGACCTGCGAAATTCCGGCCTGAATAGTGAGTACGGCAGGAAGGGGCATCTCCACCCACTGGAACCAGCCACTCTCCATCTCTCGAAGCGCCTTTACTCTCCCCTGGTCGGGATCGACTGCAATCTGCATGACAATTGTGGCATGAGGCATCCCCAGCAGCTCGGCCAGGACCACTCCGGTCTGACCATAACCGTAGTCGTCCGACTGCGTACCCATCAGGATCAATTCGAACTCCTCGGGACCGAGCACGCCAGCCAAAGCAGCCGCTACGGTGTAGGGGCTGGTAAGCTCGCTGGACTCGTCCACCACCCGGATCCCCCGGTCTGCCCCCATGGCTAAAGCCTTGCGCATCGACTTCTCGGAACCAGTCGGTCCCGCGGTCACGACGACCACTTCGCCTCCGTGCTGCTCTTTCAGCTTCAGCGATTCTTCCAGGGAGTACTCATCGCACTCGCTGATGTCGTAGGTGAGATCGGAATCTTGAATCCAGGGCCTGTCTTCTCGCAGTTGGTAGCGACTTTCGCGTCCGGGAACTGCCTTGAGACAGGTCGCGAGCTTCATTTCTTGAACAATCGTTCGAAGGCTTCACGGGGGTCCGTGGAAGCCGGCTCGGTGGTGGAACTCTTGGAGCTGACGACCTTCTCTACCGCTGTTCTGGTTTCAAAGAAATCACACATGTTGCCCATGTCCTTCTTGGCAACGCGCTCCGAAACAGGTTCCGTGCATTCGAATCGAGCGGTGGGGTCAAAGTGAACACAGTTCTTGCAGCTATGGAGGTCTGCCTCACACTTGAGGCATTGGCTCGTATAGGTAATGTCGGAGAGGGAGGTAGGGAGGGAAGCGCCACACATGGCGCACCGAACGACCTTATGAAATCCGGTCATTCTGGGAGAGCGTGGACCCTCTCGGGAGGATGGGGATCGTGGCCGCCGATCCTTCTGGCGTCGCTCAGATCGTTCGGATCCGTCGCCATAGCCTGGCTGCCGATATTTCTTCATGGGTAAACACCTCGATTGAGAGTCTTAAATCCTTTTGACGGAGCCGCCTTAGCAGAACCTCGAAGGTCTCTTCTGAGTCCCGCATCAAAACGGTGCACGCCGGCACCGCTTATTTCCCCTTGTACCCGCTTTGTTTAGTAAGTCTGTCTACACTCGCCGCCCCAGTTGCGGGGTGTAGGACTTAGATGTTTATGTGAACTAAGGGTTCCTGCGAAAATGACTTCACGTTCTGGCATCTGAGATTTACGCCGTCTTCGGCCGCTTCTCAATCGCGACACCCTCAACGTAGGCCTGCCTACGCCTGCGGTTTCGCTCAATCGTTCGCGACCAAATCTGGCCCAAAGCTGAGTGCCAACTCTGCGAAGTTATCTTTGCACCAACCCTGGTCGTGCTAAATTAGAGTTCGGCGCAGGTGCCCTTGACGCCGCCAATCTCCAGGGCATCTGATCCGAAATCGATGCGGCGGATGATACCCTGTTTGTCGACGACGAGCGTCGTTCTTTTCGAGATGCCCCGTTCCGGATTGTACACTCCGTAGGCCTGACTGACGGTACGGTGCGGGAAGTCGCTCAAAAGGGGAAATTCCACTCCGAGCTGCTCGCGATACACCTTGAGCGAGAATCTGGTATCGACACTGATTCCGAATACTTGCGTATCCTTTTCATCGAAGTATGCGATATCAGACTGATAGCGCTGGAGTTCCCTCGTTCAGCCCCCGGTAAACGCCAGAACAAAGAAGGCAAGAACAACATTCTTCTTGCCTCCAAAGTCACTCAGACGTACCTTGTTCCCATCTTGGTCGGGTAGTTCGAAGTCAGGCGCCACATCACCCACGCTGAGGTTGCTTGACTGGGCTTGGGCGAGGCCAAGTGTCAAACAACAAACGATGAGCGCCTTGAGTAGCCTCATATTTTCGATTCTAGGGTGTTGATGGCCAGGAAGCAAATCAATTTCTACACTCGACCCGGTTGTCACTTGTGTGAGGATGCCCTTAGAGTATTGCAAGAACTCCGAGGTGAATTCAAGTTCAGTCTCACAATTGTCGACATCTCTAATTCAGAGGACCTTGTTGCCCGTTACGGCAACGACATCCCGGTGGCGGTCCTCGACGGCCGGAGGATCTTCAAACACCGAACCGAGCGAACGGCTTTGCAGCGCCTCCTGAATCGGCTTTTAGGGTCCGCGCAAGAATAACTTGGTAGAATTGGCGCTCAGATTTGCACCAGATTTGGCCGCGAACGATTGAGCGAAACCGCAGGCGTAACCAGGTCTACGTTGAGGATTTCGCGATTGAGGAGGGGCCGAAGATGGTGTGAAGATGAGATGCCAAAATGCCAAGTTATTTTTGCGCAGACCCTTAGGGTGAGAGGACGGGCGCGGAAATGACCCGAGACTCAGGAAGCCTCCTACTGCCCGGATACCTGTAACCTGAAACTTGAAAGATTCCAAGGTACAAGATACAAACAAGCTCCAGACGATCGACTAGTATCTACCATCATGGGCGATCCGACAGAGCCGCGAACGACTTGACTCGTTAGCAATATGAACCCAGGTTCTGGGGAGAGAGCCGGACAACTCTTCCCCACGGAGTGACGCACAATCTCCCCAGTAGCCGGAAGTTGCTTTCTACAATGGGGCCGGATCCGTTAGGGGCGGGAGCAACCTATAACTCATGACCTGTAACCTGCCCTCTGTCACCCAGGGCAAAATACCAGGGTTGGCTTGGAGGGAAAATGAAGATCTACACGGGTAGAGGCGATACTGGTCTGACCTCACTCTTCAGCGGGCAACGTGTGGGAAAGGACGCCCTTCGGGTCGAAGCCTATGGAACCCTGGACGAGCTGAATTCGATTCTTGGGAGCGCGCTAGCTTTCAGCCAGAATGCCGAGGTGATCGATATTCTGAAAGATCTTCAAAACAAGCTCTTTCGCTCGGGTTCCGATATGGCTACGATCACAGGCGAGAGGGTTCGACGTTTGCGCGAGCAGGATTGGAGGGGGCTCGAAACCACAATCGATCGGTTGGAGTCCGATCTTCCCCCCTTGAAGAACTTCATACTCCCCGGCGGTTCGCCTGCGGCATCCTTGATCCAGGTAGGACGCACCGTCTGCAGGCGGGCAGAGCGGTTGGCTGTGAGCCTGTCCAGCCAGGAGGGCGATGTCAATCCGCATCTCATCGTTTATTTGAATCGGCTTTCGGATCTGCTTTTCGTACTGGGACGCTATGAGAATCTCAAGGAAGGTGGACAAGAGACCGTCTGGAAGGAGGAGGCTTGAGGAAGCTGGGCGACGAGGCGTGCCCAAAGTGTAGAGGCTCGGGCTGGATCGTTGAGACCGGGGCGGAAAGAGAGCAGGTGAACCGTTGTCCCGAGTGCAGTTCCACGCTTCGGATGCAGCGACTCCTGGCACATGCCAAGATCCCGCCCCGTTACCTGTCTCGCGGCTTCGACGTCTACTCCATCCACCACCCGCAGCAGGGGCGCGCTCTACGCCGCGCGATTGAATACGTGGAGGCTTTCCCAGACGTCCCGCGGGGACTTCTCTTCCTGGGGCCTTGCGGAGTAGGGAAGACCCACCTTGCCGTTGCTATTCTGAAGGCGGTTGTGCAGGCAAGAAAGGTTTCGGCGAGGTTCGTGGACGAAGCCGAATTGTTACGACGGCTGATGTACTCCTATGGCCCTGATTCTCCTGAGACAGAGAGAGAGCTCTTGCTGCCGCTTATGTCGGCTGATCTCCTGGTCTGGGACGACCTCGGCACCGGTAGACCCACCGAGTGGGTGGCCGAGACGATCCGCACGGTCTTGAATCACCGATACACCTACAACAAACAGACACTTCTCACCAGTAACTGGCCTGTCAAGACTCGAGGAAGAAACCGACTGGGAAAGGAATCGCTCAAGGAGCAAAGTCTTGCCGAGCGGATCGGCCTGAGGTTGTATTCCCGCATCATGGAGATGTGTGAACTGTTGGAAGTGGAAGGCCCGGATGCGCGAACTGAGATTCACAAGGCCGGGCTGGATTTCCAGCAAGATCACAAGCAGGGTCCCCCGACCAGTCTGCCTCCTGGGATTCTGCGTTGTACCAAGTGCGAATCACGCCAGGTCAGGCCGGTTGACTATTCCCGCCCCCGGGGTTCGGGAGAGGGCGAGCATGTTGAGGTGTCCTGTCGCTGCGAGGATTGCGACGAGCAGTTCCTGGCCCGTTATTTCTCCCATGGTTCTCGGGTTGAATACCCTGGCATCGCGGCATCGTAAGTGCGTTGTTTTTTTCAGGCCCTGTGCATAGAATCTGGCAGTGCAGGATCGACTCATGAGAGTCGAAATAGGACGTGGCCGTAGAAATTGCCTCCGGCCTGATACCAGGCGTTCGTGCATGATCTGTTGTGGATCCTAGCTCCCGTCGTCTTTGAAGGAGGATTAGATGTCCCAGTTTAGGTTCTCTCTAGTGCTTGTCTTGGCAACCCTGTTTCTCACATCCGGTTACGGAGCGATCAAGAGGCTCGATGATACGAACGCCTTTTCAGGTGCTTCCGTTACGATTGACTTCGAAGGTCAGATCGAGGGGGCTGATGCTAGTGACCTGTTTGGCTCATGGCATCTGGCTTTCAGGGCGCCCCAGCCCGATGTGGTGAGGATCCGGACGGAGTTCGTCCTGTTCTCGAATAATGTCATCCGAAATGAGGCCTCAGGGGACTCTTCAGCCGACAGGCCCCTCATCATTAACTTGGGACACCCATTCAAGCGGGTTGGGTTTGTGCTTGGGAACGGCGGGCCGGGCGTGAGCGCCACGGCGAGGGCCTTCGATGACCTGGGTAACCTCCTGGGGGCCGAGATTGTAGACAACCTGATGGAGGCGACCTTTCTTGGATTGGAGGATGAAGGAACGGCAGGTATCTCGAAGATCACCATAGACTACGGAGCCACTGAAGCCGAAGAGCAGATCGACGATCTCATCTTCGACTATGGCTTCGCCCACGTGTTCAATACTTACGTCGCTCAGGTGGCCGATGGCCCGTTGCCTGGAGGCGCACTGCAGACGGTACTCGTGGTCTCGAATTTGAGCGCTACAACAGCTGATGGCGAACTGAGACTCTTTGACACAACTGGTGCTCCCCTTGCGCTGGATCTAAATGGTACGACCGCCAGCGTCTTCCCATTTTCGCTCGAGCCTTTCGGATCCTCCACCTTCAACACCAGCGGGGAAGGCCCACTGTCGGTTGGATACGCCTGCATCGAAGCCAATGCCCCGGTGGATTCAACGGCTATATTTCGAGTCTTGGATACCGAGGGCAACGCGACATCGGAAGCGGGAATCGGAGGAGCCACCGGCAAGTACATCTCGGTCGGCGTCGTGCAGAGACGTCTTGACGGTGACTTCAACAGCGGCGTAGCTGCCGTTAATATTTCCTCGGAGGCCAATAGCAGCATCATCAGGCTGCTCGGTGGCGACGGAGTGGAAATCGCCTCGGACCTCGATGCTCTCGATCTGGAGGGAGGCCAGCAGAGAGCCCGATTCTTGAACGAGATCTTTCCGGACCTCCCGGCCCAGGATTTGGATGGTACACTGGTAATCACGAGTGATAAACCACTCGTGGTCGTGATACTTCGGACCGCCGCTGGTGTCGTTATTTCCAGCCTGCCAGTAGGGAGTACCCAGAACTAGCGGTTCGAGTCTGCTTAGCGGGTTGTACTTTTTGCGATGAGTCAGCAGGTTGCTCCCCCTGGAACGAAGGCGATGAAACCGTGCTCGCTTCTTCGCTGCTTCGAGTCGATCCCTGGTCGACGCTGTCTCTCACATTTGAAGCTTGCAGCCCTGGTGCTCTGGGGATTCATGGCGCCGGCTCAAGCAGACCAGTGGTCTGGGGTCTGGAGGATTACAACCCTCGATAACGGTCCTCGCGGAGTCACCTATCACCTCGCAGTTTCAGGTGCGGAGGAGAGAATCGTTCGAGTCTTCGACGATTCTGGAAGACCCCTGATCGTCCTGAGCGCGGAGTTCGAAGAGACCAAGCTGGATCTGGTGAGCACACGGGTTGGCAGTAGGCCTTTGCCCTTGCGCTTTGAAGCGACGTATGCGGAGGGTCGACTCAACGGAGAGTGGACTCATGTCCACCCCCAATATCCGACCGGAGGGCAACTAACCGGCTCCAAGATCGACGCACTTCCCGGCGATTGGAAGCCCTTTGAAAAGCAGCGCAAGCGGTACAAGGGCCCTTTCCTGGACGCCACCTCTCTGCTCTGTGAGAGTGAGAAATGGGAAACTTTCGAGGACTTTTTCGCATTCTGGGAGCAGCAGGTAGAGCCCAATTTCTACTTCCTGCTGCAGGGCTTGATCTATGGCGATCGATCCGGGCCGGGCAAGAAGGAGAAAGCGCTTGGACGACTCTTCGCTCAGGTGTCTCGGCCGGGGGACACACTTGATTTTGTGCGGCGCTTTCCAGAGCTGGTTGAAGAGGCCATCCGAGAGGTTACCGCTCAGTTTCCCAACCGACGGTCACGCTACCACGTCGTCAGCGCCGCGGGCTCCTCTGCTGTCACTACGAAGGTCCTCTGGAGCCGACCTGTGGGCCCCGATGGGGGGTACAAGTGTTGTTCTGAAGAGGTCGTCGAAGTGCTGGACGATGTATATCTGCTCTTCGATCCCTTCCGGCTGGCATCCAGGCCGGAGATCGCCCCGATCATAGTGAAGAGGCAGCTATTCGCGGCGCACCTGTGGCCCATTAGTAGTCCGGCTATGAGTCCTGCTGAGTCCCCGCTGAGCTTGGAGATCTTTCGCCGCGGGCTGGCTCTTCATCTTGCCCTGAAGAATGCGGGCCCAGATTATGCTTCTTTCCCGGGTGAAGGCTTCCCTCAGGGCTTGAGTCGGCTCAAACGAGATCTTTCCAGAGCGACCCCGGGAATAGAGAAGAACTATTTCCCGAGCACGCTCAACTTTGCACAGGGGCAGGGATACCGCTGGGGACGCCATTTCGCCCGTTCCCTCTCAGATCGTTTCAGCGTCAGCCAGTTGGCGATGATGGATGGATCCCAGGTCGAGAAAGAATGGGAACGATATCTCAATCTTGCGGCTCAAGAGTAAGGGCTCTGTCAAGAATAACTTCGCAGAGTTGGCGCTCTAAGGCTTCCACAGATAGTTCTCCTAGTCCCGAACAGGTCACAAACCCATGACACTCGAACCCGTCCAACTCACTCAAGAGCTCGTCGATATCAAGTCAGTCAGCCGCTGGAGCAACCTCGAGATCTCAGCTCTCGTCGAGGAGCGCCTGACCCAGAATGGTTTCGAGACCGAGCAGCTCGAGTACGTGGACGAGAATGGTGAGAGAAAGGCAAGCATTGTTGGCAGGAAGGGAAAGGGCACGGGAGGACTGGCATTTTTCTCTCACACGGATACCGTACCCGGTCAGGAGCAAGATTGGGCTGCCTTTTCTTCCACGGTGAAGGATGGACGAATCATCGGGCGCGGCAGCTGCGATATGAAGGGGCCACTGGCGGCCACGATGGTTGCTGCTGCGCAGTGTGACGCCTCGCGTCTGGAGCGGCCCGTCCTGGTTATGGCCACGGCGGATGAAGAGGTGGGAGGCCGAGGAGTCAAGCAGGTGGTGGACGAATCAGACCTCTTTCGGACTACCCAGCCCGAGTTTGGCGTGGTAGCAGAGCCCACGCGCCTCATTCCAGTGTACGCGCACAAGGGCGGAGCGCAGGTCTTCGTCACCGCTCATGGAAAGGCTGCCCATACCAGCATGGACCTGGGGATCTCGGCGAACTTCATCATCGCCCCTTTTCTGGCCGAGATGGCCGATCTGGCCAAGAATGTCAGAACCGATGAGCGGTTCATGAACCACGATTTCAAGCCTCCCACGAATGGCTTCAACATGGTGATGGATGACGGAGGCACCAAACAGAATGTCACGGCTGCCAAGACCGTCTGCCAGGTTTGTTTCAGGCCCATGCCCGGAGACAAGAGCCAGGAGTTGCTGGAACTCATCACCGAGAAAGCAAAGCGACATGGACTGGAAGTCCATGCACGTATGGGCATGCCCTACTACATCTCCCCGGATGCATCGATCGTTCGGCTAGCCTGTGAGGTGACTGGAGTGAAGGAGCCGCAAACCGTCCCCTTCGGAACCGATGCGGTCAGAATAGGAGATGCGCTCGACCTGGTTGTGTTGGGACCCGGTGATATTGCCCAGGCTCACACGGTGGGCGAGTGGCTCGCGGTGGACCAGCTTCACGAGGCTGTTCGAGTGTACGGCGACATGATTGAGCATGCCTGCATGTGAATTTTCTCACCAGATACTGGTGAAGGGAACACTGAGATGGGAATCGTTTCGATCAGCTTCGCTCTTTCTCTGCTGCTATTCTTCACGCCCCTTCTGATGGCTGGGAATGTTAGCTCCTGGGAGGACCTGAAGCCGTATCGGGGTCGTGATTCTTACCTCCAGATCGATGGCGAGTTGAGGCAGAAAATGTTTCTCGCCGTCTTCGATGAGATTCAGCGTCTCTATCGCGGGACGGTAGATGGACAGCTTCATGAGGAGGTCGTCCTACTGTGTCCCCAGACAGCCGATTTCCTCTATTCCCAATTCACTCCGACCAAGGTCAGCTACCGGAGCGGATCCCGGCCCATTCTTGAAGCCAAAGTGGGAGAAGTGACAAGCGGTGTGGATACTGACAGGCAGAGGGTTCTGTCCCTGCTGCGCTATGTCAGGGATCTCTACAAGGGTTCCCCGGACGGCTCGCAGTCACCTTTTCAGGGCGGAACGGAAGAAGAGTTGATACAGTCCAATCCTCGGCTCTGTGAGTCTCAGTCCCGTGTCCTGGCGGCGCTATGCCAGGTAGCGGGTTTCCCTTCTCGAAGGGTGGGACACTTCATTGGTGGCCATGCGGTCACCGAGGTGTTTTTCGAGGATAAGTGGGCGTACATCGATATCCGTGGGATCTACTTTCTCAGGCCGGATGGTAAGTTTGCCTCGACCTGGGAGGTCTGGCAGAACCCAGAGTGGATCGCATCACAGAGCGAGGAAGTCAAGCGGGACCGACTCCCGGACGGTGACCCGCGAATTGAGGACATCTATCGCTGGCAAGACACACCCGGAAAGTACTTTCATCCCAGCGAAGTGACTACCATCATGAACTACGACCTCAATCAGGTTGATCGCTATACCTACAAGAAAGTCGATCGCAGGAAGCTGGGAACCCCGCCGGACGAAGTCGAGAGGATCAGGCAGAAGCTAGGGTCCTGGAGGCAGCTGATCTTTGCGGGGGAGTCACGCCACACTCGACGTTAGATCATTCAGCGACAAGTTCATTGCCGATTCATGGTCCTGTGCCCTTGAAGCGGTGGCCCGGGGTTGGCAGTAGTAGGATGGGCACTCTTGCCCGTCGAGAACACTGACGGGCAAGAGTGCCCATCCTACCCTCCAACACGCCGAGCAGATCGCGTTCTTGCTCAATTTCGGCGCAATCGTCTGCCATACACAGCAAAGATCATCAAATCACGGGGTTACGTCCTTTCTCCATCCGAATCCGCAAATGAAGTTTCAGCTTAGAGGTAGGTTCACTCCCCCACTGGGTCTTCGAGCCAAGACTCGTCCACCACACACTCGTAGACCTGAGTATGACCCGTTCGGTCGGAGCTGAAGACGACCCTGCGGCCATCCGGAGAAAAGCAGGGATGCGGGTGGGTGTGTTGAGGTGCGTATACCTGGACCGGCCCGTCGTCATAGGGGCAGTGGTGGGTATTCCAGTGGGCACCCACATTGCTGGATCGGGAAGCGCACAGTGGACGGGGCTTGCCCGTTCCATCGCTGGAATCAAAACAATGGAGCCCGCTGTCGGGATAGTTCGTGTCCGCTACCATCAGCGAACCCTGTCGGT
>JAKZYH010000278.1:0-2908 GCA_047514575.1 Acidobacteriota bacterium | reverse complement strand
CCCCAAATCAGGCCCAGCCGCTTCCGGGCCAAAAACAACCCCCTTCTTTCCACCATCGCCCCAAAGCCCCGTTACATAAGGCTTTCGGCTCTACCTCGCAAATTAACCGGACAGCAGTGTGCTGGTTTATAAAATCTTAACGGGTCAGAGAGAGACAAGAATACCCGGCCGATAGGGGCCAGATAGCGGGGAGGTACCTCGAAATACAGTGGCACTAAGGGCCAGAATCGGTCTGAAGAGGCAGGAGGTTCTTGTTCACGGTCGTGCGGCTCATAGTCATCCGTCAACCCATCGGTTTGCTGAGCTATTCTCGTCCTTCCTGCTTCATAATGGTGCCTGAATCCCCTTGTAATGCCCTTCTATTCTCGCCTCGAAAATACTTGCAAGGCACTCATAAAGCGTTATTTATCTTCGATCCCACGCCACTCATTTGTTGGAGTAGGCTTTGCGGGGTCCACGGGAGGGTCTTTAGTGGCCAAGGCGTCGGGCTTCCCCTCCATTCCTGGGAAGCACGTGCAGCTGGTAGGCACCCTCCTTTTCCCGGTCGGAAAGAAACGCAATCCACTGTCCGTCTGGTGACCAACGGGGAGCGGTGTCCGAGCGCGGACCCGAGCTGAGGGACCTGGCCTTTCCACCCTCCGTGGAAACCATCCAGATGTTTGCTTTCGGCAGCTTACTGTCGCTAACATACGACTCACCCACGACAACACGATGGCCTTTCCATCTGGAGACAACTGAGCATCACTCACCCGACGGAAGCCGAAGATGTCATCGATGGTGGGATAGCGCCTGCTGGACATTCGAAGTAATCAGCCAGTGGGAAAGAGGGTTACCGTATTTCGCTAGAGTGGATGCAACTGAGAGCATCCGGGATCGAACAACGAGCCTCTCACGGAACGCAGCAAGCAAACGATGTGACCCAGGAGCCGTCAACGAGCGCATAGCACTTCTGTGCGTACGAAAGCGCATCTTGAGGGACGTGACGATATGAACAGCGAAAATTCCCCTGACCATCTCTTTCAGCGAGACGTGTCTTACCATTTCCCTTTCCTGGAGCGGGGCGAGGGGATCTACGTCTACGATGGGGCCGGAAAGCGCTACATCGACGGGGCGGCAGGAGCCGGAAATGTGACGTTGGGGCACGGCCGTGACCGGATCGCCCAGGTCATGGCCGAGCAGGCCCGCTCTCTCGCCTATTGTTTCTCGTCCCACTTCGGGACCCAATCCGCGCTGGACCTGGCGGATCGAATCGCCGACCTGGCACCTGGGAGCCTCAACCATCTCTACTTTGTGTCGGGTGGGTCGGAGGGGGTCGAGACGGCCCTCAAGATGGCACGGCTCTACCATCTTCATCGGGGAAAGCCTCAGAAGCATTTGATCATCTCACGCTGGCGTGGCTACCATGGCGCCACGTTGGGGGCGCTTGCGGCTACCGGGACGCTTCTACGCAACCCGTTTCGTCCCTGGTTGCCCGACTTTCCTCACATCGCTCCTTGCTACCCTTATCGCTGTGGATTCGCTGGCTGCGAGGGCCGATGTAACCTATCCTGCGCCCGCCAGCTGGAAGAGGCAATCATCCAGGCGGGCGCCGACAACGTGGCGGCTTTCATCGCCGAGCCAGTTGTCATGGCGGGGATCGCGGCCGGAGTCCCGCCACCCGACTATTTCCCCCTGATTCGAGAGATTTGTGATCGCCACGATATCCTCTTCATCGCCGACGAGGTGATCACGGGATTCGGCCGCAGTGGAAGACACTTCGCGATCCAGCACTGGGATGTGGTACCCGATATGATCGTCTTCGGCAAGGGGGTGAGCAGCGGCTACATTCCTCTCGGTGGGGTGATTCTGCAGGACCGTATTCGTCAAGCCCTGGACGCCAGCGGTCAGTCCTTTCCGCACGTCTACACCTACGTCAACAACCCGGTGGCAATGAAGGTGGGCCTGACCGTCCTGGATATCCTGGAGGAGGAGCAGATCCTGGCTCACGTCACCGAGGTCAGTGGCTACCTGCATCAGAAAGTACGTGAGCTGGAACGGCATCCCATCGTCGGCGAGGTCCGGGGAATGGGTCTGATGTTGGGGGTTGAACTGGTCCAGGATAGGGAGACCGGGAAACCTTTTCCGGCGGCGCTCCGGGTTCACCAGAAACTGAATCGAATCCTGATGGAGAGGGGGCTCTCTCTGGCGGTGATTGGGGGCTCGGCGGACTGGGTGAACGGAGACGATTTCCGTTTCTATCCGCCGCTCATCATTACCCGGGACCAGGTCGATGAAACGATCGAGATCCTCGATGGGGGACTACAGCAGCTACAGTCAGAGTTGGAGTGAATTTCTTCTGCCTACACCCGCTCAGCGACCATTCACTGCATGGCCCGCTGACGGACCATCCGTATGAAAGGCAGCTTTCCCGGTTCGGCCAGAAAGCAGACGAACTCATCGGTGGTGGCAGGCTGCATCAGGGCAATATGGATGCCGTCCCGCCAGGTAAACGGCCATTGGGGGGCGCCGATCACGACCAGATCGCAGTTGGATCGGACATGGCCGTCCTGGATGGTAGGTTGCATGGTCGTGACAAATGATGTGTGAGCAGGTCCACTCGTGTCGTCTTCCTCCAGGCCGAACAGTTGCCGGATGGGCCAACACCTGAATATCCCTGTGACAGGTCGAAATGTGGAAGACTAGCTGCGAGCGATTCGCATTCAAGCTGCTGATTAATAAAGGATTAACAGCGTAGAGAGAGACCGATACACCAGGACGATAGGTGTCATATGCGGGGAAGTTACGACGATATACAAGCGCGTTCAGCGAACCTAGAGGGGCCTGCTCTCTAATGCAACGGAACGCCTCCACCTTCGCCCCGATTCTCTCCTCCAATTTCCCCTATATTTCGACGTAACCCCCCTATATC
>JAKZYH010000277.1:0-9449 GCA_047514575.1 Acidobacteriota bacterium | reverse complement strand
AGAGGAGCTTGATCGTTATCCCGAGATCACCCATAGCTTCAAGCGTCCCACGATCTTCAGTTTCCGGACGCCCATCGAAGTAGAGATCTTTGCCTATGATCTGGAGGAGCAGCGTCGAGTCGCGGCTCTTGTCTCGGAGCGCCTGGAGGGGATCGAAGGCCTCAACGATATCGAAAGCTCTACCGAACTCGGAAACCCGGAGATACAGATCCGCTTCAAGCGGCAGCAGCTGGCCCGCATGGGACTGGATGAGAGCCAGATTGCCGCCACCCTGCGCAACAAGATCCGGGGAGAGGTCGCCTCGCGGTACCGCGAAGGAGACCGGCAACTCGACATCCTGGTCCAGGCAGCGGAGATGGACCGCAACACGGTCAACGCCATCAAGGATCTGGTCATCAATGGATGGATCGCCAACAACGCTTCTCAGCAACTTAGCGGTTCCGAAGACCAGGCCGCCACCTCAAACGGTTCGTCATCGAGCACTTCCCGGAATGAACAGGGAGGACAAGGCAACAGCAACAGCGCTACCAACCAGTCCCAACAACAATCGACTGAGGTCCGCCAGATTCCAATTCGACTGGGAGCCGTTGCCGAGGTACTCAGCTCCAGGGGACCCAGCGAAATTCGTCGAATCGGCTCCCAACGGGCCGCGGTCGTCTCAGCCAACCTGGCTGGACAGGACCTCAGTGGGGTGTCGCTTAGGATCCAGCAAGAACTGGCAAAGCTACGCGATCTGATTCAGCCCAACACTGTGGTTGCTCTGGGAGGCCAGAACGAAGAACTGGAAGCCTCCTATCGTAGTCTAGGATTTGCGCTGGTCTTGGCGGTGCTGCTGGTCTATCTGGTCATGGCCTCCCAGTTCGAGTCCCTGATACACCCCTTTATCATCCTCTTTGCCGTGCCCCTGGCAGTGGTCGGCGTCGTCCTTGCCTTGTTGGCCACGGGGACCACCATCAGCGTGATGGTATTCCTGGGAGTCATTATTCTGGCCGGGATCGTCGTCAACAACGCCATCGTCTTGATCGACTACACCAACCAACTCCGCCGCCAGGGACGAGCCAAGCGAGAAGCCCTACTAGAGGCAGGCCAAGTCCGCCTGCGCCCTATCCTGATGACGACAATGACGACGGTGCTAGGGTTGTTTCCCATGGCGCTAGGGTGGGGAGAAGGCTCGGAAGTTAGGGCGCCCATGGCGGTAGCAGTTATGGGAGGACTTCTCTTCTCAACGGCACTGACTCTTCTCCTTATTCCGGTGGTCTATGATCTTTTCGACAGAAGAGTGCAATTGAGGTAACGATGAAAGTCTTCGTCGCACGTCTCTTGGCCGGGAGCACTCAGCTTTTTTGAACTGACAGTGGCGGAAATCTGAAGGTTCGAAAATCACCTGTGAGCCATGACAAGAGACAAGCGACGTATGTGACGCGCGACGTATCTAATGACGCGAACAGTTAGACGAAAATGACGCCCGACTCACCTCATAATAGATCGCTTGCCGCTTTCTCACTCCGCCGTCCGATCACCGTTTGCGTTCTTTTTATCTTGCTGGTCTTGATGGGACTGATCTCGATTACGAAGATCCCGCTAGTTCAGTTCCCTGACCTGGAGTTTCCCTTCCTCATTGTAAATGCTTCTTACCCCAATGCCACACCCAGTCAGATCCTGGAGTCCATCACCAAACCTCTAGAGGAAATCCTCAGCACGATTCCTGGGGTTCAGAGGATGAGCTCCAGCTCCGGCAGGGACTCCTCATCGATCCAGCTGTTTTTCGAGTGGGACACGAGTATGGCCGTGCTTCGATCGGAGGTTCGAGGCAAGTTGGATCAGATCCGGGGAGACCTCCCAGAAGATCTACAGCATCTTTCGCTGCGGAGTTTCGGTTTCGAGGATGAGCCGGTTGTCGAAGTCCGGATCGCCTCGGACAAAGACCTTCGCACTTCGGCTGACTTCCTGGATCTAAAGATCAAGAGACCCATCGAGCGCCTACCGGGCGTGGCCGACGTAGAGATATGGGGTGTCCAGCGTCAGGAAACCGATATCTATCTCCGATTGGACGATATCAAGAGATATCGAGTCGACGTAGGACGATTGTTCCGCCGCTTGGATCAGATCAATCTCAACCGTTCCCTGGGCAGGGTAGCCGACGGGGGGGTGCGCTACGACGCACTTTCCTACGGCACTATGAAAACTCTCGAGGAATTGGGTGAGGTTCCGGTCAATCGGTTGGGACTGACCCTTAGCGACATTGCCGATATCGAGTATGACAGCCCCGTCGCCAACTCTGGGCAGCACCTTAATGGAGGCTATGGCATCGGCTTCAGGGTACGGAAGACCTCCGACGCCAACACCGTCCAGACGGTGGGCCGGGTTCTGGAGGAGGTCGATCGGATCGGCCTGCAGCCCGGGCTGGAAGGCATCGAGATGCTGCCCTGGAGTGACGCGGCCAAGGAAATCACGAAATCGCTGTTCGGACTTCTCTCAGCCGGAGCGATAGGTGCCCTGCTGGCGGTAGTTATCCTGATCCTTTTCCTGAGAAAGCTGAGCGCGACCCTGATTGTCGCCCTTGCGATTCCCTTCTCCATCGTTTCGGCACTGACTTTTCTCTACCTGACGGGACAGACCCTGAACACGCTTACCATGATGGGCTTGATGCTCTCGACCGGAATGCTGGTCGACAACGCTATCGTTGTCATGGAGGCGATTTTCCGCAAGCTCGAGCGCGGCGTAGACCGGATGACGGCAGCCTTGACGGGCAGCCAGGAGGTCTACACTGCCGTTGTTGCCTCCACCGCAACATCGATCATTATCTTTGTACCGCTCATCTTCGGTGAGCAAACCAGCTTCTCCGTCTGGCTCCGCCACACGGGGCTTGCGATCATATTCGCTCTACTCTGCTCACTCCTGATTTCTCTGACACTCATCCCCCTGGCGATGGGCCGACTTCTGAGGCTGGATCTGAAACATCGATCCCGATGGCACCTTTGGCTGTCGAGTCGGGGGTTGACGTGGCTGCTTCCCAAGACTGGTTCCACGCCTCAGACGAACCGTATCACCGAATACTATCTGCGTCTCGTCGCCTGGCCTCTCCGCCACCGGTTTCTGGTAGGCCTGCTGCTGGTGCCGCTGATCGTAGTCGGATCTGGCTGGCTGCTCCTCAGCAAGGTTCCAGACAACACCCCGGACGCCGAAGAACTTGGCACACTGGAGATTCAGTACGAGTTTTCAGAGAACTTTCACTACGGCAAAATCGAGTACGACTATGTAGGCCCGGTTGAGCAGTTTCTCTTGTCCAATCGTGATCGTTTCAAGATCGCTAACATTTTCAGTCGATACGGAAACAACAGCGCACGAACCTTTGTCCACTTCGAAAAGGAGAAGCTCTCCCCCGAAGCAGTCCGCGTGGTTCGCGAAGAAATCTCCGAAGGCCTACCAATCATACCCGGTGCCAAGATCGGATTGGGTAGGCAAGGCGGAGCCCAGAATCAGCAGTGGATCCAGGTGAGCATTTTTGGGGACGACCCTCAGGCCCTGGTCAAGCTTGCCTCTGAATCACGCGAGAAGCTGCTTTCCCGTCCCGGATTCACTCAGGTCAACAGTGCCCTCGACCAGGCCCAGGAAGAGGTGCAGATTCAGCTTCGCCGACAGCTAGCCCGAAAGTACGGTATCTCGCCCCGATCCGTCTCCGATGTGCTGGCTATCGTCATGCGAGGCAGACAGGTCAGGGGCTTCCGCACCTCTCAAGGTGAAGTGGACATAACGGTCTGGCTTTCGCAGGAAGACCGCGACAGCCTGGAAGACTTGAAATCGGTCATCGTAGGAAGTGGAACCGAGGGAGAGCCCATTTCGTTATCCCAAGTCGCCGACCTCCGCATCAGAAAGGTACCGGCACAGATCCAACGCGAGGACCGCCGCACCTTTACTCAACTATTCGCCATCTATTCGGGCGACAAGAAAGACGAGGGCATGAAGCACGTCACCGAAGTCATGGACGGGTTCGACTTCCCACCAGGCTACGGGTGGAGTTTCGGATACTGGACGAGACGCACCCAGAACGAGGACCAGGATTTCTTTTTCAACATCCTTCTGGCCCTGTTCATGGTGTATTTCGTCATGGCCTCACTGTTCGAGTCGTTGAGCCACCCCTTCGCGATCATGTTCTCGTTGCCGTTCTCGGTGGTTGGAATTGCCTGGTTTCTGTTTCTGACCGGGACTCCCTTCAATCTCATGGCACAAATCGGAATCTTGATTCTGATGGGGCTTGCGGTAAACAACGGTATCGTCCTGATCGACCACATCAACAATCTGAGACGACAGGGAAAAGATCGACTGGAGGCCCTGTTGGACGGCTGTCGGGATCGATTTCGACCGATCCTCATGGCAGCGGCCACCACGATTGGCGGATTAATTCCACTCGCCTTCAGCGACACCAGCTTGTTTCAGCTTCGTTATTTCCCCATGGCTCGAACCGTCATGGGAGGACTGATGGCCTCCACGATCCTCACGCTGGTGGTCCTGCCCACTTACTACGTTCTCTTTGACGACCTCGCGATCTGGCTCAAGCGGATCTGGCACAACAGCAAACCCGGGGTGCCAGCCCGGGAACGAACCTGATACTGGACAGCGAGTCTGCTGTAAGGGACCAAGTCCCAAGGTCCCAACTCACAAACAAATCCCTCATACCAAGCCACTGAGATAGAACTGGGACTCTTCTTGTGATTTGGGACCCTGGGACTTGGAACCTTCGCCGGCACCTGGTCCCATCACCTGCTGTCTAGCTCTTCTTCTGCGATCCAGCCGGGTGATAATAAGGTTCCATCAGGAGGTGCCGGCGCTCGGGGTGTTCGGAGTTGCGCGCCAGGAGCTCGGGCGAGGCCTCGCAGCCGGGCCAGCTGACCATGTAGGAGGGACCATACTGGAACTCTAGCCAGGCCTGGGTCTCAGTGGGAGGGGACTTGATGGCATGGGATAGGTTTTCAGCGAAGAGGACTCCCGCACCGGCCTTGAGGGGAATCTCCTGGAGGGGTGCGATGTCCTCTAGTCCCATATCGGTGTAGGGATGAGGAAGGTTGCTCTTGTGGCTCCCAGGAAGCACGCTGAAGGAGCCCTTGCCTTCGCCCGCATCCGTCAAGGCAATCAGGCAAGTCACCATCAAACAGCGAAACTCCCCCTCCCAGGTACAACGGTAGCGCGTGTAGCGTCTAGGGTCGGCTTTTCCGCCTTGATTGAGCTTGTCCTCACCACCGGGTCCTCTTAAGACCCCCCTGGATCGAATCAATCGGAATTGTTGGCCCCAAATCAGGCTTCCCAGGTAGGGGAGGATCTCTGGGTGTGCCATCACTTCTTCGAACACACCTCCCGCTTCCACCACGTTCAGGATCTCAGACCGAGATGGGGCCGAGTCGTCAACCCTGATTCCAGGGGAGGGAGAGCGAAGCAGCGTGCCCAAGGTATCGTTCGCCTCAGCGGCCTGCAGCTCAGTTAACAGGTCACCCAGCACCGAATATCCGGTGATATCGAAAAAGTGCTTTGCCTCACGAGGCATCGACGCCTTCTCCGTGCCAATCTGCAGGTCGAAAACATCCGCCTCCGTAAGAATCTTCTCTTCTCTCATTGGTGGGATCCTGGGAATGGAATTCAGGAGGATAGCGCTTGCGCTGACTCCCCAAATGCTGACTGAGGAGGCGATTCCGCGAAGGGTCTCGAGATCAGGGTCAACTCGCGCCGCCGGGGAGTAGCCCTTTCTTGGAATCCTGCGGCAGTCTCTGCCATCTCGTCCCAGCTGCAGTGAAAGGCGGGAGCGTAGGAGTAGAACAGCGTCCGACGGGTTCTGCTGCCCCGATTCTGGACTGCTCCGTGAGAAAGGTCCTCCGAAAAGATTATGGCATCTCCAGCCCGACATGGGAGGGGCTTCACCAACGGATGCTCTGGATCGGGAATCTGGCCGACCTGGGGATTCTGGAAATTGCTCTTGTGACTGCCAGGAATCACTGCGAAACAGCCATCCTCGACGCCCACATCCGAGAGAGCATAGGACACCTTCACGCTGACACAGCTGAAATCACCGTCGATGCAGGCAAACTCCGAATAAGGAAGCAGCTCGGCGTAGCCGTGATGGAAGCGGAAGGCACCACCCTGGTGGCGACTCATTAGAATTGCTGCGTCCAGACGGCAGGAATCTCCGATCAACACGTCCACTCGTGAGAGGATCGGTTGCCAATCGACCAGATCTTCGAACACCCCTCCATACTTGAGAATGTCACAGGTGTAGTCTCCAAGACGGCCGCTGGAAACACCCACCCTGGCATACGTATCACTCTCCGTGCGCCTTCTGGGGATACCTCTTTCCTCGACCTCCTGGTCCGTCAGAGATTCCATCTCGTTGATCCTCGTATTGAGACGATCAAGCATCTCCGCCGGCAGCGCCTGCTGGACGAGCAGATAACCCTGAAGATCAAAGAGGTACCGTTCTTCTGACGTCATGAACTTCCTGCCTTGCGACCGATTCCAACCCCGATTGCAAAAGGACTACGAGGAGATTATGGTACCATTTGCGGCTGAGAAGACTAGGCAACAAGTCTTTTCCTCGGGAACCTGGTTTTTTCGGAAGAGAGAGGAGAGAGAATGCTTACTAGAGAAAACATGAAAGGACTCTATGTCCTGGTGGTTACGCCCTTCGACGCTGAGTTTCGGCTGGATGAAGACGGCTACCGCGAAAACATACGGAAACTGGTCCAGCTGAACGTGGACGGGATAATTACCAGCGGCACCAACGGCGAATTCTTCGTCTTGAACGATGATGAATTACGTCAGATTTCTCGCATCACCGTCTCGGAATGTGCAGGGAGCCAGACCAAGACTGTAGTCGGGGCCAGTGCCGTCAACACGGAGGAGTCAATCCGACGGACGAGGATCGCGACGGAAGAAGGCGCCGACGGCGTGATGAACGTGATTCCCTTTTATCAAACCCTCTCGAAGGCTGAAGCCCTACAGTATTTTCACGACCTCGCAGAGGCCTGTCCAGACATAGGAATAATCGCCTATAACAATCCCGGTACCACCAAGGTGCTGCTGAACGACGATGACTTCGTGAAGATGGAGAAGATTCCCACCTTCTGCGGCTCCAAGATGATCGGGGCGGATGTCAGCCTGTACCTGAACTGCATTCGCAGGACCAAGGTAGGACACTTTCCGCTGGAGCAGCTCTGGGGAATCAGTCATGCGGTGGGCGGAACTGGAGTCATGGCCAGCTTCGTCTATGCGTTTCCCTCCTTCATGATGAAATGGTGGCGCGCAATAAAGGGAGGCGACCTGCAGGCGGCGATTGCCATGCAGCACCAGTGCAGCGAGATTCTTCAGGAGGCGATTATTCCTTTGGCTTTCGAAGGCTTCAATGATACCTCTCTGACCAAGGCCACGGTTGACGCAGCCGGCTCTTTCAAGGCCGGCACCCCACGGCCTCCCACCGAGGCCGTCCCCGCCGCAAGAATCCAGAAGCTGCGGGAGACGTTCGAGGAGAAGTTCCCTCAGTTCCTGGCAGAAGAGGTACCGGCGGGATAGAAGCTTCCGCAGCGACACAACGGCTCACCCTGACCGTCAGGGACCGCGCTCAAGACAAAGGCTTATAGAGACATGAACCAGACAGTCCCATCCCTGGAAGGGGTCATCACGGCCCTCGGAACCCCACTGGACGAAAACGAAGACCTACACGAAGAGGGCATGCGCCTCCAGATCCGAATGCAGTTGGAGGCGGGCGTTGACGGCCTCCTGACGCTGGGATCCATGGGTAGCATGCAGCTCCTGAAAGACGAGACCTTTGAACGTGCCCTCGCCGTCACCTTCGACGAGGTGAAAGGACAGGTCCCGGTATTGGTGGGCTGCGGTGACACCAGCAACGAAAGGACACTGGCCCGAATCCGCTTCGCCGAAAATTATCCGGTGAGTGCTGTTGCGCTGATACCCCCGTTTATCTTCAAGTTCAGCCAGGACGAGTTGTTCCGCTACTACAAAGGCATCGCGGAGGGGACAGATCTTCCCGTCTACCCCTATGACAACCCGGCTTTGACTGGCCACCAACTCGAATTCGAAACCATCCGCCAGCTCTCGGAGATCCCCAATATTGTCGGCCTCAAGGCCTCCGGGGATTTTCTGACTTTTCGACTTGCGGCCGAACATTTCCGGGATTCGGAGGAGTTCACCGTGTTCTCGGGACACACCACCTTCCTCGACCTGGCCCTCCAGCTTGGTGCCAGCGGCATCATTGAGGGTCTGTTTGCTCTGGCACCCGAATACGGAGTCGAGATTCTGCGCAGCTTTCGCAAGCAGGACTACGAAGCCGCCGCGGCGGCTCAGCGAAAGCTGATTCGATTGAGGTCGGTTGTCCTTCTGGATTCCACCTTCGCCGGCTTCACCTCGGCGATGAACCTTCGAGGCATCCCCGGCAACTTCGCAGCTGCGCCCTTCACCCAGAGTACCGAGGAGGGACGGGAGGGAGCCCGTGTCCTGTTGGAGCAGATGGGACTGATCTAACTACTACTAACTAAGAGGTCGCAAGTCACAGGTCGCTGAGGAGGGTTATTTCTTGATCTCTCTCAAGAAGGCTTCGGCCTGTAGTCTTGCCATGATTGTTGGCTCAGAATAGAGAAAGAATCTGAAGCCACGATCCATCCAGAACCGGGTTTGCTCGACGCTTCCCACCGGCATTCCACAGGGTTTGTCCAACTGCTGGGACTGATCGAAGACCTTCATCACAGCGTCGACAACCACCGGATGGTCCCACTCACCACAGTGGCCGATGTTCAAGGAAAGATCGTAAGGTCCCAGAAAAACCGCATCAACCCAATCGGGGGCGGCCATCTCTCCCATGGCCTCGATCCCCTCGGGTGTCTCAACCTGGATAGCCACAAAGGAGTTATCTTCGATCTCCTGCCATCCATCCAGACCCAGACTCGTTGCCCCAAAAATCGACGGCCCACCAGGACCCCGGCGGCCCCGCGGATGGACAAAGGTAGCGTCGCGTACCGTCTGCATCTGCTCCGCCTGATCCACCCATGGGATCAGAAAGCCCGCGGGTCCCATGTCCGCATACTTCCGGACAAGATGGTAGACGCTGGCTTCAGGGCGCACGATCAGCGGGAAGTCAAGAAGTCGTGCGGTACGACAAAGCTCTTCGGTGGTCTTGAGGTCCGCCGAACCGTGTTCCAGGTCCAGAGCAACGAAATCCATTCCCAGTTTCTTCTGGATCTCTAGATGACCTGCCCAGAAATCGAATGTCAGGAACGTACCTACGACGATTTCGTCGCTACTCAGTTTCTTCGGTTCATCCGGTAAATGGGGAGGTGCCGCCAGTCAAAGGCAGGCCATGGAAACTGCCGCACTATGCAAACCGTGGAAAAACAAGTAGTTCTGGAGGAGAACTGGCAAGTGCTCGCAGTTGTTTTTCCACCGTTCGCACA
>JAKZYH010000276.1:0-5475 GCA_047514575.1 Acidobacteriota bacterium | reverse complement strand
CCCAGGGTTCGGAAACCCGTACTTGTTTAGCGTGTCTCTCATATGGGTGAACGGAAATCTCAAATCCCAAGATACAAGATACAAACAAATTCCAAATCTCAAGCACCAAGCACGATAAAGCGACGCTATTCGACGAAGAGCCGTCCCACCCTCTGAGGGGAAATTCTCAGCACCGAAGCGGGAGCAGCTCTGAACCTGGAAGTCACTTCAGACAATCTGTGAGGCTTGTTTGAAATTTGGAGCTTGAGATTTGGAATTTGTTTGTATCTTGTATCTTGCTGCTTGCGTTTCTTTCTTCTTCTCCCATCAGGAGATACGCTTAGCAGGTTCGGAAACGCTGGGCTGATATAAGCAATCCCGTTGGGATTGACCTCGAGCATGCAGTCAAGGCAGAAGCTCCAACCCCTTCTCCGAGCCGAGACCCTCACCCAGAGCCTCCATTTGATGATCTTGTTCAACCTGGCATTGGCTCAACCTCTCTACGATGTGACCTCGAAACAGGCCGAGTTCTATGTTGCCCACGAGACACCGACCGCCTGGCTGGTGTTTGGAACTCTGTTGCTGTCGATTTGCCTCCCCGGCCTCCTTTCCCTGTTTCCCTCCTTGCTAGGTATCTTTAGCCCCAGACTGGAGAATAGTTCACGCTTCGCTCTGGTAGTTCTGCTAAGTGCCCTGTTCGTTCTTCCGGTCCTGAATCGGAGCACGGACCTGTCGGTAACGCTCTTTATCGCCTCCGGCGCCCTCTTCGGGATGATCGTTGGTCTGACCTACGTACGAAGTCGGATCTTCCGGATGTTCTTGACTTGTCTCTCACCAGGAATCGTGGTGTTTCCTCTTGTCTTTCTCTTCTTTTCCCCGGTGAGCCAACTGGTTTTCAGCGGCGAAGATGAGATTCCCACCGCTGAGATTGCCAGGGTGAAGGCACCGGTGTTCGTCATCGTCTTTGACGAGTTCTCAACGGTCTCACTTCTCAACCGGGACCTCCAGATCGACGAACGTTTATACCCCAATTTTGCGCAGCTCGCCGCCGGGTCATATTGGTTTCGAAACGCAACGACGGTGAGCCTGGAGACAACCAGGGCCGTGTCCGCAATCGTGTCAGGAACCTTTCCCAAGCCCGACACCGTCCCAACCGCTTCCAACTATCCGGTCAATCTCTTTTCTCTATTTGCCCGCTCTCATGAAGTCGTCGGCTTCGAGACGGTGACAGAACTTTGTCCGGAGACGATCTGTCGAAGCCCACTCACTTTCAGGGTAGGGGCCTTGGTCTCGGATCTTTGTGTTCTCTTCACACACATGGTTGCTCCGGCCGCCTACCGGAAAAGACTTTCTTCCATCGCCGATCGCTGGACCGGCTTCATGGATCCCAGCCGAGACACCCAGAAGTATCTGTTGGGACCACACCGTGAACGGTATTTCCAGGATTTCCTGGATTCGATTCCCGAAAAGACCGAGGCCAGTTTGAGGTTCATTCATATTCTATTGCCGCATGTGCCTTACCAGTACCTTCCCGACGGTCGCCTCTACACGGTCGACAGCTACCTTCCACCTTGGGGGAAGAACGAGGTCCTGGCGGCACAGGCATATCAGCGCTACTTACTTCAAGTTGGCTTCACCGATCGGATCCTGGGTCAGTTCCTGGAACGACTTCGGCAGACCGGAATCTATGATGATGCCCTGATTGTGGTGACGGCAGACCATGGAGCCAGCTTCGAACCAGGTGACGTGAGGCGCAGCCTGAAGGAGGGAAGTCTGGCGGAGTCTCTGGGCGTGCCCTTGTTCATCAAGAAGCCGAGGCAGAGAAGGGGAGAGGTGACTGACGCAAACATAGAGATCATTGACATCCTGCCCACTATCGCCTACTTGATGGGTCTTTCCCTCGCAGGGAATCTGGATGGAGCCTCTGCCATCGATGCGAGGCAGGCTCCAAGGCCCCTCAAACGGTCGATGGGATGGGGAACGTCGGAGATATTCAGCTTTGGGCCCGATCTTACCGAGGGCATGCGGAAAGCCGTCGAGCGGCGACTGGCTCTGTTCGATAGCAGTGAGGGTATCCCGAACCTCTACACCCTCGCGATGGCGCAGCGGTGGGTCGATCGACCTGCGGGAGAACTTGCTCCGCGGGCTGCTGATGATGTCTCGCTGCAGGTCGAGAACCTACACCGCTACCATTCGGTCAATCCCAAGGGGCAGTTTCTTCCGGCGATGCTGAAGGGCACCCTCTCTCCAGGGAAATCTCACACCCAGCCGCAGGTCCTGGTCCTCGCCCTGAACGGAACCATCTCGGGTGTTACTCGCACCTACAGCCCGGGTGGGTCCCAACCCTTCTACATGATGCTGTCTCCCCATCATCTGAAGTCGGGGATCAACCGCCTCGACTTCTACCTGCTACAGGAGTTGTTGGGAAAATCGGTCCTGGTCCCGGTAAGCGTCCCCTCCGGAAGCCTATTCGCTGGAGGGCACTCTCGATTCGAGGGTGCTGCGTCTAGGGGATCAGCGCTATCCACTTTCCACCGAGCGCTTGATAGGTGGGGTCAGCCTCATCGAGGAGGCCGCTGGGTTCGTCCAGGTGGGTGGATGGGCGGGCGATGCAGCCGCGGGGAAGCCCGTCGACGCGGTTATAGTGTTCGCATCTGATCGATACATTCACGAAACAACCACTTTCCACAAACGTCCCGACGTGGCCGTCGGTTGATTGCGGGACGAAAGCGATACGAACGGGGCGTCCCCATGTGACTATCGTTAACGTGCAGGAAGGTCCATCCCTTCTTCCGGTCTACTGCCATATCAGCACCTTCTTGAATGATCTGCGAACGAATCTGCAGCGTAGCACAACGCGTCACCGGTCATCGGTATGATCCCCACATTCGGTGGAAGAGAGGGCATTGATTGGGGGATTGGTCCGGAATGACTGACCAGCAAGGTTCGAGTCTCGGTAGCGAGACTTCCGACTCTGCTTCAACTGCCTCCTCGCATCCGCTCGATCCAGCCTTGTTTTCCCTGGGAATTGCCTTGCGCGGCCTCGAGGTGGAGGCCTATATGAGAGATGAGCTTCACCGAGGAGGATTCAGTCTCGAGGCCGTACTGGGTCGGGTTCTGCGTGGGCGCAAGATGTCTCCAGGGAGCGTCTATCAGGAGTTCACCGAGCAGGTGGAGAGTGTTTGGGGGCGAGTTAAGCAGGAGTACGATCCACTGATCGATCGGAGGGCTGGGAACTACCGAACCCGCGCACTCCTGATCCTGGATCAGAATCTCGAGTGGCTCCGGAAGCACGACAAGAAGGGGACTGATCCTGGGACGCTGGGCCCCCAAACCGGTCTTGCCCTCACCCAGATGATGTCCCTGTTGTCCAAGGTTCTGGCTGCCCTCAACGGGGCGACGCCCACCTCGATCAGGGACTCGACCTGGGTCATTTGTTGGAGGCGATGGCATCCGCCAGCGCAAGTATATTGGCTTCCATCACCGAGGAGATGGCAGAAGGTCCTGCTCAACAGGGTTCCAATTACTCTACAGCCATCCACTGAGACGATCCTTTTTAGAAAGGCTTCGATCGAGTAACCCGAATGGGTTCCAGACCCAATGTTCTCCTGATCTGTACTGACCACTGGGGTGGGCCTCTGACAGGAAGCGTCCCTCACCCGGTGCTCATCACGCCAACGATAAACCAACTGCGCCGAAACGGCGTGACTTTCACCAACGCCTACTCAGCCTGCCCTTCCTGCATTCCCGCCCGCCGAACTCTGATGACTGGAATGACTGCCCGCTCCCACGGAGATCGGTCCTTTCAAGAGCGGGCGCCCTTTCCACAGGTGAGCACCCTGCCGCAGTGCTTCCGCGATGAAGGTTACCAGGCCTTCGCTGTCGGAAAGCTTCACGTCTATCCCCAACGCAACCGCATCGGGTTCGACGATGTCCTACTGGAGGAGCAGGGTCGCCGCCATCTGGAGGGTCGTGCCGATGACTATGAGCTGTTTCTCTCGGAGCAGGGTTATCCGGGCATGGAGTACGCAGGCGGCATGGCCCACAATGACTTCCTGAGCCGGCCCTGGCATCTACCCGAGTATTGCCATCCCATCAATTGGGCTGCCAGGGAGATGTGCCGAACCATCCACCGCCGCGATCCTCGTAAGCCCGGATTCTGGTATCTCTCCTTCTCTGCTCCCCACCCTCCGATGACGCCGCTCCAGTGTTATCTGGATCTGTATCGAAACCTGGAAATGGACCGGCCTGCAACCGGAGATTGGTCGGCAGATCCCGATCAGCTTCCCTACATGATCAAGACCCGCAACCTCAACCGCAGTGCCTTGGTGGGAGCGCCCTGGCCGGAGCTAGAGCTGGCACGGCGGGCCTTCTACGCCACCATCACCCACATCGACCACCAGATCCGCATGGTCTTGGGGACCCTCCGCGAGGAAGGCATCCTGGATGATACGATCCTGGTCTTCACCAGCGACCACGGACACATGGTAGGAGATCACGGACTCTGGACCATGATGCCTTTCTACGAGATGTCGGCCAAGATACCACTAGTTCTGGTACCGCTGAGCCGGGATAGCCGATTTTCGACCGGTAGCTGGGATGATCGTCTGGCAGAGTTCGGAGATCTGATGCCCACCCTATTGGATCTCTGCGACCTACCTATTCCCGAGACCGTCGACGGACTCTCTCTGGCGGGGAAACAGAGACGCGATCATCTGTACGGCGAGCACTCCGAGGGAGCAGAGGCCACGCGCATGATTCGCAGCGGAAGTTTCAAGTTGATCTACTACCCAACCGGAAATTGCCGCCAGCTCTTCGATATCGAGAACGATCCCAGAGAAACGACCGATCTCTCCCGGGAGCCCAGCCATCGGGCGGAGTTGGATCGGCTCACCCACCTTCTGATCCGGAGTCTCTACGGTGGCGATGAGGATTGGGTGGAGGATGGCAAGTTGGTGGGACTACCGCAGAAGGAGCTGGACTATCAGGACAATCGCGCCCTGGTGGGTCAACGCGGGCTTCGGTTCTTATAACAAACCGCTGCAGGTGGGTTAACCGCAGGTATGCCTCGAGCGCAGCAAGGATCAGTGGCGCCAGCGGCTACGTCGGATCATTCCGGTGAAGACTTCAGTCCCGCTGACTCCTCGGAACTGGGAGCGATTTTGCTAACATTCGGCCGCCTGCGGAGTAGTCCCTACAATTGACGTCAGCTCGTGACGTGACGGGCGGTCCTGAGTTGATCGGAGGGAGGTGAATCCTGAAGGGATTCCGTATGTCAGCCCAGGGTTTCCGAACCCTGGGTGGACGGCGCCGCTCCTGTGGTTTCAACCCTGAAAGGGTTGTGGAAACAAAGCGTTCCACACGCGGGTAAGAGACAGGCGGGGTTCCCGCCTGCCCCTCCCCGTTGTCGCGATGAGGTCTATTCCTCATATTTACCGGCGTGAGGGTCTCTCACCGGGCGACCCCAAAGACGTTGCCCCAAGACGGGGAACGACG
>JAKZYH010000275.1:0-16275 GCA_047514575.1 Acidobacteriota bacterium | reverse complement strand
CGGTATCGAGCATGAGGACTTCAATGGACAGCGCATTCTCTACAGCACTACGGAAAATGGCCTTGACTGGTCCGAGCCGGCTATCCTCGCTCCTGATCCTGATGGTCTCGAGGGGCCAGCAAAGTGCGTAGCCAGCGGCTTTCGAGAATGGGACAAGGTTCTGGTGGCCTACTACACCGTCGTGATTGGGGATCCAGGCAGCACCTCATTCAGCCTTTACGCCAGATCATCGGAGGACGGAGTAGCCTGGAGCGAGGAACGCAGAGTCGTTGCGGGGTCCTTCATGGAGGCCCCCAGGGTCCTTCAGTCAGGAGGAGTCCTGTTGCTCAACGGGCAGTCCAACCTCAGGCAGCCCCGACTGCTCTATTCCCAGGAGACGGACGGGATTGGTGGGTGGCAGGAGGCCAGCCTGCCAGAAACCGTGGATCTCCTTTATCCTGAGCCCACCTGGTTTGAGCGACGCGACGGCACCGTGGTGATGCTCTTTCGCAGTGAGAACGGTAACCCTTGGCTATACGCCAGCAGCAGCGGGGATGACGGTCGCAGCTGGACGCTGCCAGCAGGGACCAACTTTCCCGATGCTACCGCCCGCTCCTTTGCTGGCAACCTACCCGACGGATCGGCCTTCATCATCAACAACCCCAACCAGAGTCCTGGCTCGGTCTACGCTTCGATCGGACGACGCCTTCCCCTGACTATCTCGCTGAGCCGGGACGGTGTTACTTTCGACCGCGCGTTCGTCGTGAGGGGCGAGGACACCACCATGAGGTTTCCCGGGGAAAACAAGCTCCCGGGCTGGCAGTACCCAGGAGCCGTGGTTCACGGGGATCACCTCTACGTTGTCTATTCCATCAACAAGGAAGACGTGGGGCTCACCCGGATCCGTATCGGCGATCTGACTTCCAGCGCAGATTAAGGGTCTGCGCAAAAACGTTCAGACGGATTTCGAAATCTCCAATCACACCTCAAACCACTCGATCGGAATGATCGATAGCTTGAGGTCCGTGAAGAAAAAGGTGGGATGCCCTTGATACCACTCGTAGTAGAGAAGGTAGAGCTTGTCTTCATAGACCCGGGCAGAATGGTAGGCCCAACACCTGCCCTCGGTTTCTTCGATTACCTTCCGGAACCGAAAGCTCCGGCCTTCGTCTTTGCTGACTGCGAAGGCAAGGGGACGACGTTCCGACCATTTGGCCTCGGCGCCCTTGGGATTGTTGTTGTAGATCATGGCGATATCGCCCGATCGGGGTAGGCGAAACAGGGTCTGGGGTGACGTCGGCGCGACGATTTCCGAAATGGGAACGGGCTTGCTCCAGCTGTCTCCCCCATCCTCGGAAAAACTCTTGTAGGGGTGGTTGAGGCGGGTCCGCATCACCATCAGGATCCGTTGATCTTTCAACTCGATCAAGCCAGGTTCCTGGAGCGTCAGCTCACGGTATTCCCTACCGGGCACATCCTGGGACGTCAACGTACAGGCGCTGCCTTGCTTCCAGTTGGCTCCCTGATCGTCCGAGCAAAAGGTGAGACAGGATTGCTTGATCCAACCCAGTTCCTTGCCCGGATCCAGCGCGACTGCAGTGGGGATTAGAATCCGTCCACTCGAGAGCTGAAGCGTCCGGGCGTTGTTGACGACATAGTAGTGGTCATGATCGGAAATCCGCCTGGGTCGCGAAAAAAGGGTTCCATCATCGGAGGAGCGGGCATAGACGGCCGACCGGATCTTTCGATTGAAGTCCTCTTTCTCGGGCTCGGTCTCCTCCTTGCCCATGTAGCTGAAAAAGATCTTGCCACTCGACAGCCTCAGCAGGCTGGCACTCATCAGGTTGGAGTTGGAGGTGTGCTCCGCCTCCGAGATCGAGGCGAAAGATTCGATCTCGCCCCAGGTCGAGCCCTCGTCCCCGCTGTAGCGGCCCACAACTTCCGATTCGCCGTGATCGCTGCGGTTCTTGAAGCGGGACCATACGGCCAGCAACTTCCCATCCGCCAACCGCACCAGATCGCCCTCGGAATGACGAGGGAAGATTTCGTCTGATCGCCCCAGAATGGCTTCTTGTCCGGGAGCACCCGAATCTCGGTCCCTTACTCTAAGAACAGCACCAGGCGGGGTCGGTTCATGCCTCGATGCTGCGGAAGCGGACCGGGACAAGGGGACCAAGGGAGCAGCTAGCGCTGTGGCTCCGAACCCTCTGAGGGCCTGACGGCGGGAGATCTTTCCTCTTTGAGTCATGGTCTCAAATCGCCCCTAAATCAGCAGGAACAACATCACCTAATCGGGCATCTTCCAACGAACTACTCCCATGTGGTAGCGGCGGTGCTGGACAACCCCGCTGCTGTAGTAGGCAGTCACCAATGTCCCATCGCCCAGCTGAAGAGTGGCAGGATAACCGCCGTCTCTTGTCCCTTCCAGGTGAACGAGATGCCCGGGAGCATTCCAGGTTCGCCCCTGATCCTTGCTCACCCGATAGCCGATTCCATAGTGGTCGCGCTCCCGAATACCGTAGGTCAGCAAGACCCGCCCGTCGCTCAGCTCCAGCAGATGGCCCGGGTGCTGACGGGGCAAGGAGATGGGGCCGGACGGAGACCAGCTCCTCCCCTCATCTTCTGAAGTGAACAGATCCATATGGGCGTCCACATGGGTGCGGACCGCCGCCAGCCAGCGGCCGCTCTTCAATCGGACCAAAGCCGTTTCGTTGTAGTCATCGGACGCGATGACGACGGCCTCGCCCCAGGTCTTGCCATCGTCCCTACTGAAAATCAGATAGGAAGTTGAATGGCGTGAACCCTCCTGGGGAATCTGCCAGTCGTAGATGGAAGCCGCCAGCATCTTTCCGGGTCCCTGGACGATGTCGCCGAATGGAATGATGTACTGAGTCCCTGCGGGCGCGGTCACCGAAGAGGCCTTTTCCCAGGTTTTTCCACCATCACTGGAACGAGATACCAGTGGGTCCAGAATCCTCTCCCTGAAAGTGGCACCGCCCCAGCCCGAGTTCAGCACCACTAGAGACCCATCGTGAGCGAGGCCGGCCGCCACATTCATACGGACGGTGCCCGGCTTGTGAGAGGTGACGGCTCCCCGTCGCTCCCAGAAATAGCCTCCATCAGAGCTGGCCCAGAGCTCGACATCGCCCTCACCCTTGCCGTGATGAGGTCGATTGAAAATAGTGGCGGTCAGACTTCCGTCTTTCAGCTGCGTCAGGTTGGGCCAGGCACAGACGTTGTCGACGGCCACAAGGCGCTCTATCTGCTGGGACCACAGGGGGCACATAGAGAGATAGACGAGTAACGAAGTGAACAAAATCCATCGCGGCTTGCACATGACCTCGGTCCCCTTTCTCGATTGCAGATCAGCTTTGCTGAGGGAGTATAGACGGCGGGGGTTGCTTGTCAAGTAGTCCGGGCCTGGTCTGCTTCTGCTAAGATCAGTGCGTAGGGGAAGTGATCAGTGGTGAGAGTGACCGAGCGCAGTGGACCGTGAGAGGTAGATGGCACTGAGGTGGACATACTGCTCACTGATTCACTTCTCACTGTCCACCGCTCACTGATTCACTGCCCACTGTTCACTGCTCACCGTAAGAGGGGGGATTCATGAGACTCAAAGACAAAGTCGCGCTGGTAACAGGTGCCTCAGGTGGACTCGGGGCTGGCATATGTGAGGCGTTTGCGCGCGAGGGAGCTCACTGTATCGCCGTATACCACAGCGACAAGCAGGGCGGAGAGGAGACAGCCGCTCGAGTGAGGGAGCTGGGGCGAGAAGCCTTAACGGTCCAGGCAGACATTGGCGACGAAGAGCAGGTCCGCCAGATGGTCCAGGCTGCCGATCGGACTTTTGGACGCCTGGACATCTTGGCCGCCAACGCCGGCTACGGCCTGGCAAAACCGCTGCTCGAAACCACCGTAGCCGACTTTGAGAAACTAGTCCGGACCAACCTGATTGGCACCTATATGACGGTGCGATACGGTGCCGAACTGATGGCCCGCGCGAAACAGGGGAAGATCATCACCATGTCCTCGGTGCATGGGTTGGGCGGAACACACTACTGTTCTCTCTACGAGGCTACCAAAGGAGGCATCCTCAACTTCACCAGGGGCGCAGCCTTCGATCTGTCCGAGTACGGTATTCAGGTGAACTGCATCGCTCCGGGCGCAGTTCCAGTACCCAAGGATCCGCCACCGCCCGAGGGCTCACCGTTACACGACGCTTGGATGCAATACACGCCACTGGGAAGGTTCGGGACCCCGGCCGATGTCGCTGCCGCAGCCGTCTTTCTCGCTAGTAGCGACAGCGACTGGATCACCGGGCAGGTCATCAGCGTCGATGGCGGCATCAGTGCCGGCCCTCTTATACCCTCATTCAAGTACTACGGTGCCAAACCTCGGATGGAGTGAACATAGCTTCGCTTCCACGACGCTGGGCATGCTGGGAAAAGCCTCCGGGGAGAAAGAAGTCTTAGATAGGGAAAAAGAAGGGTACCAGCACGACCAGGAGGGCCAACACAACCAGGGTCAAAGGGGTTCCGACTCGAACGTAATCGACAACCTGGTAGCCTCCGGCTCCCATGACCAGGAGATTGGCTTTGTGACTGAAGGGGGTCATAAACGCCGCTGATGCCGCCAGGCTCACAGCCATCATGGCAGTATGGGGACTCACGCCCAGCTGAACCGCCGCCTCGAGTGCGACCGGTGCCAACAGCACCACGGCTGGAGCCCCGTCCAGGCATTGGCTCAAGAGGCTCGCTAAAACAACAAGGGAGGCCAGTATTGCGTAGCTACCAAATGGGCCAGCCACCTCACCGACCGTACTGGCCAATAGCGTGGCGGCTCCGGTCCGGTCCATCGCGAATCCGACAGGAAGGACTGCTGCCACCAGAAAGATGGCTCGCCATTCGATGGCTCGATAAGCCTCTTCCATGGTGAGCGCACCGAACAGGAGCACCAGGCTGGCTGCGGTGAAGGCCGCCACCTGGATGGGTTGACTCCCAGAGACGACCAAGCCGATCATCAGGAGCAATCCTGCCAGGGCGAATGGAGCTTTTTTCCCTCGCCGAGGCCGAACGGCGACCGGGGAAAGCACAACGAAGTCAGGATCCGATCCCAGGTGTCGAATCCGGTCCCAGGGTCCCTGGATCAACAGTGCATCCCCGAATCGGAAGACCAGATCGGCAAGGCCAGTGTAGAGGGACTTCCCCTCCCTCCAGACAGCCAGGAGTTGTAGACCGTAGCGATCCCGAAACTCCAGCTCCCGAGGCCCTTTACCCAGCAGGGAGGATCGGGGAGCTAGCGCCGCCTCCACCAGACCTACATCCTCGGATTCGAGTTCCGTCCTGCCCACCCGAGAGTCCAGTTCGATGTCACCGATCTCGACGAGCGACCTGATCCGGAAGGGATCGCAGGCGACCAGCAGTCCATCACCTGCCTCAATGACCTCGTCGGGGGAAACAGCCAGACGGGTGACTCCACGGCGGAGAACGGCCCCTACCGTCACACCGAGCAACTCCCCGAGACGGCTACTACCCACCGTAGATCCGACCAGAGGAGATCCTGCGGGGATCCGAATCACCGAGAGATGGTCCTGGATCAGGCGCAGAGCTGACAGACCTACTTCCTTCACCAAGAAGCCAGGCTGGGAGTCGAGATCTTGCAGCTGGGCCCGAGCGCCCAGGGCCAGTATCCGGTCCCCCGCCCGCAGCGTCTCTGACGCCAGTTCTTCGCGCAGGGACTCCTCCCCTCGCTTGATCCCTACAACCACCAGGCCGAAGCGCTCCCGAAAGCGGGCCTCTCTGAGGCTCTTGCCCACCAAAACGGAATCGTCCAGCACTTCTGCCCGGATCCCGGTGAAGACCTTGACTGGCCGGGGAAGCTGGCTGGCTGTGGTTCGATGGACCTCTACTTCCCGAACCTTTAGTAGGTCCTTCAACTCCGACCGCTGCCCTCGACCAAAAGAACGTCTCCTCCCCTGAGCACCGTCTCTGCCATGGACACCAGATGCTTCACCCCTTGGCGTAGAATGGACACCACCTGAATCCCGAGGGCGGTCGAAAGGTTGACTCGGGCCAGAGTGGAACCGTCGAGTCCAGAATCGTTAGCGATGCGCAGAGAGAACAGCTTCTCTTGCAGCTGATAGACGTGGGTGAGATCGGCCCTGTCCGCCTCAACCGGCCCCACCTCGCGGCTGGGGAGAAGTCTTCTGCCCAGCGTCACCATGAACAGGGTTCCGGTTCCCAAAAGGACCAACCCAATGGGTGCGAAGTCGAAGAGCCCGAAGGGTTCCAGATTCCGTTCTTGGAGAATGGCCGTGGCAACAATGTTGGGAGGGGTTCCCACCATGGTCGTCGTGCCCCCCAGAATCGAACCGAAAGAAAGCGGCATGAAAAGTCGCGAGGGAGGAATTTGGGCGCGGCGAGCGATGCTGGCGACAGCCGGCATCAGGACTGCCGTAGCCGCAATGTTGTTCATGAAGGCAGAGAGGCCTCCAGCCACCAGCATCAGCGTGACAATCAGAGGAACCTCCCCACTTCCTACCAGGGAATGAACCTTGCCACCGACCACATCTGCTACTCCAGTGTGGAGTAAAGCCGCGCTGACAATGAAGATCGAGAGCATCGTGATCACCGCCGGCGAAGCGAAACCGCTAAAGGCTTCCTCCGGCGCCACGTACCCTCCCAGAATCAAAACAACCAGGCCCAGGAAGGCGGTCAGGTCAACGGGCAGCTTCTCCGTCAAGAAGAGAAAGGCCATCGCCACCAGAAGAAGCAGTAGTAGTGCGATTTCCCAGGTCACGGTAGGCTCCCTTTAGGGTCTGCGCAAGAATAACTTGGTAGAATTGGCGCTCAGATTTGCACCAGATTTGGCCGCGAACGATTGAGCGAAACCGCATGCGTAGTCAGGTCTACGTTGAGGATTTCGCGATTGAGGAGCGGCCGAAGATGGTGTGAAGATGAGATGCCAAAATGCCAAGTTATTTTTGCGCAGACCCTTAGTGTGAATATACCGGGCAGACTCTACCAAGCACCAAGATACAAGACACAAGATGCAAACAAATCCCAAGCACAAAAATCACAAAAGGGCCTTCCCGACTTAGCCGTTGTCGGGATCGTCCCGAGGTGAGTCCGATAGGGGAAAACGGGACAGGCAAGTATTCGCCGATAGCTACACACGTCGCCTTCCCTCTGATGGTTTGAATTTGAGATTTGTTTTTATCTTGTATCTTGGTGCTTGTTGGTTCTCCGGATCACCTCATTCTGGCTTCTAAACTCCGAACGTACGCTTGAAGATCGATTTCTCGAAGAGCTACACCCGAATTCATCGCTGCCTCTGCCACTGCAGGTGCGGCCCGCAGCAGCACTCTGGTATCGAGAGGTTTGGGAAGGATGTATTCCGGGCCGAACGAGAGGGGAACATTGTCATAGGCTCTGCTGACGTCATCGGGAACATCTTCTTTTGCCAGGCCGGCTAGAGCGTGGGTAGCCGCTAGCTTCATATCCTCATTGATCCCGCTAGAACGCACATCCAGAGCGCCCCGAAAAATGAAGGGAAATCCGAGAACATTGTTGATCTGGTTGGGATAGTCGGAGCGCCCCGTTGCCATGATCACGTTGGGGCAGGCAGCCTTGGCGTCCTCCCAGGTGATCTCCGGGTCTGGATTCGCCATCGCGAATACAATGGGCTTGTCTGCCATGGATCGAACCATGTCACCGCTCACCACTCCTGCCTTCGAGAGGCCCAAGAGGATGTCGGCTCCTTCCAACGCCTGGTGCAGCGTTCGGGACGAAGTATCGATCGCGAACTCCTGCTTGAAAGAGTTCATGCCGGACTCCCTGCCCTCGAAGATCACTCCCCGGCTATCACACAGGATCAGGTTTTCCTTGGCTATACCCAACTGTCGGTAGAATCGTGCGCACGAAATCGCGGCCGCTCCGGCACCATTGACCACGACCTTGGTCGATGCGATGTCCCTGCTCGTCAACTCGAGGGCATTCAGGAGTCCGGCACCAGAAATGATGGCGGTTCCGTGCTGGTCATCGTGGAAAACGGGAATCGAAAGTTCCCTCTTGAGCGTCTGCTCGATGTGAAAACACTCCGGGGCCTTTATATCCTCGAGATTGATGCCCCCGAAGGTGGGCTCCAGCAGCTTACAGACCCGTATCACATCCTCCGGATCCTCAGAGTCGATTTCCAGATCGAAGACATCGATGTCGGCAAAACGCTTAAAGAGAACTGCTTTTCCCTCCATGACCGGTTTGCTGGCCAGCGCACCGATATTGCCCAGCCCCAGAACCGCCGTCCCATTCGTGACGACGGCCACCAGATTCCCCCGGGCGGTATACTCGAGAGCTGCCTCTGGACTCTGCTGGATGATCTTGCAGGGCTCGGCTACACCCGGTGTATAGGCCAATGACAGGTCCCTTTGCGTCGCGAAAGGCTTCGTAGGTACGACCTCGATCTTGCCCTTTCTTCCTTTCCGGTGGTACTCGAGTGCGTCTTCCATAGTTCCCCTCCTCCTCAAGCCATAGCCTCTAGCCGTCGAGCCTGGTAGGCCAGAACCGACCAGCACTCAGGGTCTGCGCAAGAATAACTTGGTAGAATTGGCGCTCAGATTTGCACCAGATTTGGCCGCGACCGATTGAGCGAAACCGCAGGCGTAGCCAGGTCTACGTTGAGGATTTCGCGATTGAGGAGCGGCCGAAGATGGTGTGAACATGAGATGCCAAAATGCCAAGTTATTTTTGCGCGACCCTCAGCGCGTTTCCTTACCCGAAGGTTGTACCGTCAGCCGCACTCGAATGGCTCGCCCATCTCGAACCTCCAGGACCTGGGCCACGACTCCTTGAAATCGGGCCACCTCTCCACCTTGTAGGAGGCTGCCTTGCCGATCCACCAGGAGCCCGGAGAGAGTGTCGACGTGCTCCTGGTCCAGTTCGAGATCGAGTTCTTGGTTGAGACGGCTCAGAGAAATCTGTCCCTCTACCAGGTAGGAATCGGTACCCTCAGGCACGATCTCTGAGGTCTCGACGTCAAACTCGTCGAGTACCGATCCGACAATCTGCTCCAGCACGTTTTCGAGCGTGATCATACCCACCGTGGTGCCGTACTCGTCTACTACCAGCGCCATATGCTGTCCCTTGGTCTGCATTTCCCGGAGCAGCCGGCTCAGCGGCATGGTTTCGGGAACGAAGGTCAAAGGCTTGGCGATCGCCTTGAGATCCAGATCTCCCTGGAGGGGAACGCCGATCAGATCCTTGATGTGGATCAGACCAACCACGCTGTCTAGTGAGCCCCGGCAAAGCGGATATCGAGTGTGTTGAGTTGCCCTGGCCAGCACCAGACACTCCTGTAAAGAGCGACTGATATCGAAGAACACCACATCCGGTCGGGGCAACATGACCTGCCGGCAGGACAGCTGGTCGAAACGGAATACGGCGTCCAGGAGGCGAAGCTCGGTCGGCGTGAGTTCCCCGGATCGAGCGCCCAGTCGAATCATGGACATGATCTCGGCCTCCGTCGCGGTGGCGGTTGGGCTGCCTTCGGTCAGTGAGTCGGTCAGCTTCTGGATGATCCGAATAAAGGGATAGAAGACGCGCTGCAATCCGGCAAGTGGCCAGACAATCAAGGGCCAAAGCCGACGCCAGTGGATCGCGCCGTAGGTCTTCGGAAAGATTTCTGACAGCAACAGGATGGCTAGCGTCAGTACAGCCGAAAAAGCGGGGACCCAGGCCGCTCCCAGGGCGCTGCTGGCATACATCCCTGAGAAAGCTGCCCCTCCGGTGTTGGCAACCGTGTTGAGAATAAGGATAGCCGACGTAGGCACGGCGATCTCCCGTTTCATCAAAAGAAAACGTTCGGCCTGTGAGCGCCGCTTCCTGGGGGAGCGCACCGCCTCCAACGAGGCTACCCGGGTAGAGTAGAGCGTTGCCTCAAAGAAGGAACACATGGCGGAAATGGAGAGGGTTAAAACAACAACGATGATGAGACCCGTCATCTAAATCTCCTTGTACATATCGTACCTGAAACCCCTGAGAGAACCGGAAACGTCGTGACAGCGGAAGAGAGGCAAAGCCGGTCAGTTACACTGCGACCACACTCGGGGATTCCTTAAATCGTCTCGATCTCAACAGTTGGATACACTTTGTTTGCGATCGCAAAAATACGCCCGCCGATCACATCCGCAGTGCAAGTCTGGCATCCCCTGTGGAATAATAGTGCGGTTCTGGCGAGAAATCTGTTAGAGGAGTAGAGCCAGGGGCTGCCCGAATTCCTTTTCGGGAAATGGGGGAAGGGACATTTTAGTTTGGATCTCTCAGAGCTGCGAATCAACATAATCTATATTCCTGGTACCGTCCCCTATCTTTCTTGTTTCCCCTTCAGCCTGGTCGAGTGGAGCGACGAGTGTCGCTTTCAGCTGGTCTCGAATGGGTGTTCGGCAGACGAAAAACGAATCCTCAGCCGGATGACAGATTCCGATGAGCGACTCAAATTTCTCTCGCTTCAGTCCGACCAGGTGCTGAGTCACGGTGAGGCGCTGACAGTCCTCCAGCGACAAGAAGAATCCCGCTACTTCACTTTTCTGGATTCCGACGTCTTCGCCACCGGGGAGTTCCTGTCCGACGTTCTCCTTGACCTTGCTTCGGCGGACGCGGTCTTTTCCAGCCCACCAACCTGGGGTTACGGCGAGGAAACTGAAATGCCTACCTGGCAGATCTGGGATTCGGGAGTCTACAGCACGATGGCCGGAGGCACCTGCCTTGGAACAACCCACTTTGCAGCCTATGACAACCGAATGCTGAACGAACTGAAGGCGGAGTTAGGGGTCGGTTTCAGGAGTTACTACTGGCGCGAGATACCCAAGAAGATCCAGATAGAGTTGACTCAGAGGAACCAGGTCAAAGCCGTCTATGACACCGGGAAACTAGCAAATATCCTTCTCGGGAACAGGGGCAAGTCCTTGAAATTAGCAGAGGCGCCGACACTCTCTCACTTGGGGGGAATCAGCGTTTCGGTTCAAAGGATGGGTTCCAGCCTGCCCTCAACCCTGGGGCGGTTGCTGGGAGGGACACTGGGAAGATACCTCTACTTCAGGGCGAAGTCGGGACAGTTTGTGAGCCTTCGAGAGGTGGAGATGGTCCGGGAAAGAGCTCGGGAACGCCGAGTCAGTTCGGAGATCATCATGCAGTCCTTGCGAGCCCGTTTCAACGGCCAGTCAGGTCAAGAAACGCGCGAACCCAAACTCTCCGGAGACTTTCGTGAGCTTGAAACCCAGCTGGAGCACCTGTATCAGAGATACCATAGTCGGTTCGATTCCGATGCCACTCCTTTAGCGCAACCGGCCAGATGATTCGTGCTTCTCACAAGGCCTGAGGCGAAAACCCCGGTTTCCAACCCAACCATTGTTCTCGGAATGCACAGCTCCGGGACAACCCTATTATCATGCACTCTCTCGAAATTGGGTGTGCTCATGGGTGAGGACCGTTTGGCTTCGACAGAGGAATCTCGCTTCTTCCTCGATCTGAACGAAAAACTACTCCTGAAAACCGAAGCCACCTGGTATCAACCCGATTCCTTCCTTCGCCAGATCGATCAACTGGAGCAATCCAACCTCGCGGTGGAATCCTTGAGGGCAGCCTGTCTCTCCCGCCGCTCAAAACAGTTCCTTGGCCATCGGCGCTGGCGAAAATACGGCAGTATCTTCGACCAACCTTGCCACTGGGGCTGGAAGGAACCCCGAAACTGTCTGACATTACCCCTCTGGCTGAAGGTCTTTCCGGAAGCCAGGATCATTTTTATCGTCCGAAACGGAGTCGACGTGAGTGAAAGCCTGGTAGGTCGAGAACGAAGGATTCGTAACCGGAGTCGTTTCGGACGTGCTCGATATTACCTGCGGTCTATGACGACGAGGCACCCCTCCACCAACAGCCTGAGTGGATTCAGCCACACTGAAGGTTTTGGCCTGTGGAAACAATATTGCGAGGCTGCTTTGGGCGCCATTGGCAAACTCGATTGCCATCAATTGCTGACGCTTCGCTTCGAAGATCTGGTCCGCTCACCAGAGCGCCACTTGCGGACTCTGGCTGAATTCGTCGGGCTCGATCCGGACCCGGCAAGTATTACCAGTGCCGCTAGTAGGATTAAACCCGGAAGAGGCTGGGCCTTCGTGTCCAGCCCAGCCCTCCTAGACTTCTACCGAGGCAAGAAAAACGAACCTTTGATGAAACGCTTCGCCTACGACCGACTCCCCCCCCAAAGTTCATTGCACTCAGATCACGAACCGGGTTAAAGCTAGGCAAGGATATTTGAAATTTTGATTTCCACCGATCGGACGCGAAACGCTCGGCAGAGTTGCCCTTTCTAGGAGGCCGCTTCAGCGGTCTGGCTCGAAGCGTATGAGAGCCGGTGTTTACGCCGGGGTCAGCAGCTTCTTCTCCTTCCCCTGAGGGCCGTTTACGGTCCTTCTCGAACGGCGGCTTTAGCCCTCCTGGACCCGGAGCCTGGCTGAAGCCTTTACCCGAGAAGCCCGCTGAAGCAGCCTCTTGCAGCCGCTTGCCCGCCCACTCGGCCCTGAAGGACCGGTCTATTACGCTTCGTGCCAGACCGCTAAAGCGGCCTCTTTAAAGGCGACCCCTCAACCTACCCCAGGGGGCCAAGCCGCCCGAGCCGAAAGCGGGAACTGTCTTTTGGCCAACTGGACCCGTTCCTGAACTTTCGGAATTGTGATCCCCATCCAACCCACCCTTCCAGACAAATGTGAGAGCTAGCAGCGAATATCTCTTTCGCTGACTCCGGCTCAACGCCTACGGAAGAGACTCTGGTCCTGGGGCAGCACTGGTAGTAGTACAGGGTCGAATTCTCGAAGAATATACTGCCAGACGAGAGGGTGTGTCCGGCGGAACTGCCTTTCTTCCATTCCGTCTATTCGCCGGGCGGAGACCAGCGCCCAGGCTACATTCTTCTCGGCTAGATCTTCGATCATTGCCCGCTGGAGCTTCACCTGGGCGGGAAAGAGGGGATAGGGATCCCAGACGGGGGAAGCTTTCCCCAGGACGGCGTACAAGCCAGGCATCTCCGGAACAATCAGGATGTCCTCAGCGGAGTCTCCCTCTGAGGACACTGCGTTCCCGATTGCCTGAAGGTACTTGGACTTCTCCCGAGAAAGCCAGATCTGGTCATTCCCGATCCTGTGTCGCCGCAGTGAAGGCTCCGCCGATAGGGCCGCTCTGATCTTTGCCACCGTCGGGAGGAGCTGCCATGGAACTACGAGGACAGTGATCATCAGCAGGAATGCAAACAACAGGGGAAGAGCTCGCTTCTTGTGTCCCAATGCGAGACCTGCGGGCAAGGCCAGCAAAGCCATCAAAAAGGGATGGGATACCTGTCCCAGGTGGCCCAGATCGGGGCGCATAAAGGCATGATGCAGAAAGGGCAGACCTACGGCTGTGGCTGCGATAAGCAGCGATCTATTGGGCAGGACACTTGCTCGGGTCTTGAGAATCTCGACAGCTGCGATCAGGTAGACAACCGGAAAGAGGACAAAGAGGAAGCTTGAGCAGAACTGATGGAGTTCCTTGATGTCCAGGCCAGTGGGAAAACCGAGCGTCCAGGGCCAGGGCACACTCTTCGATAGGATTGGAGCTCCTGGTCCAAACAAGAGCAGAATCGACTCGATAAAGCTGGAGAAAAAGCCGGGGATAAAAAGTAGCATCAGCAGCATCGGCGTATAGCCAACTGCCGCGCCCACCATTCCAGCCCCCAGACGCCTCACCACGGTCCCCGGATCGCTCTTGTCCTTGAAGCAAAGGAACAGGGTCAGACCCAAGCTGGCGAGGAGACAGTAAACGCCCAGGTTTCTTCCCAGAAAGGCGGCAAGACCCGCCACCACTCCACCGGAAAAGTGCCGGCCCAGGGAAGGATACTCCACCAGGCGCAGGGCAAAAAAAACCGCCGCGACTGCGGCCGTATGCTCGTACACCTTGAAGCTGGGGAAGAACCAGAGGCTGAGGACCAGTCCCGCCAGGACCAATCCCCATCGGCTATGGAGCACACGTCTTATCGAGAGGAGCGCCAGGAACAGGCCCAATACCTGGAACAGCGCATTGGCATGGCGCAGTCCCACGACTCCCGAGCCCAACAGGGAGGCACAGCCGGCGGTCCATAGATATCGTCCCGGGTCGTAGGAGCGAAAATCTCGGATGGGCACGCCCCCTGCAGCCGTCTGCAAGGTGGCATACCATAGATGTCCCTCGTCCCCCAGATTCAGACCGACGTCACTCCTGGAGACCGTCGTAACACCCACCAGGACCAGGGCTAGAATCAGCAGGAAAAAAGTCCCCTTCGCCTTCCTTTCCTCCTCTCAGGGCTCTTCCAGAGCCTCATCGTCTCAAACCCTGGTAGTATAGTTCTCCGGCCGCGGTTGCCACGATGAAGAATCTCCTGACTTGGCTGAAAGAGCAAGCCGCGCACCGAAGCTTTCTGTCCAATACCCTGATGCTGGCTGGGGGAACCCTTGCCGGACAGGTCTTCCTGGCAGTGATGCTGCCGATCCTCACCCGATTGTACCGTCCCTCCGAAATCGGACTGTTCGGAATATATCTCTCCTTCATTGGCCTGGCATCGGTGGCCACCACACTGAAGTTTGCTGCTGCCATCGTTTCCGCCAAAGATCTCAGGGAGGCCGCCTATCTAGGACTCGCAGGGCTGACCCTCTGCATTCCCATCAGCCTGCTGTTCTCACTGCTTCTCTTTCTGCTGACGGACAACGCCCTCTTGGGATTCGAAGCCCTTCCCGCATACTCTATCGCGCTGGCGTTTCCGACCCTGTTTCTGATTGGGACGTCTCAGTGTCTCAGGTTCTGGTTCATTCGAAACGAGTCCTTTGGGGTCATCTCGGCGGAGCCGTTGCTCCGAAATATCGCCAAGTCACTGGTCCAGATTGTCCTGGGATGGCTGAATCCAGTCGGGCTGTCTCTCATCACCGGGGAGACCGTGGGACGCCTCAGCTCGGTCGCTCAGCTGTTTTCTCGGTTCCGTTCGACGACCTCAATCTCCGAGCTATTGACTCCACTGAAATGGCGCCTATTGCTACGAGTCTTGCACAGCAATCGCAAATTCCCCTTGATCTTGTTCCCCTCATCCCTTATTGAAGCCCTCGCGCTCGGTCTCCCCCTGCCGCTGATCGGATACGGCTATGGCTTGGAAGCTGCTGGTTTCTTTAGCCTGGCTCAGCAGGTTGTGACCGTTCCGCTCGGATTCTTCGGCCGCAGCTTTGCCGACGTATTCCACGGCCGAATTGCAGCCCAGGCGCGGGCAGATGGCGGAAAATCCGAGGGGACTCCCTCCCGTCAAACCCTGACCTTGTTCGCGATCGGCATCGGACCGGCTCTTGTCCTGATGCTTGTGGCTGAGGAGCTGTTCCGCCTGGTTTTCGGCGAGGCCTGGGCAAAGGCCGGGGTCCTCGCCAGTCTCATGGCTCCATGGGCGTTTGCCCAATTGTTGGTCGTTCCCTTGAGTCGAGTCGTTCTGGTTTTCAATCGCCAGGAACTGAAATTCCTCTATGATGTGTGCAGTCTGGTCGGCGTCGTCGTGGTCCTGTCGGTTGGGATCGGACAAGGCCTCCCCCTGCTCACAACCGTCGCCTGGCTCAGCCTGGTACAGACACTCCTTTGCGGTTTCTACTTTCTAATACTGCGTCACGCAGCCGCCCAGGGAATGGGGCTCAGCAAGTCGTAACATCGCCAGAAACCCCTTGTCCGGAGACGCCGCGTTGACATATAGTTCCTCTGCCTCTTATTCGGCGCGATTTGATGCGCGTTGAGACCAAGGACTTCGGTCCCCCAATCAAGTTGTGATTGTCTCCAATGACCCGATACTGAGCTAATCCGATGCTGAGTTCGAGCAGAATCTACTCCGGTCATCCAGGCGCACATCCGCTGATCTGCTCCAAAGTGACGGGCTCCTCATGCGGCCACATCTGAGGGTGAGGTTTGAGCTCAGACTAGCCTATCTGCTCGCCTTGGGAGTTGGCCTCCTGGTGGGCTGCCGCTCCTCCTCCACCCAGCCCTCCAACCCAGAACAGTGGCCCCTGTTGCTTATCACTCTGGATACCCTGCGCGCCGATCGCCTGGGCGCCTACGGCTACAGCCGGCCGACGTCCCCAGTCCTGGATAACTTTGCCGAAACCGCTACCCTGTTCCAAGACGTCACCTGTAGCATGCCGACGACACTCCCGTCACACTTGACGATTCTCACCGGATTATCACCGGCTCAACACGGCGTCACCCGAAATGGAAT
>JAKZYH010000274.1:0-14232 GCA_047514575.1 Acidobacteriota bacterium | reverse complement strand
AAATCGTCCTAAGTCGTTTCAGTCTAATTGTTTACACCAGATAGTCTAGCAAACGACCCTGACAATTTCGGAGCTTGAAAAAGCCCTCTTTCCCCTTCCTTATCAATTACTTACGGATTTCCGGACGGGCACTAGCTAGCTATCGCTAGTGGTCCGTGACGTCCCCGTTTAGTGCCGGATCGTTTGGGGAGAACTTCAGGTCGGATATTAGGTTGAGCTGTTATCCGGCTCTCTCCTCGAAACTTGACCCCATCTTGCTAACGGGTCGAGTCGTTCGCGGCACTGCCGGACCTGGTTTCATATCGCTTGCGGTCTACTCCATTCGCCGGCTGCAGCCGCCTCTGGTAGTGCTAGCTCGGCTGTGTAGGTATCCGCCGCCGCATTGAGCTTTTGCATTGCTTCGGCGGGAAGCGCGAGGGTGGTTCCCTTGAGATTTTCCCCGACGTGCTCCGGCTTCTCTCCTCCGGCCAACACGCTTGTGACCTCCGGGTGGGCTGCGACCCAGGCGACGCAGACCTGGGGACGCGTGACCCCCAACTCCTCGGCAACCTCGTCCAGTGCCGCAATCAAGGCAAGCAGGGGAGACCCCTCCTCGGGTTCTCTACCCGGTACCAGGTTCCCCCCGCCCAGAGGGCTGAAGGCCAGCAGTCCGAGGTTCTCCTTACGGATAATGGGGAATAGGCCCTTGATCATCAGATCACGCCGATCCGCTCCCATGATGGTGTGGTAGTCTTCCAACCCTACCAATGGCGCTTTGCCAGCTCGCTTCCCGAATTCCACCAGTTCGGCCACCTGTTTGGGGAGATGGTTGGAGACCCCCCAGTAACGGACTTTGCCGGACTTGACCACGGCATCCATGGCATCGGCGAGCTCCTCCATGTGCTCCAGGGTCGGGGTGTCCCGAGGTGGGGTCTCCTGGCTATAGGAAGGCGTCTTCATATCGGGCCCGTGCAGGAGGTAGAGATCGATGAAATCGGTTTCCAGTCTTTCCAGGCTCCCCTCCGCCTTGACCATCAGATTCTGCTTGGTGATGGTCGTTCTTTTGCCTTCGGACCAGTGATAGGCCTTGGTTGCCACGATGACCTGATCTCGGCGTCCTGAGATGGCCTTGCCCAACGTGATTTCTGCTCCACCAGATCCATAGGCTTCGGCAGAGTTGAAGAAGTTGACCCCAATATCCATGCAGTGGTGCAACAGCTTGACTGCTTCTGCGTTGTCCTCTTTGCGGGAAAGATGGGTGCGGAAGGCGGTGCCCTGGCACATCCTGGAAACTTGGAGTTCCGTATTTCCAAGCCTTACCAGGTGAGAGGGCGGCTCGGCTATTTCTGGTGTCGGAGGGGTGCGCTCACAGGCCGCACCACTACCCAGGAAGGCCGTGCCAGCCCCTATCCCCAAGGTCTTCAGAAAAGTCCTGCGATCAGGAGAGGAAGTTTGCTTCGGGAGTCGAGCGTTCATGATGTTCCTTCGCCGAGCCCAACCGCTACTTTGTAAACGGGGTAGGCTCGTGTCGCGTGACCCAGGTCAGACCCTTGATCCGATCCAGATCCCGGTTTGGGAAGACAAAGCTGAAAAGCCAGGCTGATCCTATGCTGGCAAAGGCCGAGGTGAACATGATCCAGGTGAAGCCGATCCCATTCGAGACCAGACGCTGGACGAAGTCCTCTCCCAACCACGCACCCAGTGCTTCGTGCGTGGAGGGGTCCATGGCCTGCATTAGATTCTTGGAATAGGCAACCCCAAGGGCCACGACCAATCCAATGATCGTCGCAGGCCAAATGGCTTTTGCACTCGCCCGCGGAATCAACATCCCCGCCAGGAACATTCCCCCCAGAGCACCCACCAGTGAGTTGAAGGTCTTGGGCAAAATCGTGAGGATATCGTCCATCCCGGTGAAGGGGTCCAGATTGTAGGCTGCAACCGTGACCACGAAGCCCACCACCAGGGTGATGATTCGAGCGCGACGCACGTTGTTCTCTCTTGGTGGCTTCTTGCTGAGGCGACCAAAATCCACGGTCGCGATAGTGGCGAAGGCGTTGACGCCGGAATCGATGGAGGACATAGCTGCTGCCAGTAGTGCGGCGAAAATGGCTCCGGCCAGACCCGGAGGAATGCGTGACGCTACGAAGAAGGGGAAGATGCTGTCCCGGTCCTTGCCGCTGGCCAGATCGATGTGGTCAGGCAGAGACTCAGGCCCTTGGGTAAAATAGTAGACCAGTGAGGCACCCACCATGGCGAGGACGATGGTCAGAATGAGACTGACGCCGATGTTGGTGATGAAGCTGCGCTTGGCGGCCGCGATGTCAACGGTGCTGAAATATCGCTGCAATGTCGTCTGGTTGGCAACGTGGGCCACCAGATTCCAGACCACGGCCGAGAGCGTAAGGGTTACGATCGTCGCCGGAATCGTGGGATCTGCCGAGGCAAAGACGAAGCCCTCATTATCCCGGGAGCTCACCTCCTTGATCCACGCCAAGGGACCCGAACCGGTGACCCAGGCAACATACCCAATCACGAAAAGCCCACCACCGAACAAGAGGGCCGCTTGAATCACGTCGGTCCAGACCACGGCCCGGATTCCTCCCATCATCGTGTAGATGGTGGCGACCGCCCCGATGGAACCGATAATGACAATCAGGGGCAGGCCGGTGGCTACCGCCAAGGCACGCGAAGAGACCAGCACGATCACCCCCATCAGGATCGTGACCCAGAAGAGATACAGGGTGGCACCCAGCAGTCTCACTGGGAGGTCAAAGCGGTGTTCCAGGTACTCATAGGCGGTCGTAAATTTGAAGCGGACGAAAAAGGGGATGGCGAAGCACAGAATCAAGAACATGTCGATGGGGATGACGATCAGGCTGCTCCAGAACACTCCGAAGCCAAAGCGCCAGACGATCCCCGGCGATGCCAGATAGGTGATGCTGGAAAGGAGCGAGGCGATGATGCTGACCCCGACCGCGAACCAGGGAAGCCGACGGCCACCCAGAAAATACTCCTCGTCTGTGGTCTGTCCCCTGGCGAGTCTCCAGCCCAGAAACATCATGGCTGCCAGGTAGATGCCCAGGACGATGTGATCAGCTATATGAAGCTCCATGAACGATCCTCTCCCCGTTGTCGCCTCTGAAACTGGCGGGAATCCTACCCCTCGCGGAGGTAGGGGTCAAGGCAGCGAAGCAACCGACATTACTCGGCCAGTGGTATCACCGGCAACGTTGTGAACTCTCCTGGCTGTGTGCCAAGCTCGAGCGCGGTCGCTGCGACCCTGCCTTCTCCGACTACCTCTACCACCAGGCTTCCCTGGAAATCACTGGTGTCCGCTGAGGCGAAGAGCTCATTCAGGAATTGAGCAAGATGCCCACGCCCTGCGAAGTCAGCGATGGTCCGATTGGCCACCTCGACTCCGTCCCCATCCCGAAGGGACAGCCGGATCGTGATCGCAGTAGCTCCAGTATTCTGGATGGCGATTCCCGTATTAATCCCTCCGTCAATGCGTCGGACGGGAACGATGAAACCTGTCAGGGATTCGCTTGTCCCCACTCCCGCAATGCCAACACCGGGAAGGTTAAAGCGGATCACACCTCCAAGAATACGATCAGAGCTCACCACTGCGGATCCTGCCCGGGCCGCCGCTCCATCGCCGTCGGTCAACAGTGTGAGCGGCCCTCGGGGCTGAATGGAGAAGTTCACCGCGTTTGTCTGACCCAGGGGGGTAGAACCGGCGACCGAAGAATTCTGGCCGTTTCCCTGGCCAACGAATCCGACTAGAAACGGGTCACCAGCGTCGTCGAAAAGCTCCAAGGTGCCGTTTGCTGTTCCACTGGCCGAGGGATTGGCGAGCACAACGTCCGACGTCAGTCCGCCTCCATCTCCTACGTGTGCGAAGTAGAGCACTGTTCCGGCCGAGGTTGCGTTCTGCTGGATCCAAGCTTCGAATTGCAACACATTGACGTAGATGCCCGGAAAGCCTGTGGCGTCACAGGCCCTGTCAGGTGAGCCGCCGAAACTGACGATACCGGCCTGCTTGAAGCCGCCGGAGCCATCGGGTACGACCAGAGGGCCTCCGCTATCGCCAGAGCAGGTGTCCATGCCAGCCTGCCCGCCGGCGCAAATCATATTCTCGGTCAGGTCCTCTTCAGGATAGTCGGTCTGACCGCAATCCAGGATGGGGACGGAGACCTGCTGGAGGATACTGGGCTCGCCAAACACTTCGTCGTCGTCGTCGACTCCGGTGGCACCCCAGCCCGTGGCTGTCGCAGTTGTTCCAGGAGTCACCAGCTGTCCCTCTGTGGATCCGACCAGCCGGACAGGCTCCTGTGAGGAAGCAGTAGAAAGCTCAATCAGAGCGATATCGGAATCGTTACCCAGGCCTCTTCCGTTTACTGGATGGTAGTCCGGGTGGACCCTAACTCCGGCAATTCCAGGTCCCGTGAACTCCTCCCCGGCAGTAGTGGAAAGGTCGAGTCTACCCAGAATAACGGTGATGTCGGTGGTGGGAGGGACTTCGACCGCGGATTGGTCTCCGTTGAGGAAGCAGTGCGCGGCGGTGAGCACGAAGGTGGGAGAGATCAGCGAGCCTCCGCAGCTTCCGTCACCCACCTGGACCAGCGCTTGCCAGGGCCAGGCTCCTTCGGTGGCGTCTTGACCGCCGATGATTCTGGAGGGCGAATCGCCGCCTCTTCCGGAATCCTTCGCAAAAGCACTGCAGCTCAGTACGACTGACAGGAACACTATCAACAACGACGACCTCTTCTTTTCCATCATTCGATCCTTCCTTCCAGGTTCAAAGTCCATCGAGCTGTCACCGCGATAGGGTGGGCACTCTTGCCCGTCGCTGTTGTCGATCTTCGTGGCCGGCGACACCTCACTCGTCGCGGAACTGAAACGAGTTGAGCTTGGCATTCCGAACCGTGAAGCGAAGCTGGACCGGTTTTCCAGCCAGGCCACTTACATCATTCTTTCCCTGCCAACTGACCCGGTGCTTGCCACTCGATGCCAAATTGTCCGCTTCCTCCAGTGTGAATCCCGGGATGGGTGTGTGGGCCGAGTTCAAGATCTCCACCTTGACCTGGGCAGGTCCCGCGCCCCAGTTATGCTTAGCCGCGATCATGTTCAGATAGAGGTGCTTACCCTCGAAACTCAGCACCCGGGTCAGCACTTTCCCCGGCATCAGCTTGCCGGCCGTGAGCGAGACGAACCCGTCTTCCGGCAAGGTGGCCAGACCTATCGAGAAAACGGCTTTCTCCCCAACCTCGTAAAGGGGTTCCGGTCCTCGCCAGTTGCCACCGGAGTAGAACATCCAGATTCTCCCATTCTGGTAAAAGGGATTGTTTCCGTAGTGTGTGGTCTCGTCGAAATCGCCATGGTCACCCAGGTTGGTGAGAGGCTGTCGGAATGGCCGCTGATAGTTGATACCATCTCGGCTAAAGGCGAACTGGGGAAAGTGCAGGCTCTCGGTCGTCTCGAAGATCCAGGGTACTCCGATGTAGATCCCTTCGTAGACGAAGGCCGGGAAGGCGTAGAACTCAGTACCGGGAGTGTCCCGTTCATCTGGAATCATGATGGTCTCCACCTCACTCCAGCGAATCATGTCGGGACTTTCGGACCGCCCAGTCACGCGCTTTCCCAGGGGGCAGCGCCGGTGTAGGCAGCTCTCTATGTGGGTGGCGTAGACCTCCCTGATGGGATCCCATCCCATGAACTTATTGGGGCCCCATCGACCCTTCTTGTTGGCGATGTCCATCTCCCTGTTTTCAGGTGCCGGCCGCCACTCGAAGCCGTCGGCAGAGTAGAAGACATTGATTTGACCGTAGTGGTAGGCAGTGAACTTATAACCTGCGGCTACGGCCTTGTAGCGGCGCGAGGGATCGGTTTCATTGGGGTCCAACAAGGTAGGAATACGTGATCCAGGAGGCAGAATGTTGTTGTCACGGGATCCCTTGTAGTCCACCTTACCCAGGTTGGGCTTCTCCCAGTTCACGCCGTCCTTGGAAGTCGCCAGGCAGAGCTTTGAGCCATCCCCGTTGGGGTCACCGTAGTAGTCGTATGGATCTGGAACCTTCACTCTCTCAAAACCATTCCCCTCCAGGGTCCAGTCCGTTCGGTATCCGGCTCCCCCATCCTTCTTGGGCTTGAACTCGTCGTAGGTGCTGTACCACATCTTGAAGAGACCATCCTTGTCGTCATAAAGGACATTGTTGCAGCGCAGATAGTTGGTCTCCCAGGGCCGATCCGCACTCACCACAGGATTGTTCGGAGCCTTGACCCCATGGTTCAGTACCCGCTTGAGGTGGCTTGTTCGCTCGACGATGTAGTCATCGATGAAGAGCTGCTTCTGGGTCCCGATATGGGTGAGGCCCCGACCCCCATCGGCCGCTCCAGCGTTGAGCGTCGCCACTGACAGCAGTAGCACCACAATCACGGTCATCCGTAGACTTACTGAATTCATCGTTCTTACTCCTCGGAGGTTCGGAGGTTTCGGTTTGCAGGTTTTGCAGGTTTTGCAGGTTTCAAGTTGCTTTTCTCAGCCTCGATCCCAGACTCTTCCCCACTATTCTCTATTTTTTCTTCCCAAAATCATATACTGCAGCAGGTGGTGCCACTCTCTAAACCGAAATTGACACAGAAGACAATGCTCCCAATCGCGGTCTTTCTGCTCCTGATTGCGCCTTGGATCTTTCGTACAGGCCTCGCTCGGACAGGTTCTGCAGACCCCCCAATTGCAGCCTACTCAGAGGCTGCGACTGCCTCTCTTTGCCCTCAGCATCAGGCACTCCTGGCCCAGGAGTTTGCTCCCATCTTGGTGTTCCATCCTCACGAGGAGTACTTTCCCAGCAGCCCGCTGTTTCCTCTCGAAGATACGGCCCTTGCACCCTCAGGTCACGAAAAATCGGCACAGCTACGACAACTGGGGACCACGAAAGCCCGCAGCCAACTCTACCGCTCCATGTCGCTGGCTCAGAAGGAGGGCTTGGCGAAGCTGTACTACCGGGCCTTTTCCCTGAGGCAAGGCGGTTCAGAGCTCGTCGTCCTCGAGTACTGGATGTACTATGTGTACAACGACTATCGGGTCCGGGGCGGCCTTTTCCCATTCTGGGTGGACGCTTCCCATCCAAATGATCTTGGGTACATAAGACTATTGCTGCGATCTTCCCGCCGGGGCCGCCATGCCGACGGCTGTGCCCAGGTGCAACTTGGAGACAGGATCGCGACCGTCATCAGCAGTGCCCACGGAGACCGTATCCCCGATCATCGTTACAGGGTCGCTGAAGGTGAGAGGCTATCGAGCCCTCTTCAATTCCTGATCGAACTGGGCGCGCACGCCTCTTCCCTTGACGTCAACCAGGACGGAGTTTTCACACCGGGTGTTGATGCCGAAGCCAGATACAAACTGATCTGGGGTATACGTGACCGTGGCCTGACCTGGGCTGGTCACGACCCTTCCTATATGGACTCGCGAGAAGCGGAGACCTCCATCGTCCTCCAACCTGTAGGCCAGGGCGATGGAGGGTCCAGCAACGGGAATAGTACCCAAGTCGATATCCTGACTTATCAGCTGGTGGCGATTAGTAGGCTGGAGTCAGAATTGCGGCATCTGGAGCCAGACGGACAGGCCCTACGGGAGGTTTTCCAGGAACAAATAGCCTGGCCTAGACGCTTGTTCGGCAGGTCAAACGGAAATGCTGACCAGCTACTGCTACCCCCTGCCGAGAGCAGCCTCGTCGGTTCCGAAGAAGGAGAGCGTTTCGGCTCCACCGAAAGAGGATTCACTGCCGGTATCACGACCTTGGAGGCGCACCCGGCGATGTTCGTTGGAGGCAGATATGCCTTCTTCAACCGTTCAAAGTTCATCCCCGACCTGATCCTTTCGACAGAAATGATTCACTGCGTCGAGTCGGGAAAGCATTTTTCCAGCTCCGTACTCGGCTCCTACCCCATTGACGCAGCGACGAAGCTGGTTTTTGGCCGTGGTCTGGTGGTTGAGACCGCCGAGCGGCATCGCAAACAATGGGATTGGATAGCCGGCTTGGAGATCCAGCTGGGAGCCGTGCGACTCCACGGCGCCTACAGGACCTTGGGTCCCGTGACAGACTCAGCCTTTGATCTTCGGCTCTACTATCTCTTTTGATTTACCTGAATGGAGGTCAACACCATGAAGCGCGTTCTCTTCTCTTGCACTGCCTTGATTGCCGTCTGCGCCTTCGTCCCAGCTGGCAACCGCATCGAGATTGCAACTCCCATGTCTCCGCCTGCCTGGGCGCTCCTGGAGCTGGAAGTGCTGCAAGCCAGTTCCACAGCTGCTGAGGAGCTCTACGCTACCTACAACGACGAACGTGGTTATCTGCTACACACCCCTCGCTGGGGAACCCTGGACGGAGCCGATGACGCCATCGAAATCTACGCCAACTGGACACTGCTGCACATGCTGGGTGGTTCGGACTCGGCGTTGAAGCTGTTCAAGCAGGCTCTCGAGGGGCACCTCCGGCAATACAAGGAGTTGAAGACGGTCAAGACCGACATCGCCAAGGATGGGGCCTACTACAAGGAGTTCATGCCCATGTCGGATTGGCACCACAACGGCGAAGGGATGCAAGGCTTCATGAATCAAGGGTTTTCGGACCCTCACGACATCGCCTTTCGGAAACGGATGAAACGTTTCGCCGGGTTCTATCTGAACGAAGACCCCGATGCCCCCAACTACGATCCCAAGCACAAGATCATTCGCAGCATCTGGAATGGGAGCAAGGGCCCCATGATCAGACGTGCGACGCGATACGATTGGGTGGGCGACCCCTTCAAGGGGAGGTTCCATATCCTGCACAGCGCAGGTGGTGTCGACGAGATGCTGGATGCGGAGGAAACCTATCCTGAGATGTTAGCCCACTGCGCCGAGTACCTTCACAGCGCCGGCGACCATCCGCTGAACCTGATCGCCACTCAGTTGACTTTGAACGCTTTCGCGCTTGGCCAGGACGAGAAGTACCGACGCTGGTCAATAGAGTACGTTGACGCTTGGAAAGAGCGAACCGAAAAGAATGGGGGCAATATTCCCAGCAACGTCGGCCTGGATGGGAGCATCGGGGGCGAAACCGAGGGCAATTGGTTCGGTGGAACCTATGGTTGGGATTTCTCTCCCTGGTCACCCGAGCACAAGGTGGTGGCTCATCGCAACCTGTTCAACAAAGGGATGTGGCCGGGGTTCGGAAACGCCTTGATGCTGACCGGAGATCAGGCCTATGTCGATGTCCTGCGGCGCCAGCTCGACAACATCTACGCTCAGAAAAAGATGGTGGATGGCCAACTGATGGTTCCACACAGTTATGGCGTGAAGGGCCCGAAAATTGGTCCTCCCCACTTCAAGACAGTCAACGGCGAGCTGTTCTGGGAAGAACCCAATACAGGTGAGCCCGGCTGGTACAACTGGACCAACAGCCTCTTCGTTTCGGAGTTGATCGATATCTACATGTGGTCGATGAAACGCAAGGATCTGGAGCGAATACCGAAGACAGGCTGGATCGCGTTCCTCGAAGGCAAGGCTCCCGACTATCCGGAGCAGGCTCTGCGCCGGGAACTCTCCTTCATCCGGAAGCAGGTCGAGCGGATGCGTAACGACCCAACGACTCCCGACACCCGGCTCGCGGACTGGCCTCTAGGACTCAATCCGGCGGCCACCCACGAGCTGGTACGACTGATGTTGGGTGGCTATCTTCACGGCAAGATCTTCGTCCCTCACACCCGCGTCCGCTACTTCGATCCGGAGCGAAATCGGGCAGGCATCCCTCCACGAGTCGCTTCCCTGGTGACAGAAATGACCCAAGATCTGGTCCGCCTGGTTCTGGTCAATGTCGATCAGGTGCAGGCTCGGGACCTGATCCTTCAGACCGGCTCCTACGGTGAGCATCAGGCTCTGCGCGTCGAGGTGGAGGGCAAAGAGATCCCTATTGGTCGGCACTTCTTTCGGGTTCACCTGGCTCCAGGTGCAGGCTCGGAACTGACAATCCATATGCGCCGCTATTCGAATCCTCCTACCTTGGCCTTTCCCTGGTAGCCAGACGGCTGCTGGAGCCTGCTTCAGCGAGCTTCTCGGGTAAAGGCTTCAGCCAGACTCCGGGTCCCCGAGGGCTAAAGCCGCCGCTCGAGAAGGACCGTAAACGGCCCTCAGGAGAGGTAGGAGAAGCTGCTGACCCCGGCGTAAACACCGGGTCTAATACGCTCCGCGCCAGGCCGCTGAAGCGGCCTCCTGGAAAGGGCCACTGTGCCGACCGTTTCGCGTCCGATCGGTGGAGATCAAAACTTCAAATTACTTCAAATATGTTTGGCTAGTCCTAGTGAGGAATGGCCTCAGACCAACAAGCAGTGTGTTGAGGTCAAGAGGTTCTCGCTGAGTCTTCCAGAAGACTGAGGGGCGATTCCCTACGCCGAAGTTGCCAGCCCCCTGTGCCAAGGATCACAAAGTGCTCCCGAAGCGGCGACGATATGTATCCCGAGGAAGGGGTTCTAGGCTGAGTGTACCTAGTTTCCTGTCTCCGACAGAGCAGATTCTCCAGACGACGGTGTATGCACGCTGGCGCAAGCAACCTCTTCCTACCTCTAATCAGCGGTTCCACTTCTGAAGATAGAGGAGATGCGTGGATACCAGCAGAACCGTCCCCGGCTAGCAGGCACTCACTTGGAGGCGGAGGGCAGAATCGATTTCGCCGATGAGCTGACGCGCCTTCTCGACTCGATTCTCTGCGTCTCGAATCGGCCTACCCACTACGATATAGTCCGCACCACTGCTTATGGCTGTGTACGCCGTGACCGCACGCTTCTGCTCGTCAGCCCGATCCTCCTGAGCCCGAATCCCAGGGCACACTAGAATCGGATCAACTCCCAGTGTCTGCCTAAGCCTCCCAGCGTTCTGACCCGATGTAACCAGTCCGTCGGCACCATCGCGGAGGGCCTGATCTGCTCTACAAACCACGTAGTCGTCGAGCGTCTCGAACTTCTCTCCCGGACCCACCTGGACCGAGCCAGGAAGATCCTTTTCGTCGTGGCTTGTCAGCAGCGTCACCGACAAGATCCTCAACTGAGAATCCTTTCGACCTTCCCGCGCCGCTGTCGCCGTGGCTCCGCCGCCGTGGATGGTCAGGAATTGGGCACCGAGCCGTGCTGCCTCGGCCACCGATCTGCGAACCGTTTCGGAAACATCGTGAATCTTCAGATCCAGAAACACTTCCAGTCCCTGAGAAGTCAGCCATCTCACGATCTCGGGACCGGCAGCGATGAACAGCTGGAGTCCCACTTTGAAGAAGCTGATGGTGGGTCGCAGCTCTGTGACCAGCTCTTTCGCCTCAGCAGCAGAGCCTACGTCCAAGGCGAAGATCAGTCGATCCTGGGCGGCGAGATTGGAACGAGACAGGTTCATAGCAACGTCAGCGGGTTCTTCCGGTTTTCGAGCGGGAACTTGACAGGTCCACCCTGGCGGTGAGATTCGAAGACGGCGACGATCATCTCGGTCGCTGCTCGAGCATGCCAGATTCCTCCCAGCGGCTCCCGGTCTTCCTCTATGGCCCGAATCAAGTCCTTGGCTATGAGGATATTGCCGCCATGACTCTTTAAGTCCTTCATAGGCTCGGGCTTACCCTCACCCGCACTGCTGACATCGACCCACTTGGATCCGGTCTGCCCCGGTGACCAAGACGAGTCCCTCAGGAGTTTCATATCAGCTAAATACCCGGTATGGATTTGGAGAATGCCCTCAGAACCCATTATTTCCAGTCCGAAACGAGAGGGTCGACCAGCGCATTCCCGATGACTGGCAAAATAGGCGGTGAGGCCACCTTCCAGACCATACATCGCCTCTACGCGATCAGCCGCCAGACTGCCGATTCCTTCCTTGCCCTGGTAAACGTCGGAGCGCTTCACTGGGCGCCCACCCTCGGTAACCAGCGCCTGGCACCAGCTAGCTTCCCCACCAAAGATCCGAATGAGATCGAAGATGTGGGTACCGAGAACCCAGAGATCCTCACCGCCCCCTCGCCGATCTTCCTTGCCCCGACCGCGGAGCTCCACGACCTTCCCCAGGCGGCCAGAGGAGATCAGGTCTTTCGCTACTTGGATCTTGGGGCTGTATCGAGTCTGGTGAGCAATCGCCAGTTTTACATGGGAGCGCGTGCAGGCATCTACCATGGCGTCCGCTTCAGCGAGGGTACGGGACATTGGCTTTTCGAGAAAAATACTGGCCCCGTACTCGGCACAGGCGAGCACCATGTCGTGGTGGCAATCCAACCAACGAGGCGCGACGCTGACAATCTGGGGTTTCTCCTTTTCCAACATCTGGCGATAATCGGCGTAGGCCGCCTTGACTCCCAGCCTCTGGGAGGCCTCCTTTAGTCCCGTAGGGTCTTCGTCCGCGACGGCGACCAGCTCGGCCTGATCGACATCGAGCCAGACTTTATCCAGACCGTGTCCGTAGTTACCCCGGTTCGTGCGCCCGATTACGGCAACGCGATACTTTCTCTCCACCACGCACCTCTCTTCTTTTTTTACAGTTTTAGTTTATATGTGGATACCAGATCGAGTCGGAAATAACAATGGTCGTCCCGTGTGGTGTGAGAAGAGACTGCGGGTTACACTGGGATGGACGGAAGTAGCTTTGGCCTCCAGGACGAAGTATTCTTCTCGAGCCGCAGGCTCCTACGGCGGCCTGGAGGCCACCGCCACAACAACCAATCCTGACCAATGAAAGCTCTCATACATACCTCTCGAAACCCATTCTGGTTTGTGGTTTGTACGGTTGGACTGGTTGTCGGCCAAACAGCGCTCCTGCCACAGTCAAAGCCCGCCTCAAAGGCAGAGGCCGCACAAAAGGGAGAGGACTGGCCCAGATTTCTCGGCCCTAGAGGCGATGGAACTTCGATCGAAAGGGGCCTCCTGAAATCCCTCCCGGCTGCCGGCCCTCCTGTGCTCTGGTCCCACTCCCTGGGCGCGTCGTTCAGCCCCCCCGTCACCTCGCGGGGACGCTTGATTATCTTTCACCGAGAGGGGATGGAAGAGGTACTCGAATGCCTCGACTCGCGGACCGGGGCTCGAATCTGGAAGCAGACCTATCCTACCTCCTACAGGGACCGCTACGGATACAACAACGGACCAAGATCTTCGCCAACAATCGTCGGAAACAAGGTCTATGCCTTTGGCGCCGAAGGCAAGCTGAGCTGCCTCGACTTCAAGAAGGGCAAGATCCTCTGGCAGCGTTGGATCAACCGAGACTTCAAGGTCGAGCAGAGTTTCTTCGGCGTGGGATCGGCTCCAGTTGTGGACGAGGACCTGATCCTCTTGAACGTCGGGGGGCCTGGTGCCGGCGTCGTGGCGGTCGAAAGGAACTCCGGAAAGACGATCTGGAAGACCTCCAATCAGAGTGCCAGCTATTCAACACCTCTGGTTCGTAGCGTCAACGACAAGCGTCTGGCCCTGTTCTTCACCCGAGAGGGTCTGCTGGCGGTTGAAAGGGATTCGGGTCGCGAACTCTATCGTTACCCCTTCCGCTCTAGAAGTTACGAGTCGGTAAACGCAGCGACGCCGGTCCTGGTGGACGATCATGTTTTCCTGTCAGCCACCTACAACACGGGGTCAGTTCTGCTCAGACTGGATCCTGGGCAGCCTCGGGAAATCTGGAAAAGCCGCAGTGCCATGCAGAACCACTGGGCCACCAGCATCTACTACCAAGGGAATCTCTACGGCGTGTCCGGCCGCCACGAATCGGGAGCCGATGTCCGCTGCATCGACTTCAAGACCGGTACGGTGCGCTGGAAAGCTCAACCGTCCCTGGGGCGGGCTGGATTCATACTCGCCGACGGATACTTGATAGCGATGGGAGAACGAGGGGATCTCATCCTGATCGAGGTCAACCAGGAGCGCTACATAGAAAAAGGACGGGTCCGACTTCTTACCTACCCTTGTTGGGCCCCTCCGGTTCTTTCCCACGGCCTGCTCTACCTTCGTAATGAAACGAAACTCCTGTGCGTGGACTTGCGGGAGCCGAGATAGGGTGTGGACGTGGAAAGAAGGACCTTGTGAGCCATCGGATACCGGTCTCCAATTGGCTCCGCTGGTCGACGATAGGGGTAGGGAAGCACGGTTACCCGGCTCCCCTCCCTCCGAACCGTACGTGCGGTTCTCCCGCATACGGCTCTCCAGTCAGTAGGTTCCTGTGGATTGGACGAAACGAATATGGGCGTCATTCAGGCTCCTGAACCC
>JAKZYH010000273.1:0-12175 GCA_047514575.1 Acidobacteriota bacterium | reverse complement strand
AGTCAGATGTGGCGTAGGGGATGCCGAATCGTGCGACCGCAAGGTCGCGCGATTTCTGGGTAGGCGTCGCCACCCCCGCCAGTTCTACGTCATTACGGGCCTGCAGCACGGGCATGTGATTGGTCTGTGCCCAGTTGCCCGCTCCGATGAAGCCCACTCGGACCTTTGGATCTGTATCTGGTGACATGCTTTTTGCCTTTCTGATTCGTTATCTCCGGATATCATCGTTGAGTTTTGCCGAGCGATCAAGGACGCTTTCGGATAATTCCAAGGTACAAGAAACAAGATACAAACAAGCTCCAAATCCCAAGCACCAATTTCCAAAACGACCTGCGATCTTCGCCCAGGTACGACCAATCCGACAGAGCCGCGAACGACTTGACCGGTTAGCACTATGAGGCCAATTTCCGAGGAGAGAGCTGGACAACTCTTCCCCACGGAGTGACAGCAGGATCTCTCCGACCCCGATTGAAAAAGCGCCGCGCCAGCCTCACCGGAGTCGATGGCGGAGGATCACGGGCCTGAGATCGGGAATGTCCTCCTGTGCCGGATAGTACGGGCCCTTGAGCCTCTTGAACTTGACGTTGCGCAAAACCGCGGTGGTGGGTCCCGGGGTATCCAGAACCAGTGCCTCCTTGAACCTCCCGTCGTATCCAACGCGGTAGTTCATCGGATTTTTCACGACGATGAACTTGGCATTCAGAGTATCCATTCCCATCGACCGGAATTGCTCATCCGCCCAGTCGTAAGTAGGGTAGGAGGAGATCAGCACATTGACCGAGTCGATTTTCAGTCTCACCGAGGGGCCCATGTCGCCCACCTGACCTCCCCAGATGCCGCCCGAATAGGTGAACTTCCCGTCCGTCAGCTTCGCGATCTGTCCCTTCACTGAAATGGGTTGGCCCCATCTCGGATCGATTTTATGACCCAAATTCAGTTCGATCTCGCTGCCAACTGCCGCTTGATGGCATTTGGCGGCTGCTTCAGGATCGACGACCGGGGCCAAGGAGAGTTCCGGCGAGCCGCTATCCAGAAGGGCGCGCAGCGTGGCCACACTGTCTCCGGACGCGCCACCGCCAATGGCGTCGGCAACTTCGAGTAGAAGAACAGGACCTCCCTCGACTTCCAGTCCTCGGGCGATCGCCTGCTGCAGAGTCCAGACTTCAGGTTCCAGATCGAAGCGGCGCTGCCAGTACATTTCAGCGATTTGTGTCGCCAAGTCGACCGCGGTCGTCATATCGCCGTCGGTGATGACCAGGCCACCTCCCCCCATGTCCGGCAGATCGAGATGAGGTTGCACCAGGAACGCGCTTGTGGACAGGACTCCCGGTTGCTGCTCCAGAGATTTGGCGAAAAGCATGACGTCCGCGAAGGGACCAGCACCCTCGGTCGTCCCCATGAAACCGCCCACAATGACGGGTACCTTTGCCATCGCCATCGCCGGCTGAGTGCTGCCCTCGAGAATGTCGAGCAGCATGCGGCCCCCCCGTACTCCCGTTGTATAGGTGTCATCGTGAGGATAGGTCTCCCAGGCGAGAAGCGCATCGGAGCAGCTGACCATCTGCTCCGTGACGTGAGCGTGCAGATCGAGCGTGCCCACGACCGGGACCCCGGGTCCCACGGCTTTGCGAACCGCCTCCAGCAGATTACCTTCCAAGTCGCCGATTGCTTCTACCGCGGCGCCACCGTGTAGAGGGAGCAGTACTCCGTCCACCGGCATGGCTTCGTCCAGTCTTTGCAGAAGCTCTGTCCTCAAAGAGAGGTAGCTTTCCTTGCTCAAGATTCCGCCAGGCACGGCGGTCGCCACCAGCAGCGGCGCGATCTCTGCGCCATGGTCTCTCAATTCGGTCAACATTCCGCCCACAACGCCGTCCGTCGCCTCCAGGACCTGCTGGTCGCGGCGCAGCTCCGTCCGCTCAAAGCAGGCAATGTCGGTCAAGGTCCCGACCAGGTGATTGGATTCCGTGAATATGGTACCGAGGGCGATTCGATAGGACTGCTTCAAGCTTTTTCTCGCGGAAGTGTTGCCCGTGTTAAACGAGCGACTGACGGGATCTTAGGCGACACTGTGGGTTGAGTCAACGGCGCCGTGTCAGCGCCCCTACTGGGACTTCCCTCTCGATTCCTCTTTGTGATTACATGCCCTGGTAGTCGCTGAACACATACGGGCTTTTAGCCCACGGACCGTCCTGTTAGAGTAGAATAGACACTCCACATGAAGCTAACGATTAAAGTCTCTGGTTTTCTGGCTTACACCTTGCCTTGCCTGGCTCTCTTATCCCAGCTGGCCGCCCAGTCTCAGGAACAGAAGATCGATCCTTACGAAAAGTGGCTGAAGGAGGACGTCTTCTACGTCATCACAGGCGAGGAGAAGGTCGTCTTTGAGAAGCTGTCGACCGATATCGAGAAAGAGAACTTCATCGAGCAGTTCTGGCGACGAAGAGATCCTGAGCTTTCGACTTCCGGGAACAAGTTCAAGGAAGAGCACTATCGTCGCATCGCCTTTACCAACGAGAAATTCCACTATGCGGGTATTCCGGGGTGGAGCACCGATCGAGGCCGCGTCTACATCATTTTCGGAGAACCGCAGAGTCGGGAACGATACTCCGGAGGATCCCTTTACTTCCGGCCCCTCACCGAAGGGGGAGGAAGGACCCGGACCTACCCCTACGAGAGGTGGTACTACGACCGGCTCCCCGGAATCGGGCAAGCAGTGGAACTGGAGTTCGTAGACAAGACTCAAACCGGAGACTTCAGGCTGGCCCTGCGCCCTGAAGAGAAGGACGCCCTGCTCATGATGCCGGGGGGAGGGACGACGTTTTTCGAACAGATCGGCGCGGAGACCCGCGCAGGTCGAGTCCAAACCATGGATATGATGCGGACTGCGGGGTTCGAGGGAGAAGGATTCCACCGTACAGCGAATCCGTTTCTCATGCTGGAAACCTATTTTCAGGTCCAGCGACCGCCGGAGATCAAGTTTGACGATCTACGGGCTAAGGTGCTAACCAATGTCAACTATGACCAGCTGGCCTTCCAAGTGTCCAATTCTCACCAGCTGCTGAACGAAAAGACTTTCGTGGTCCCGGTGACGGTCGTCATTCCGGGTCAGGAGCTGACTTACGAAGACCTGCCTGATGGATCTAGCCGCGCGGAGGCCAAGCTTTACGCATCAGTCACCTCGGTGGGTGGAAGGATGATCCACGAGTTTGAGGAGTCGATATACAGGGATCTTCATGCCGGTAAGGGAAGAGTGGCTCAGGACATCTATTTCCAAAAGAAGCTCCCCGTGCCCCCTGGAGTCTACAAGCTGAACGTCATCGTTCGGGACGAGAAGAGCGGAAAAATGGGCGTGATACAGAGGAGACTCAATCTGCCCATGAAGATCTCCCCGGATCTGAATCTCTCATCCCTTACACTCGCCGATTACATCGTACCCGCCCAGGAGGCAGCCTTGCCTGATCCCTTCGTGACGCCGCTCGGCTGGAAGGTTTATCCCTCTTTGGACGGGGAGTTTCAGCGGGGAGATCCGCTGGGGGCTTACTTCGAGGTTTACGGGTACGCAGTCGACAGCAGTGACCTGTCTCCCGACCTGGCTATCACCGCGGAAGTCAAAGGTCGGGGCGGTGCGTCGCTGCTTGACTCACCCAGCCAAAATCAGATTGTTCCTCTGTCCGACCGAGTGCTGGTGGCAAAGGTTTTCGATTTGAAGAGCCTGAAGCCGGGTAGGTACCGGCTCGAGATCAAGGTCGAGGACCGGATCAAGGGCACGGAGGTCGCTCACCAGACCCCTTTCAAAGTTACAGCGCCAGCTGAGGAATAGTACGTTGTAACATAGATTATGACGGATTTGCCGATGGGGGTTGTGGACGATCTCTGTGTTGGTCGTCGTCGAGGATGGCCAAACATCGACTTCCTCCTCCTGCCTTGATCTCGCCTCACAAGCCCCACCGGCAAACCCGAAATAATCTGTGTTACAACGTACTAGTACGCTTCAGCCCACGGGCCCGATAGACCACACGCATCAAAAAGTCGCGATCGGGTTCATGGGGGAACCGGTTCCACCCACAACAGGAATAGGGGCTGCCGTCAGGAGAAATTCCCACCGTTGTCGCTCGGCGGCCGCCTCTCCCAAAGCCTCCAGATCACAACTGTCGAATATGTGAACTCCCATCGCGATCAGCACCAGTTGGTGGATGGGGTGGGTGATGCCTTCAACCAGTGAAGGATGGACGTCACTGGCGGATTCACTTCCAAGGATTGCCACGTCACGCTCCTTCAGCCACTGGGCGCAGGAGGCGTGGAGTCCGGCCGATTTTTTCGTCACATCCCAGGTTCCAAGCGCCGTCCTTCGAGCCCAGCGGCCGGTTCGAATGAAGACGACATCTCCGCTCGAAACCTCCACTCCCGCTTTCTTCTCCCAGGCCTCCAGATCCTCTGGGAAGATCGGAGTTCCGGGTTCAAGGTAGGGAACACCCTTGAGTCTCGGTATATCGAATAGAATGCCTCGAGTGAAGATTCCGCTTTTGAGTTTGTGAACGTCGAGTTGCCCTGCACCTTCCTGAGTCACCTCTGTCTTGGAGTATCCGTTGTACATTTTGCCCTGATAGAACATGTGGCAGAGGGCATCCAGGTGTGTGTGCGTACCCGTGAAAGGACACGGAGAGAGTGTCGACGGCAAACGAGGAGTCCTCCTCCTGTCCCGTCATGGTCATCACGTGATCATAGGGAGAAGGATTGTAGATAGATTGTTCCGTGTCTGCGTCCCTCGAGAGAGAAACAGAAAAGCCATCCTCGACCAGGGCAGCGGCCTGCTTGCGTTTCTCCGCTGTGATCAGATTGAGCGCCCCTAGCTGATCGTCTGCGCCCCAGCGTCCCCAGTTCGACAGCTCAGCCATCCATTGATCAACATCTTCGTTGGTGAGGGGATATCTTGCCTGAGCCAGAGGCGCCGGGTCGAAGCAGTGGATCACATTTAGAAGCAGAACTGTGGTCGCAAGTGCGAAACGGAAGCTACGCATGGTGTCTCGTCCTTTGGTGCCCGGCCAATTGTCAACTTCCAGGCCACCCCGATCAAATCATCGGGTGCTGTGATCAGGAAGTTTGTTCCTTCGGCTTGTCGTTTTTCGAATCCGGATGGGAGAGCATCCTTATGGGCACCGTCAGCATGATCAGAGCAGCCAGCAAGGGAAGAATCCCTATTAGCCAGAACACCGCGTCGAAGCGCCGCACGTCAATGAGAAGCCCGATCAGGTACTGTATGATCACCGCGCCAATCGTCCCCGCGCATCCGGCCATTCCATACAGCGTGCCCACCGAGTGGCTTTCGGTCAGATCGGTCGCCACACTTTGAACATTGACGGCCCAGATCGCAAATCCGAAAAAGACGACGCATAGAAGCAGAATGATCGCAAACGGACTTGAAATGCTGTTCAGAAGTATCCCCGAGGGTACCAGACAGGTACCGCCCAGCATGCACAACTTTCGTGTTCGGGCAACACCGAACCCCCTCCGGATGAGGAACGTCGAGATCGAGCCGCCCGCCAGGAGACCGATGTCGGATGCGAGAAAGGGTATCCATAGCAGTCCGCCAATCATCTCTATGCTGAAGCCGCGTTCGCGCATGAGATATTCCGGTGTCCAGAAAAGGTAGAAATACGAGGTGCCGTCGGCCATGGCTCGCGCCAACAGGACCGTCCGGACTCCCTTATAGCGCAGAAAGTCCCGAACCCTCATTCTCACGCCACTGTCTTCGGAGGTCTCGGCCGATTTCCGAAGATACTCCTTCTCCTGTGGTGTCACCCAGGGATGCTTTTCCGGTTTGCGGTAGAGGATGGTCCAGGGAAGCAGAAGCAGGAACCCCGAGGCGCCAGTAATCAGAAACATGAGCCGCCATCCATAGGTCAGCGTCAAGGCGCTGACCACCGGGGGACCCAGAAGCGCACCGGCCCCCAGACCCAGCAGGAGAATTCCAAGTGCCCTGCCCCGGTCATGCGGATGAAACCATTCGGATATGGCTTTTACCCCCGTGGGAAAGAAACCCGCCTCGCCCAGACCCAGCATGAAGCGGAAGGAGCAGAGGGAGAAGAGCCCCTGTGTCAGACTGTGCAGACAGGCGGCAATGGACCACCAGGTCAAGGTCACGTAGTAGCTCATGCGGGTGCCAAGCCAGTCAGCCAGCTTGCCACCAAACCCATAGGAAAAGGTGTAGGCGACAAGGAAGACGGTCACGACCAGAGCGTAGTCGGTGGCGCTCAGGCTGAATTCATCGCGGATAAAAGGAGCAACGATGGACACCGCGATGCGGTCCAGGTAGTTCACAACGCTGCCCAGCACGAGAGTCCCCAATATCCACCAGCGGATGCCGGGCAGCTGACGGCCGCTGCCGGGTATCGTCGGGCCGGTCTGCGTATTTCCCATAAGGTGTCCTAGCCTGGTTTTCTCCGGCTACTGCAGTGTGTTCGTCCAACCGATCAGGAACATGGCCGCCGATAGAACCAGGATCGAAGTCCCCATCACGGCGATTGACCTTCTTCCCGCTCCGCTCCACTCCCCACCAAGCGCACCCCAGAAGGTGGCGCAGATGATCGCCATTGCGGATGCCATCGGCCATCCGATAACTTCGCGAAGGTTACCGATCATCGAACTGCCGATCCCATAGGAGACAACTCCTGATACCCACAAGATCCCCATCGCCAAACCCAACCCGTAGTGAAAAGGTTGCACGGAAAGAATGTTCCAGCTCCTTCCGCGGATAATGAGGTAGAGACAATAGCTGCCATTCACCAGGAAGCCCGCAGACAAGGCAACAACCCAAATGACGTTGGAAGCCATGGAAGGCGGAGTTCCATGAAGGATCGCTACGTCAGCCAGCGGGATTCCATAGGCGAAACTCAAATTCAGCATCGGTGAGAGTATTCCGGACAAGACCGCTATCAACAGGCCCAGCAGGAACGGCTTCGAAGAGGCTGGTCGGCCTGCATCTGTGTCGCGGTTCTGGTCCGAATCTCCAGGAGATTCTTTCGATAGTTCCCTCAACTGGCCGGCCCAGGCGGAGACCGCGACTCCGAACACGACGAGCACGACTCCCGCCGTGATCAGCATGCCCTTGAATGTCAGGAAGTCGTCCGAGTGGAGCAGGATGAACGGCGCCATGGTCCCGAGCGCTGCGGTCAAACCCGTGACGATCGCGTAACTCAGCGCCAGACCGATCCTTTTCAGCGCCAGTCCATAAAGGGTGGATCCCAGTCCCCAACCCAGACCGAACAGGAACACCAGAAGCAAGTCGCGGCGATCGGCCGAAGCTAGAACCGTAAACAAAGAATCGATCGTGAGGAAGCCAAGGACCCAGGGGATCAACAGCATGGCGGTCGCGGAATAGAGAAGCCAGATGTGCTCCCACTTCCAGCTACGGGTAAACTTGAGCCCCAGTCCAAAGGCAGAGTTGGTAAAAGCGCCTACCAGAATGATCAGGATTCCCAGACCAAAGGCCGATTCCATGCTGAGTTCTCTCCTCGGTTGGTGGGGGTAAGTATAGGGAGTAAAAAGAGCACAGTCACGCCATATTGCGGACGTTGCACAACTTGCCTGCGCCTTTCCCTGTGCCCCTTGCCTTACTTCTGACCCGTCGCCTTACCTGTCTGCTGTGTCCAAAAACAATCCTCGCTTCTCCCGTGCCCCGAGGCGAATCTGTGCCCCTTTGCAGAATGTCTCGTATCACCGCCGCGCGATTCCGTAGACTCGAAGCGCGGACGCGCCATTGTCTATTACCAAACACTCTAAGCTGAAACATCGGAAATCCAAGGTACAAGATACAAACAAGCCCCAAATCACAAGCATCAAGTTCCAAACGATCGCCCACCATCAACCCTCGGCGATCCGACAGAGCCGCGAACGCCTTGAGCCGTTAGCAACATGAGGCCAAGTTCCGAGGAGAGAGCTGGACAACTCTTCCCCATGGAGTGACGCACGATATTGCCTATCCTCGACCGAAGTTTCTTTCTCGAATGGGGCAGCGCAGCGGGGGGGACTAAGCCGTCCTCTTCCTATTCCCTGATCTCGCGCAGTGCTCTGGAGGCTTCTTCTGCTTCAGCCAGACGACCGAGCAGGCGGTAGACGTCGATCAAATGCAGCAATGCCCTCTCTGCCGGCGCTTCTGACCCTTCGAGTCGAACCACTTCTTCGAAGTGCTCGATGGCTCGTTCTGGCCGGCCTACTTCGGCATAAGCCCGGGCAGTAATCTCATGAACTCGAGACTGGCTGGCTCCTTCTCCGGCCAGCACCGAGGCGGTGCGCCAGGCAGAATCCCGATCGGGGATCTGGACGTAGGCCTGCAACAGAGCCTTGTTTGTCTCCTCAACCTGCGAACTAGACTCTTCGAGGTGCTTTTCCAGATGTACGACAGCCTCCTGCAATCGGCCCAGTTCCAGCGAGGTCAACCCGAGCCAGTATTGCAGCTGAGGGGTTTCGGGAGCCAAGTGGCCCGCCTTCTCCAGCGAAGACAGAGCGTCTTCGAATCGAGAGACAAGATAAAGATCCATACCCAGGAAGTAGTGGGCGGCGGCAAGTCGGGGGTCAAGGTCGATCGCAGTCCGAAGGTGAGGGATCGCTTCATCCAAGCGATTCAGATCATGGTAAAGCAGCCCCAGATTCATGTGTGCCTCGGCGAAGCCGGGCAATTCCCGTACGACCTCGAGGTAAGCCGACTCCGCCACTTTGTGCTCACCATTTTTGTGAGCGTCGACTCCACGACGAAAGTTCCCGATTGAGGGGCTGTCGGGATCCAGGTATTGGACTTTGTTCGAGTCAGCCTCTCGAACAAGCATACCTTCAGCCGGTCTCGCCTCCGATTGTCTGAGTTCCTCAGCCCTTTGCAACTCCTCTCTGGCTTTCTCGATCTCACCTATCTGGCTGTAGAGGAGTCCCAGGTTGTATCGAGCCGGACGATAGCTGGCATCCAGTTGGATACTGCGCTTCAAATGTTCTTCCGCTTCGACGAACTGCCCTTTCTTGAGAGCCAGGCGTCCTATGGCTGCGTGAGACTCTGCGTGCTCCGGCTCGAGATCGATGATCTCCCTGTAAGTCTCCAGTGCACGATCTAGGTCACCCTCGCTCTCACTGATTTTCGCCAGGTAGAATTTTGAGCTGACCTGGCTGGGAGAGAGCTCGAGGCTGCGACGAAAACTCTCTAGCGCTTGATCGAACTCACCCGACTTGAAAAGATGCAGGCCCAGGCCAAAATGCGAGCCGGCGTTCGGTTTGACCCTGACGGCTTCACGCCAAACCTGCAGCGCACCCCGTGGGTCGCCTCGTGCATGAAGACAGGCGGCCAGCAGGTTGGCGTACTCTGCCTGGAGATAGACCGTTTCCCCCATCCCGCGAAGCGCCGAGGTAGCCTCCAGGTAGAGACCCCTTTCATACGCCTTTTTCGCCAATTCGTAGAGCAGTTCTGGATCTGAAGATGGACTTTTCAGGGCCCGTAGGAAGTAAGGGTTGGACTCCTTCGTCGTCCCGGTTTGCCGTTTAGCTCGCCACAGCCAGAAAAGGGCTTCACCGGACCGCGGAACCTGCTCTAGAACTCTCTCGAGTGGACTGATAGCCTCGCTCGCTTCGTTGGATTCGACCAGTATTTGTCCAACAAGGACTAGCGCAGCTGTGTTGTCCGGTTCCTCGATCAGAAGACTTTTCAGAATCGACCTGGCACTGCTCAGGTCACCCTCCGCAAGGGCTGTGCGGGCTCGAGCGAGCGGATCACTGGCTGGAGTCGAAACGAGGGGATTCTGGAAGAGAAATAATAGAAACGCTGTCGTAAGAATGGATGTCGTTCGGACTGCTGACAAGCTGTTGAATCCTCAGCGCTGGCCCGTGGGCGGAAGCCCAGTACCTGGCTAGCGGATCTCCTGATGGGAGAAGCAGAAAGAAACGCAAGCACCAAGATACAAGATACAAACAAATTCCAAATCTCAAGCTCCAAAGTCTCAAACAGGTTCCGAGCTCACGAATTGTCTGAAGTGGCTTCCAGGTTCAGAGCTGCTCTCACTTCGGTGCCGAGAATTTCCCCGCAGACGGTGGGACGGTTCTTCGTCGAATATCGTCGCTTTATCGTGCTTGGTGCTTGAGATTCGTTTGGAATTTGGTGCTTTGGGGTTGGAATTTGTTTGTATCTTGTACCTTGTATCTTGAGATTTCCGTCCACCCACATGAGAAACACGCTAAACAAGTACGAAGCCTACGAGCCTATCCCGTTCGTCCGGTATTATAACAACAGTCCCGGCTGGGATCGTGCTATCGAAAACGGACACCGCATGCTTCTTCGGGGAATCCGAATATCGCTACTGCTGGCAGCTGTCCTTGAGGTCGGTGCCCTATTGACCCTTGAGACCGATGGGTCCTCCGACTGGCCCACCTTTGTCGACGTGGCAGAATCCAGTGGGATTGGATTTCTCCACCGTTCCTCGGCCACATCGAACAAACACCTGCTGGAAACCATGGGTTCCGGAGTTGCCCTTCTGGATTATGACAGGGACGGATTGCTGGACCTGTACCTGCTGAACGGAGCGGAGCTAGCGCCTGACATGACCCCCGGAACGGTTCCTCAAAAGACGACTCCGGAGTACTGGAACCGGCTTTATAGAAACAGCGGAGACTGGACCTTCACCGACAGGACCGAAGTAGCCGGGATGATGGGCCGTGGGTATTCGATGGGTGTGGCCGTCGGAGATTATGACAACGACGGTTGGCCGGATCTCTACCTGACTAACTTCCCCTCCAACCAACTCTTTCGAAACGCCGGTGATGGGACCTTTCGGGAGACGACTGAGACTGCCGGTGTCAGAGGAGGAGGTTGGTCCAGCAGTGCTGGATTCCTGGACTACGACCGTGACGGGGATCTCGATCTGTTCGTCTGTCGTTACCTGCAGTGGGATTTCGACGACATTTCCTGCGGTCGTCCAGATCTCCCTGCGTACTGCGCCCCCAACCGCTTTCCCGCCATTTCCAACCTGCTTTACCAGAACAATGGCGACGGGACTTTTACCGACGTGACCGGCGGCAGCGGTATCGGTGCCCATCCCAGCAGGGGTCTTGGGGTGGCGTTCAACGATTGGGACGGCGATGGCGAGACAGACATCCTGGTGGCAAACGATGGCGTTCCCCAGTCCCTGTTCGTCAACACCGGGAAGGGAACCTTTCGCGAAGACGCCCTACTGAAAGGGCTGGCGTTTGACGAAGACGGAAACACCTTTGCCGGGATGGGCGTCGATTTCGAGGACTACGATGGCGACGGCTGGCCCGACGTCCTCATCACGACTCTTTCACTGGAGACGTATGCTCTGTTCCGGAATCTCTCGGGGCGTACTTTCGACTATATCTCCAAGCGATCGGGGGTGAGCAGGGCAACACGACTCTACAGCGGCTGGGGAACTTTCTTTATCGATGTCGACAACGACGGACAAAAAGACATTTTCGCCGCTCAGGGGCACGTCATGGACACGGTTCAGTCCACCAACCCTACTCTGAGTTATCTGCAGCCTCCGCTTCTGCTTCGGAACAAGGGTGGTCTTTTCGTGGATACCTCTTCGGAAAGTGGCGCTCCCTTCGGCGATTCTCAAGCCGGACGTGGGGCTGCGTTCGGGGATCTGGACAACGACGGGGATCTGGATCTGGTCATCGTGAGTCTGAATCGTCCGGTACAGGTGCTGCGCAACGAGTCCCGTGGGAGGAACTGGATCAACTTTCGGCTGGTCGGCCGTCAATCGAATCGGGAGGGGATCGGATCTCAAATACGGATCACGCCCGTCGAAGGAGTCCATCAGTTCGGCCGAGTATCGCGTGCCTCCAGCTATCTCTCCTCCAGCGACGTCAGGTCCCACTTCGGACTGGGGGACCACCCGATCCTCAAGCAAGTGAGGATAACTTGGCCCAGCGGGGCTGTTCAGAAGCTGGAATCGGTTGTCGTCAACCAGTTTCTGGAGATCGAGGAACCGGGGAAATAGAAGCTATCTCCTTTCTCGGTAGTGGGTCATGTACGTGCCTAGCGCTGCCTTTTACCCGTAATCCTGTGCAGGACAAAGTCATGTTTCTGGGTCTCCCAGTGCGAACCCTTCACACAGGAGCTGGAGGTGGGAATAACCCTGCCATATCAACTCATGCCCCGGGGGCGCATCCTGGTTGCGTCCCA
>JAKZYH010000272.1:0-7076 GCA_047514575.1 Acidobacteriota bacterium | reverse complement strand
AACCACAGGTGTCCCTGGACATTGGCTCCCGCCTGGAGCTGTTCGTGGACGACTATCTGATCGCTGGTCTCCAGGGGGTTGAGCTCAAACTTCATGCGCCCGTGCCCAGGGAGGTAGCCCTCTCCTTTGCCGACGTACCCTGGGAGGGGACGGTGTCCTTCTACCCCACGGTGATCAAGGACGGCTACCTATACCGCGCCTACTATCGTGGCAAGCCAGCCAGCACTCCTGACAGCAGCCAGGACGAGGTCACCTGTTACGCCGAAAGTCTGGACGGGATTCAGTGGACTCGGCCCCGACTGGGACTCTTCGAAGTCATGGGGACACGAGAGAACAACGTCGTTCTGGACAACACCTATGCTCCCGTGCCTCTGGACTGGAGCCCCTTCATCGACACCCGACCAGGGGTTCCGCCCCAGGAGCGATACAAGTCGCTGGGAGGGCATTTCTACGATGCCAATCACCTGAAGGGGCGGGTCCCCGATTCAGTCCTTGCCGGCTACAAGTATCTGGGGGGCCTGTTTGGATTCAAATCGGCAGACGGAATTCGATGGGAGGCGATCGCGCAGGAGGCCCTGATTACGCCCGGCCATTATCCTCTGGTCTGGGACAGTGGCGGCACCCATGCCTTTTGGTCCGAGACAGAAGCGCGCTACGTGTGCTACCTGCGAATCCATAAGAAGAGTGAGGCTTCAGAAAAGCGGAGAAGCGGAAAGGGAAGGGATACTATCCGTTGGATTGGCCGAGCCACCTCTTCGGATTTCCTGAACTGGTCTCAGATCGAGCCCCTGGATTTCGGCAGTGCACCAGATGAGGAGCTCTACACCAACGCCATCGTTCCCTATTTCCGGGCTCCCCACATCTATCTGGGGTTCGCGAAGCGGATTCTGCCAGCCCGCAAGGCCGTACCCGAGCATCCTCTCCGGGGTGTCAGCGACGGTGTCTTCATGAGCAGCCGGGACGGGGTCCGGTTCCGCCGCCATCTCGAAGCCTTCCTGCGACCCGGCCGCGACCGAAACAACTGGACCGAGCGAAACAACGCGATCGCCGTTGGCCTGGTGCCGACGGCTGCCGACGAACTTTCGCTCTACTGGATCGAAAACTACCGTCATCCCAGCTGCCGCCTCAGACGCGGCACGCTGCGGTTGGACGGCTTCGTCTCCGCCCACGCCGGATACAGCGGTGGAGAACTGCTCACCCATCCCCTGCGCTTCAAGGGGAAAAACCTGCTCCTCAACTATGCCACCTCGGCGGCGGGCAGCATTCGTGTCGAGGTGCAAGAGGTCAATGGCGAAGCTATCCCCGGGTATACTCTGGAGCAGAGCCCAGAACTTTACGGGGACCAGATTGGCCACGTCTTCCGTTGGCAGCATGGGGCCGATATTTCCAGTCTGGCAGACAGACCTGTCCGGCTGCGCTTCGTCATGAAGGATGCAGATCTGTACTCCCTGAGGTTCAAGTAGAAGCAGGGTAGACGCTGCCAGAATCCAGGCCGTCCCGAGAGGAGAGACAGGCCGCGGCGCTCTCTTCCGTGACGAAGGTCGGGGTGGGTCTGCTTGATTCAATCTTGCAACTTTCGGCCTGGCAGCCATAATGAAAAATTACCTGCACATGAAGCTCACGGAGCCTACCCCTATCACCCGCCGACAATTCATGGGTGGAGTCGCCGCCGCGGCGGTATCTGCGTCCAGCTCTTGCGGAGATGCCCCTCCCTCGGAGCCTCTAATCCTGGACATCCACCAGCACGTGCTGTTTGGCAGCAGACCTGAGCGCAAGCTGGTTCTTCATCAAAACACCCTGGGGGTAAAGACCACTGTTCTGCTGCCAGGAGACGGCTGGATGCACGTCCAGTTGGCAGGCAACAATGAGTGCTGGAGTCATCTGAAGGCTCACCCGGATGGCTACGTGACCTTCTGCAACGTCGATCCTGAACGCGAGGATGCTCAACAGGTCCTAAGGACTCACCTGGAGAAGGGTGCTCTGGGCATTGGGGAGCAAAAGTTCAGGCTCCCGGCCGACTCTCTCGAGATGCGGAGGGTCTACGATGTCGCGCGGGATTTCAACGTACCCGTTCTGCTCCACTTCGGTGGCGAGTACAACACGGGTCTAGAGCGATTCCACAAGGTCCTGGAGGCCTACCCTCAGGTCAACTTCATTGGGCATGCCACGGGTTGGTGGGCCAATATCAGCGCGCTTGGTGCTCCTGGGGGATATCCTGATGGCGAGGTGAAGCCGGGAGGTATGACTGACAGGCTTCTTTCTGACTATCCCAACATGTACGGCGATCTGTCGGCCAACTCCGGGCGCAATGCCTTGAGTCGGGATCCGGAATTTGCCTCGGACTTCGTCTTGCGGCTTTCCGAGAAGCTGATCTGGGGAAGCGACTGTCCCTGCCACGACGGGCATGGAGGTGACTACCAGAAGGGATACTGTATCGCTCAGCGCTCGCTTGCCCGGTTGAAAGAGTACGTGGCGGAGCCTCAGATTCTGCGCCGCATCACCTACGACAACGGAGCTCGTCTCCTCAAGCTGAAGATTCCGTCTTGAGTCCTTCAGCCGATCCGTGCGCAGACCCTAACAGGGACTCCACGAACGCCTCCGGTTCGAAAGGGACCAGATCTTCGATTTGCTCCCCCGTGCCGATGTAGCAAATGGGAACCTTCAGCTCCTTGACGATTCCGGCGACGATTCCCCCCTTTGCAGTTCCGTCCAGCTTGGTGACTATGATTCCAGTGGCTCCCACGGCCTCGACGAACTCGCGTGCCTGACTCAGGGCGTTCTGCCCCGTAGTGGCATCCAGGACCAGGTAGACGTCGTGCGGCGCCCCTGATAATTCCCGCCCCGCTATTCGGACCATCTTCTTGAGCTCTTCCATCAGGTTTCGCTTGGTGTGCATCCGGCCTGCCGTATCGACAATTACGACATCCTTTCCCCTGGCCTTGCCGGCCGCAATGGCGTCGAACAGGACCGCCGCCGGATCCGCGCCTGGCTTCTGCATCACTATTTCTGATTGGGTCCGCTGGGACCAGATGGTCAGCTGCTCGATAGCTGCTGCCCGAAAGGTGTCCGAGGCGCAAATGAGGACCTCCTTCTCCAGCTGCTTGTAACGGTGGACCAGCTTGCCGATGGTAGTGGTCTTGCCCACTCCATTGACCCCTACCACGAAGGTCACATGAGGTCGCTGGGACGCAAAGCTTTCCTCCCAGACAGGACCCTCCAAGAAGAGAGTCCGGAGCTCTGCCGTGACCAGGTTCTTGATGTCCTGAGCCGCAACCGATCGGCTGCCGCGTGTCCTCTCTCTGACCCTCTCGATCACTTCCAGAGCCGTCTGTACTCCGATGTCTGCGGCAATCAAGACATCTTCCATTTCTTCGAACTGTTCCTCGGTAATCGGGGACTGCCCGGGGCCAAACAGGCCGTCGATTTTCTGGGTCAATCCCTCCCGGGTGGACCGCAACGCCTGTTTCAGCCGTCCGAGATAGCCGGAAGATTCCCTGCTTCTAAACCGATTCATTCTGCCTCTCCGGGAACTCTTCGAAAGCGTATCCTGACGGGGTCTGTTGGAGGTAGGCCTGAAAATCCTGGCGAACCCTCTGCCACTGCCCCCCCTTCAAGAGCAGAAAGGCGCTTTCCAAGTATCGTGATATGTCTTCGCACAGCGTCAGAGGATGGGCGATCCTTACCCCTTCCATCAGCAGAGAGGTGGCCTTCGACTTCAACCCTACAGGGAAGTCCTTCTGATAGAGGTTCAGACCAATCCCAATGATGCTCCAGCGGATCTGTCCGCTCTGAGTGCTTAGTTCGGTGAGGACGCCGGCCACTTTCCGTTGACCGATCAGAATGTCGTTGGGGGATTTGACCTTCGGTTGGAGCCTGTTTCCACTCTGTATCTCGATGGCCTGGATCACGGCCAAAGCTGCGATCATGGTCAAGAAGGGAGCTCTGGCTGTGCTCCAGATTGGGTACGCCAGGAAGGAGACATACAGACCCTTTCCCTTCTCAGAATACCAACTGTGCCCGTACCTTCCCTTGCCGGCCGTCTGTTCGTCTGCCATTGTAATCCGAGGCACTCCGTCGGCCACGAAGGCCTTGAGATGTTCGTTGGTCGAGGTGACGGTCTCCAGGTGGACGAAATGTCTGAACATGGGCATACTTTACGACATCCGCCGGACTCTTGATTTATGACTCCAAAGACGCACGTGGATTCTTCAGGATCTGGACCGGGGGCGCAAGAGCGTCCGACCCGAGTCCGTTGGTTGGTATTTTCCCTGGCCTGTGGTTCATCCTGGATCTTGTATCTTCACCGCTATACCTGGAACTTCATTGGGCCCGAACTCGAGAAGGCTCACGGTTTTAGCAAGACCGAGCTGGGGACGCTGTTTTCGTTGTTCAGTGCCAGCTACGGATTTCTACAGATTCCTAGCGGTATCTTGAGCGATCTGGTCGGCCCCCATCTCTTCCTGGGGACCATCATTCTCCTTTGGTCCATCGCACTCCCCGCCCAGGCAGCGGCGGTTGGGTTCTATTCACTGGCCGGCGTTCGCCTGCTCTTCGGTGTGACCCAGGCAGGATGTTATCCCAATCTGACCAAGGTGACTCAAGTCTGGTTTCCCCGATCCAGGCGCGCCATCGTCCAGGGGTGGGTGGCAACGTTTTTCGGGCGGGGTGGGGGCGCCCTCTCTCCGATCCTCTTCGGATCGCTCCTGATCGGGTACCTTGGGCTTTCCTGGCAGGCTGCCCTGATGGTGATGGGTGCACTCGGAATCGGCTTCGGAATCGCCTTTCTTCTGCTTTTTAGGAACTCACCTGATGTGGATCCGCGGACGAATCAGGCGGAGCGCGACCTCATCAATTCGGATGCTACGCCAGTGCCTCCTGATGCGGCGGCGATCCTACCCTGGCGCCGGGTACTGAAAAGCTCCGTCATGCGCTTCTTTGTGCTTCAGCAGATCATGAGTGCGGGCGCGGACGGGATCTATGGCTTGTTCATGGGAGATTACTTCCTGAATGCTAAAGGCATTGAAATGGTCAAGGCCGGGTTCCTGGTCAGCCTGCCGCTCTGGGGAGGCGCGATCGGCGGAATGGTGGGCGGCTACTGCAACGATTGGATGATTCGGCACACGGGAAGTCGTCGATGGGGCCGCAGTACGATCGGTTTCCTGGGGAAGTTCCTGGCCTGTATCTTGATGTTGGTGACGATCCAGCAGGAGAGTGCTGTGGCCGCAGGACTCGCCCTGTTCGTGGTCAAGTTCTTCACCGATTGGAGCCAGCCGACCGTATGGGGTACCTGCACCGACCTGGGGGGGAGATACTCCGCCACCGTTTTTGGAATCATCAATACTACCGGCAGTATCGGTGGCATTCTGTCGCCGGTTATGTTCGGGATGATCTTGGACTACAATACTGCGGAGCAGGTCATCGATGGGGTGACCCGCTCGGTCACCAACTACAACCCTCTGTTTCTTACGGTGGCGGGCATGTATCTCATCAGCGCCCTGACCTGGCTGTTCATCGACTGCACTAAGTCCCTCGAGCATGACGCTGAGTGGCGGCAAGGTTGAATCGTCGTGTCAGGAATTGAAGGGGTGATTGGATCATGAAGATTATCGACATACAGACATTTGGGGTGAATCTGGGTGGAGGAAACCACATTTTCGTCAAGCTCCTGACCGACGAACATCTGCACGGTATCGGTGAGGCCTATCGGGTGGGACCGGACAAGGCGGTCGAGGAAACGGTTCTGTATTTCAAGGACTGGCTGATCGGTCAGGATCCCACTCGAATCGAACACATCTGGGGGCTCATGTACAACGGATCCAGGTTTCCGGGTGGATCGATCGTGAATGCGGCCATCAGCGCCATCGAGATCGCGTGTTGGGATGTCAAGGGGAAGAAGTTGGGTGTACCCGTCTACGAGCTGATTGGTGGACGCTGTCGCGATAAGGTTCGAGTCTATCGAGGCATCAGTGGGGATACTCCTCAGCAAGTCGCCGACGACGCCAGACGGGCAGCCCAGAGCGAAGGCTTCACGGCCGTCAAAATGGCTCCTCAGCCGCCAGCTGCCGAGAAGCTTCCCTGGAACCGGGTTCTTCGCGAGACCGCCAAGCGGATGGAAGCCGTGCGTAAGGCCGTCGGTGAGGATGTGGACATCGGGCTTGATCCTCACGCGCGTATCTTCGAGCCGGTGCGAGCGCTGCAGATGGCTGCGGTGGTCGAGCCCTTCCAGCCCTTCTTCTTCGAGGAGCCCCTGAGACCCGAGAATATCGAGGCGATGGGAGAGCTGCGCCAGAAGATTGGTATCCCGATCGCCACCGGCGAGATGCTCTACACCAAGTACGAATTCAGGGATGTGATCGCTGCTGGGGCGGCCGACATCCTACAGCCCGATCTCCTGCTCTGCGGGGGACTGATGGAGACCAAGAAGATTGCCGCCATGGCCGAGGCTAACTATCTGACGATCGCTCCCCACAGTCCACTAGGCCCGGTCTCCACGGCTGTCTCGACTCACTTCGCGGCCTCCACCCCCAATTTCATCGTTCTGGAATACCGTGTCGACAGCCAGGGGCCCATGCGAGACTTGATTCTGGAGCCTCTCAAGTTGGTAGACGGCTATCTAAAGCTTCCCGAGGAGCCAGGGCTTGGAATCGAGTTGAACGAGAAGGCATTTGGCGGCAAGCCCCTCAAGGCCTGGCGACGTCCCCTGGTGACAGAACCGGATGGCAACATTCGCTACCAGTAGTCAGCACGTTCCGACGTGCGACCCTCAGACGTTCGACATGCGACGTATTCTTGAAGTCTCAGCCTAGCCCCGCCCCGGCTGCAGAGCCGGATCGTACAGGAAAGAAACTTCGTGTCAGGGCGTGGCGGTGGCCTCCGTGCCGCCGTACGTCGAGCCAAAGGCTCGAAGGAAGAGGACCTTCGGCCTGGAGACCGAAGCCAGTGCGCCTGTGAAGGCGTTTGATCAGAAGGGTGCAAGTCCCTTCCAGGCTAACGTTACCGGCCTGAAGTCGACAGTGGTAACTGCGTTTCCATGAGGAAAGGTGGAGAGCAACCTGAGACGAACGACCCATCCGTAA
>JAKZYH010000271.1:0-11233 GCA_047514575.1 Acidobacteriota bacterium | reverse complement strand
TCCTACCACCACTCCTCCACTGACTCCGGCGCCAGCCAACGCCACCGAGAAGGAGCGCGGCCAGTGGTCACGTCCTGCCTGCGAATTGAGACGCGGGGTGCGCCCGAACTCGGATAGTACCAGAACCAGAGTCGTCTCCAGCAAACCACGGCTTTCCAGATCGTCTAGAAGCGCGCTGAAGGCCTGGTCGAAGGGGATGTTGACCTTCTCCATGCCGGGATTGTTGTCGAAGTGAGTGTCGTAGCCTCCGTGGAAAACCGTGGCCACACGGACCCCGGACTCGATCAATCGACGAGCCAGCAGTGCTCCCTGCCCGATGGTGGTGTGCCCGTAGGCGTCCCGAAGCTTTTCACTCTCCTGAGAAACGTCGAATGCCTTCTTGGCGGCAGGCGAGGTCACCAGATCGTGGGCCCTTTGAGTGAATTCATCCATCCGCTCCAACAATCCGGAACGCTCGATCCTACGAAAACGGTTATCCATCGCCTCGAGCAGCTCTGACCTCGCTTGAGCCTGCTCCAGTTTCATCCCCAACGGCAACGTCAGATCCTTAACGGAGAAGTTCTCCTGGTTGGGGTCCCCCGAAAGGAAGGGATCGTAGACGGACCCCAGAAATCCAGCTCCCCCCGACCGGGTCATCTTCGGAATTGCAACGTAGGGAGGCAGACCGCCTTTCGAACCCCATTCGTGTGCCAGAACCGAGCCAAGTGACGGGTGTACCAGGTCGTTTCTGCGCTTGGTGCCGCTGATGACGTACTGCTGCGCGCTCTCGTGAATCGCGTCATCCGAGTACATCGACCGGATCAGCGAAAACTTGTCGAGTCGCTTGGCGGACTCGGGCAGGAGCTCAGAAAAGTAGATCCCTGGAAGCGCGGTCGGAATTGCCTTGAACGGACCTCGAATCTCGGACTCTGCATCCGGTTTGGGGTCCCAGCTGTCGACCTGGCTGTTGCCTCCCATCTGGAACAGCACGATGCAATTCAATGCGCTCTTCTTGGATCCCAATAGCGGCTGCTGGCGCAGGAGAGTGGCCAGGCTCAGCCCGCCCAGACTCGCCATTCCGACTCTGATGAAATCCCTCCGGGTCTGGCAGCATCGCAGTTCTTGTGGCGTGATTCTCATTAGAGGCCTTCGACTCAGTGGTTGACCAAGAATTCTTCAGAGTTTACCACAGTCCAGAGCAAATCATCGAGAAGTTGTTTCCTGCTCAGGCCCTGGGGTTCCATCCTGGCGGAAAACTGTGACACCAGTTCCCACTCCTGAACAGTGGCCTGACGCCCGTAGGCGCTCGTGAAAATATGGTCGCAGATCTCCCGATTGCTCTTACCCGACTCCAATAACTTGCTCACGACGTTCTGGTCTGACTGGACCTTCTTCATGACCTTGTCGCCGAACTTCATGTGGAGTGCCTGACTGAGAGTCGGTTTCTTGGGTCGCTCCTCCAGGCTCAATCGTTCCGGAAAGCCGAATATATCCAGAAAGTAACCTGCGTAGTCGGAGAAGTTGACATCCTGGGCCCGGGTCCCCTTCGGATTGAAGGGGAAGGACTCCTCTACACCGGTCACCTGCGACAGGGCGTCCAGCAGCGCCTCGGCGGGAAGAATCCGAATGTTGTAGCGGGTAAAAAATCGTGGGTCATCCTGTTCGTTCAGCGAATTGGGGGAGGATGTCCGCTGGTAGGTACTGGAGTTGAGGATCGCCCGGTGAACCGGCTTCAAGCGAAAACCATGCTCAACAAAGTACCGTGCCAATCCGTCTAACAGGTCATCGTTGGAAGGGGGATTGGTGGTTCGGAAGTCGTCGAAGGGTTCCACGATGCCCAGGTTGAAGTACTCCCGCCAGATACGATTGACGATGGCTCGAGCGAAGTAGGGGTTCTCGCTTGACGTAATCCAGGCCGCCAGATCTTTGCGGTAATCACCGCTGGTCCGCACGGGGAAATCCGGGTCAAACGGGATCCTGGGCTGTAGCGGCTGCTTGGTTTGTGGGTGCAGGAACTCAGCCCTCGGTTCCAGGTACCAGACTCGCCGATAGGTTTCGTATCCCCTCTTCTGGCGCAATTGTCCGAAGAACGCACTCAGATCAAAGAAGTCGTTCTGCGTCAGATTTTCCAGAGGATGGTTGTGGCATTCCACACACTCCATCCTCATGCCTAGAAAGAGACGGCTGACCGTCGTAGTCACCTGATTGACGTTCGTGATATCGAGAGCGATGTTCGACATCGGGGCCCAGAAGCTGGCCGCAGGGTTATGTGTCTGGTCCCCGATGCTGGTCAGTATTTCCCGAACAAACTGATCGTAAGGACGGTCTTCAGCCAGGAAAGTCCGAACGAACCTTCGAAAGTTCGCCTGGGCGCGGCTTTGAATGTTGGTCTGGTGGTTGCGAAAGCTATCCTCGAACTTGGTCGTCCAGTAGACGGCGTACTCCGGTCTATCGAGCAGTTCGTCAATCAGCCCTGCTCTTTTTTCCGTACGAGTATCATTCAGGAAGCGCTGGCGTTCTTCGGGGGCTGGCAACAGCCCGATCACATCGAGGTAGATTCGCCTCAGAAACTCTTCGTCGCCGCTGATCTCGGACGGCACCAGCCTGAGCTGTTTCCACTGCCGGATCATGGCCTCGTCCACGAAATTGCTTGCTCTCATCTGCGGTTGATCCGCCTGAGGACGTTCATCCACCACGCCCACCCTCGAGACTGCCACACGGCCCATAGCCCGCACCATGACGTGAGTCTGTCCTCTCCCAACTGTCGTCGCCTCTCCCTGGGGACTCACCTTGACGACGTTCTCGTCTCCCACTTGATAGCGCACTTCCCTGCTCATATCCCGGGTTGTTCCATCCGAGAGGCGTCCCAGCACGACCCAGCGCTGGGTGCTCCCCAGTCCCAGCAGGACCCTAGCTTTGGGATGGATCGAAATGTCCGTCACCCGGGGTCCATTCGAGTTGTAACGTGCCCCCTGATTCAGCCAATTGAATATCGTTCGATACTCGTCCGAAGCTGGAGGCAGTTTCTTGCCTCCTCCGTGCGGGACCGCGAACGAGGGCTTCAACAGAATCAGGCTTTTTTCCGGATCCTGCAGATTGACACGCCGGCCGTCGTGGGCCGAGACGATCATTCGATAGTCCGCTTCGGGATCATAGCCAAACAGCGATAGCTTGAACCCGTTCTTTCCCGCGATGGCACCATGGCAAGGGGGACTGTTACACGACTTCTGGGTAAAGATCGAAAGTAGATCCTGACTGAAATCAATGCTCAGCTCCGCCGGCTGGTCGGCCACTCCCACCCGAATGTCCGAACGGGCGTCTCCCAGCCGAGCTTCGATCCCACATTCTCCCGATGAGAGAGCCTTAGCGACACCTTCCGCGCTGACCGTAAGCACCTCAGCCGAGGAAGAGACGTAACGGCACAGCTGGCTGACGTCATGTTCGGTCCCGTCTGCGTAGTAGCCGGTAACAACCAGTCGCTGGGTTGCGCCGGGATGAGCCAATCTAATCTCTTTGGGCTCCAGGACAATCCGCTGTAAGGCGGCGGTCGTTGGAACAGCGACGGTAGACGAGGCGACCGACCGGCTGACCGGTGCCAGCAGAGAAAGGAGCAGGACGACCGTGGCGGAGATTCCGAGGCCACCGAGGATACGCATTGACCTTGCCCGTCCGGAAGCAGACGGCAAAAGGGACCGCCGGCCATCCTTTCCAGCTTCGGGCTTCAAGGCTTTTCCTCTTTCGCAAACACCTGAACCGTAAAGGGCCTGGTTGAGACAATCCGATTGCCGAGAGCGACCTCGAGATAGACATCCTTAGAGGACTCGGCGGGCAAGTCTTCAGCTGCGCGAAAATCGATCTGCAGATTCCCTTCAGAATCGAATCCCGGTTGAGCCCTCAAGCCATCCGGAGCGTTCGTCAACCAGACTTTGGGGCTTTGACCCGTCCTGATCGGGAGCCGGTTCTTGATCACGACGGCCGAGGTCCCCCCCTGCATGACATCCACCTGGTCTTTCTTCAGGTCAAGTTCAACGGTGAGTCCACCAGGCTCGATGACGGTAAGGGTTGTCTGGGGTGCGGGTCTGTGCAGGAAATTGTACAGCTCCGTAATGCCCCCCATGACGTCCATCGCTCTTCCGACTGCTTTGATCCTCTCCTTGCCCACGACCTCGCCTCTCACAAGGAACGGATAGGATCCCGGTGGCACGGTATCACCCGCCTGGATCTTCAGCAGTCTCTCAGGCACCATGAAGGTGGCCCCGTCACCGCCAGGCTCCATGATCTCGTCTGCGCGAAACCTGTGCTCCTCGGCCGTGACTCCCGAAGGAAGTCCCTCGACCCAAACTCGCACCTCTCCTTCCATCACAGCACCAGGGGGCGGCGCCTGGGCCGCAGCTGCCGGATCGTCAGAGTGGCTCTTGGGGGGCATTCGGATCATGCTAACCACCATATCGCTCTCTCCGCCGCGTTCAACAGTAAAGTTGGAGACCGATATCGACTTCAGACCAAACAGGGGAGCAACGATCAGATGAAAACCTGGTTCCTCCGACTTGACGTGAAGGCGGTAGTCGTATCCGGGTCCGCCTCTGCCCACACGGTCCGACACCGAAATGATGATTCTCTCGTCCCTTTCGGGAATGTAGTAGAGGTTGCTGTCCGCACTCCCCGGGTAGAAGCCGCGTCCTGCAGTGAGATCGTCGCTTTCGGCCAGCAGTTCTCCATCAACGTCGAACAGGCTCACCACGGTATCGACTTCCGGCGCCAGAAGTTGGTAGGCGTTGGTGTAGACGCGTAGCGGCACTCCCTTTCTGGCTTCCAGCGCGTAGAAGTCCTTGTCCTGAAAGAGCTCGGAGACGGACCTCTCTTCCAGCCGACCATTGACAATCACGTATAGATCGTCCGGAAGGACCAGGGCTTGTGCCTCATCGCGCCGGTCATTGGACTCCACTTCCTCGATCTCCGCTGCCGCGCTGAGCTCGAAAAACTTGGGATCGGCGATCCCGTGCTTTCCTTCGACGAAGAGTGACCATGTCCCCGCAGGCCTGGGTGGCAGATCGAACTCAACCTCCAGAACATCGGGGGCTTTCCGAACAATCTCCCCCGTTATCCTGGGGATATCAGAAGCGGTTGAATCGTCGTCGGCAAACTCGACGGCCAAGGTCCAGGGGATCGTCAAAGTGAAGTGCTCACCGCGCCGGGTTGGTGTCAGGAAAACACGTTCTACCGAGTTCAAAGCCGTCCCCGTCACATGGACTGTGACCCGGCTCCCCGCCTGGCCTCCCAGAGGGGAGATATGGTCGATCATGGGGAGTTGGGAGACGCGCAGAACATAGCCATTGTTCTTCTTGAAGCCCCATCCGCGAAGGCCCCGGAAGGAATCCACCTCTACCCGGTAGGTGCCGGCCCGATCGAAGGTGTAGTCGATCATCGAGTTGACATCGAAACCGCTGCGATCGTCATTGAAGGCGAGCTCTCTTCCCTGCTCGTCGCGCAGGTACAGATAACTCTCAACCATGGAGCCGTACTGGATGCCCCTCACTTCGATCACCCAGCGTTCACCCTTCTCTGCCTCGAAGGAATAAAAATCACGTTCCTCTTTGACCATGCTTCCGTAGATCTCGCAGGGTGGAGAAAACGCTTGTGCGGTATCGGGGCTCTCGTTTGGCTCCTGCTCGCGAACAGGGTCAAACTGCCCCACCGTGAACCAGAGAGCACTGGTGTAACCGTCCTTGGTTTTGGCCCGCAGAATGTGAGGTCCCGGGGCAGCCCGTTCGGCGAGGCGAATCGTGCCTTCGATCTTGCCCGCAGTCGCTTTCTTCAGTTCGAAGCTGAGATCGTCGCAATCGAACTCGACGTCTTCTGCATTGGAGAGCATGTCGCCCCACAGGGTGACCTCCACTTCGGTACCGGCCTTGCCTCCGATCGGCAACATTGCTTCAAGGTGAGGGAGGCGAACATCCCGGTCATTGCCGTAGCAGATCGCTGCCGCTATCCCTGCCACAAGGAGTAGCTTTCCGATTCGACAAGCGGTACAGGACCAAGGCATGACTCCTTGGCCGTGGGCCACCGTCATTCGAGTCTTCTGAGTATGCAACGTAACGCCTTCCGAGGGGACAACCCTCAGGATAAAGTGGCCGCCAATTGGCGCTAGATCATTCGAGAAGGAAACTTTGTTGCCTCTCCTATGATCCTCGTTAGCACCCCATGTGGCGCCTATTTCATGATCTCCTGGCCAATGAGGTTTCAGGTCAGGGACTATTCTACATCGTGCGCGGTGAAAACGCCGCATTTTTGAGGTCCCGAGCACGTTGTCCTGGATGGTGGTAGGCTACTCGCGAGGGTTGCAATGCCAGAAACAGAGGCAAGCGCAGAGCACGGCAGGAGGTTTCGAGGGAAAGTGGCCCTGGTAACCGGAGGATCGCGAGGGATCGGCCGGGCCGTGGCCTTGCGTCTGGCTCAGGAGGGGGCACGAGTCGCTGTCAACTTCGTTGGCAATGAGGCGGCTGCGGGAGAAACCGTTCGAGAAATCCGCCATCTTGGTCAGCAAGCCGAAGCGATGCAAGCCAACGTGGCCAATGGAGCGGCCGTACAAAACATGGTCGAGCGAACGGTCGAAAGTTTCGCTCGCATCGACATTCTTGTGAACAATGCCGCCGTCGTACGCGACGGAGATCTGACCTCCTACGAATCCGACGAGGACCTGGAGCGCGACATGGAAGAGATGTGGCGCGTCAATGCCATGGGTACGATTCACTGCACCCGAGCCGTCATGCCTCACATGCGGAAACAGCAGTCGGGCTCGATCGTCAACATATCTTCGATTGCCGGATACGCCAACGTCTCTGGAATGAGGACGCTCTATAGCGCGACCAAAGCGGCCGTCATGAACTTGACCAAACGATTCGCGCTGGAGCTCGGTCCCGACAATATCAACGTCAATTCCGTCGCTCCGGGACTCGTTCGAACCGATCTACTGGTCAAAGAGAGGTCGGCGAAAGAGGTGCGCTCGATTGAAGAGGAATTCGGTGGCCGCAGCGTCCTGGGTAGGATTGGTGAGCCCCAGGACATTGCCGCCGCAGTCGCCTTCCTGGCATCGCCCGAGGCCCGCTTCATCACAGGGCAAATACTCACTGTTGACGGCGGGCGTATGGATTACCTGAGTTCTTCGGGATGATCCCGGTGTCGGAATCTGGGAGCGGTCCCCGCGCCCTTAAAGTTGCCTTCGCCTTCCCTCGTGGCATGGGGGAAACAAGGACGGGGGTTCGAATCGCGACCGTCCCATCGAGAGAGAGCGCAACGAGGTACCCGCTTTCCCGCGACCCCCTAGTCGGGATAAGATGTCCTCAACTAGGAGGCCAATATGAGCATCAGAGTAGGAACTTTCAACCTAAATAACCTCTTCTCACGTTTCAATTTCGACGCCCAGATCACGGCCGCGCCCGCCCAGCAGCAGGGTGGCATCACTCTCTCCTTCGACCAAGGCCAGTTCAGCGTTCGCACCTTTATTGGCAACCTGGTGAAAGGGCAGGACCCCGATGACACGACCGAAATCGCGAGGCGCATCCGGGAGGTCGTGAACGCCGACGTGCTCGCGGTTCAGGAGGTCGAGCACATCGAGATCCTCCGGACCTTCAATCGCGACAATCTGCAGAACGTCTACCCGCATGTCGTCCTGATCGAGGGCAACGACCGGCGTCTCATCGACGTGGGTATCCTTTCGAAGCTTCCCATCGGCTCGATCGTCTCACACCAGGCGGCCGTGCATCCGGACGACCCGGGTCGGCGCGTCTTCAGCCGCGACCTGCTGTAGGTCGAGATCCTCGGCGACAACGGCGAGAAGCTCTTCAACATCTACAACACCCACCTGAAGAGCCACTTTGTGCCCTTCTTCGAGGACCAGGAGCAGGGCGCAATCGACGCCAACAACCGCCGCAAGCGCCAGGCGGAGACCATCTCCAGGATCATCAGCCGCATGGAGCGCCCGAACAGCAAGTTCGTGCTCACCGGGGACATGAACGATCCGCCAGACTCCGAGTTCCTGGCACCCATGCTCACGGTGGACAACCGGCAGCTCGTGAACGCGCTCGAGGACCCGAAGGAGACGCGCGAGCCGAAGCGGGAGACACCGGGTCAAGGCCCCGGACCGCAGACGAAGGCCTGGACCCATCGATTCAACCCGTCCGGGCCGGAGCTTCCCAGGTACGAGCTCTTCGATCAGATCTGGGTCAGCAAGGCGCTCGAAGATCGATTCAGCGATGCGACCATCGACCGGCGCACCAAGCACGGAGGCAACGGTAGCGACCACGATCCCGCGTGGATCGTGCTCGACGTGTAACGGGTAATCGCCCTTAACAGGGGATCGATTCTATTTCACAAGGACGAACGGTCGATGATTTGGAAGCCTTCTTTTTGGGCAGCAGTCACGAGGCGTTCGTCCAAGCACACAACCTCCAGACTTCCAGGACGACCTTCGGCCGCAACAAAGGCGGCCGCAAGCTGCAATGAATCGCCTGCCCGCAGATCGTGGACGCGGAGAAACCGCCTGGACGACAGACGAAGGACCTCCACGGGATCGATGACGTGCCAGACCCGGACAAGCTCTTGAAGCTGCTGAAAGGCTGCGTTCGTTTCCTGGGGCGAGAGAAGGTCCATCCTTTCGAGCCGCGCTATTGCCGACGTACATTCCACCTCCGTTGCCCACCAGACCGCAACGCTCTTTTCGTCCTCGAACAGCGCTTCCAACGATGGGGTTGTGTCTTCGGCAACCAGTAGCGGAACCAGGGCTGAACTGTCCCAAAATCTCACCGACCGCCCCTCCTCTCATCCAGCAATGCCCTCAAGATGCTCGCCCCTTCGCGGGCTTTCGGACGAGTCGAATGGAATACCTCGGACGTCTTTGAAATCTGGGCCCTACGCAGAATTCCCTGGCGTTCCAAGCGGCCTACACGCCCCTCGGGAGTGGGACTATCCTCCGCGATCACCGAGGTGAGACGCGCCACAGGAAGACCCCGATCGAGAATCAGAATTGTCTCCCCATGACGAACCTGATCGATCAGAGCGCTGAGCTGATTCTTGGTTTCGGTCAAAGTAGCTGTCTTCATTTAGCTACAATAGCTAATCCAAGCACCCACATCAAATCCCCTGCTTGCTAGGAGCCCGGATACATGGAAGGGATGGGGAAGGGGCGAGTGGGAAGGCAAAGGCAAGTTTGTAGGCGAGGGCTAGGGCAAGGTGAGGCGCTAGCCAGATACCATTCCGGAATGCGGGAGGCATCCCAGGTGCCGAATCTTTCTCGATTTCGTGGCTTTAGCCCTCTCCCTAAATCCCGTCTGAATCACCCGAGCCTCTGAATCAGAGCCGACGCCCTCTCAACAGCCAACTCTGCCGAATCGGGGTGCAGCGCGACCGGCAGAGAGTAACATTGAAAGAGCAAATCGGGGACGGCGTAACTCTCGTCGAACTTCCATCCGCCCTTCGGATGATCTTCGGCCCGGGGTAGGTAGCTGACAAGACTGTTCGTGTAGCCCAGCACGAATGTGTGCGGCAGCGGGGATCGAGACCTGATCGACAAGCCGGTTTCGAAAAAGGTTTCCGTGTTCATGCCGACGAGGACGATATCGTTGACCCGAATCCCCTGCAGCTCCAGGTCCAGCGACGGGTTCCCATCCTCGATGGCTGCCACCAGCTTTTCGGACCAGTCCGTAAATCTTGCGCCTATCCGAACTTCCCAGTCACGGGCGTTGCCGGACTTTCGCTTCTCCCACTCGTCTTGCCAATGGTCGTGAATTTGCTTGGCCTGCTCCATGGGAGGCAAGGGACAAAAGCTCAACTTAACCGTTTCCTCAACGGTTCCAAGATAAGTGCAGGTGTCTCCCTCTACGGGTTGCCACTGGTTGAACAGGATATTGGGGACATTACCCATGGGCGCTCGTTCGCCGGGTTGCACGTTGGTACGGATTTCGGCGGCAACCCTCAATGCTTCGCCTCCCAGAGCCAACCCCATGCGGTTTTTTGCATCGCGGCAATCGACTTCATAGCCGATGCCGACACGCGGGTTGATGTTCCCGCCACACGACTGCAGAAAGAGCGCCGTTCCACCCAGACACTTTTCGATGACGTCGCGGGCCGGGCCGGGAAAATCGGTCGAGGCCACCATGGAACGGGGCCCTACGGTAACCGGATGGCAGCCGTAGCTGAAAGCGACCGCGATCGGGTTGCCATCCAGATCATCCACGCGAATGACGCCAACGGCCGGATCGATGGGGTGGTCCGGCACCTCGCCCAACACATCTCGCCCGTCGGGGCCGGTTTCACGACGATAGACGGCGACCTGACTCTCACCCCAACCGGCGCCAATCCGTGCCGGCCTAAGACTGGAATCCGCCTCTCGCACTGCCTCGACCAGCCACTCCGTCAGTTGGTCTCGGTAGCGGGTCTTCAGTCGAGTCTGTTCCTCGGTGTCCGGGAACCAGTCGGGTAGCGTAGGCGAACTGTGGTTGTGGCTCAGATTCACCATGACGTTGGTCGAAGGGATGCCTATCGCCCCGCCCACCTGCTCGCGGATGGCGGCTCCCTCAGCAGGTGAAAAAGTACAAAGATCGAGGGCAATGATAGCCACCTTGTTGGACTGGTTCGATAGAACCAGAACCGTACCCGTCAAGTCGCTCTCGATGGCCTGAATGGGATCAGCGAACAGGCGCAGGCCGCCTTTGGTCGTGCCGATGGCAGGGTTGATCACTCGGCGGGCTACACCCGCGTAAAGGGTATTGGACATAGTCGGTTACTCCCGTGGGATGGCGGTCATGGTCGTGGGTTTTGAAATTGTCACAAGATCATAACACCCAGGACCAAAGGAAACTAGCTGTGAGAGAAAAGGGTAGTGGGTTAATGATCCAATACCTGTTCAGCGCCGAACCCTTGCCGTCGCCCTTTCCCTCAAACTTGCCTTTGCCTATGCCTTTGCCTTCCCCACTCCTTCGCCCTTCTTCAAGGCAAGGGAGAGGCAAGTAGGACGCTAGGCCTGCCATTTACCCGTAACTAAAGACTGAACATAGAGTTTCGTATCGTTCAAACTGAGCGGCATGAACCTCCAGAATCAGATCAAGCGTACCCTGTAGGTAACTACTCAGGTAGCACCACCATGATGCTGCCTGCGAATCAAGAGTAGCTTACCCCCCCCCGAAAGCAACAGAAAAACACCGAGTTTTTTCGCTGGACTCGGACGGGGTTCGTGGGGTATGGTGTGAACCATGGCAGG
>JAKZYH010000270.1:0-7109 GCA_047514575.1 Acidobacteriota bacterium | reverse complement strand
CTATCCTTTTTATTCACCTGAAATGCCTCCTTTCGGCTTGTTCTGAAGTTTCTTTGACAACCCCAGAATACCCGTCAGGTCTGGCATTTCAGGTGTTTAGACGCGGCTTACGCCACTTTCATCTACTTCTTTTGGGACTAGCGACGCCTGCGGCTCCAGCGCTGCTGCTAAAGACGATCACACCGGCCAGCGGCTTGTCGGAGGTCACGGTTGCAGACCCAACCTGTATCGGGCCCTCACCATCAGTGCGCAAGACACGCATACCACAGGCGGGTATCGTCACGCTATGAGTTCCATCGGCAAGTATCTGGCCGTCGAGATCCGCGCCACTCAGGGGGAGCCCATCGTCATCTTTGAGCGCAATTGTGGCTTGGGCGCTCATCGTTTCGCTCAAGTTGATCAGGATGACCTCGCTGGAAAGACTAACTCCGCTCTGCTCACCGTCTCCGAATTGAGAAAAGAGGAGTTCCAGATTGCCGGACTCCGTTGGAGCCGACACCGGCATCGTCACGAATTCCTGAGGTCGGGTCTGAATCACGGTTGCCACAATGGCTCCTGTGGATGCAGTCGCCTTCACAAGTCCCTCGAAATCCGTGAAGTCGATGCTCACACCCGACGCTGGAGTCCAGCCAATCTCGTCCACAAAGAGCGCCCGATGGCCCATGCCTGCCAGGGTGATGGAACCCGTACCCAAACAACTGTCCGTCAGCATCCCTCAGTTCGAGAGTCACCAATACCGGATCGTTCCCCGGATTCTGAAAGGCGATTCCAGTACTGATCTCAGCGTTCTTCAGCATCGGAGCTACGAACGCCGCCAGTGCCGGGCTGGCACCCACGCCGGCCGCTCCGATGCCGCTGTTGAAAACCATGACACCAGAAGGTTGCCCGCCCGAAGTCACCGTCGCGGATCCTGCCTGCAGAGGTCCTTCCCCATCGGTGCGCAGGATACGCATGCCACAGGCAGGAATCGTGACATCGACCTCCCCCTGGGGCAAAACAGCTCCATTCAGGTCGACGTTGTCCAGAGGCACACCATCGTCGCCTTTGATCCGAATCGTCGCGGTAGTCTCTTGAGTCTTGTCGGAATTTATCAGGAAAAACTCGCTGGAAAGCTGTACCGCGTTTGTCCCCAGAGTCTGGGTGACACTTTCCGAAGCGATCTCTCCGTCTCCAAACTGGGCAAAGTAGAGCGGCGAGATGACTACGGTTGTGCTGATGGTTTGACTGTTATTTTCCTGCTGGTTGTCGTCCTCATTCGCAGATACCGTGGCCGTGTTCTCCAGCTGTCCAATTGTCGAAGGATCCACGACAACGTCCAAATCAATATCGGGAGACGACTCCGAGCTATTCAGGGAGCCTCGGGTGCAGGTGACAATGCCTGCCACCTGACCGCAGTTCCAACCGGCGCCAGTCGCCGAAACAAAGGTGACCCCATCAGGGAGGGTGTCGATGATCGTGACATCGGTTGCTTCAGAAGGACCGTTGTTGGTAACTCCGAGGGTGTAGTTCAGAGTGTTCCCTGGCTCGACGGGGTCTGGGCTGGCCATCTTGCTGATGCCCAGATCCGCGGTCTCGTCCACACTCACACTTACCGACGCCTGATCATCTTCATTCTCGTCACCGTTGTTTGGAGTCGAGTCAGCATCCATCTGATCCACGGCGATGACCTCTGCTGTGTTCGTGATCGATCCAGGGGAAGACAGTTCTCCTGTCAGCGTCAGTATGGCGGTGGTATTCCTCTCCAGACTGGAAACAGTCCAGATTCCGGTAGCCTGGTTGTAACCTCCGGAACTCATGATGCCGCTCAGCCCACTGGGGATTGGATCACTGACTCGAATGTTGGTGGCCGTTTGGGGGCCCTTGTTCTCCAGGGTTACCGTAAACGTCACCGTCTCGCCCAGTTCAGCGCTGGTCTTGTCCACCACCTTTTTCAGTTCCAGATCCGCACCAGGCAGAACGACGCTCAGCCTCACCGAACCGTGGATGACATCCCATATCAGCCCCGGTGCCAGCATTGGCAATCCGGCACAGGTCATTTCGGAAGGGGTAACAGTTGGAGAAACTACCTTCGGTTGGACCATCCACGATCAGAAAGCTATTGCCCACAACGGGCACGAATTCATCGATCAGTGAAACCGAAAGGGTTCCGTCCAGACTCGCGCTTTCGCTCGTCGCCGTCCCCACCTGCAGTACGTCGAAGCTGCTCTCGCCAGCCAACTCCATCCTCAGTTCCCCAGTTTCGAGCTGGTCGTATTCTCCAGTGATTGTGATGCCCCCGATAGAGTCTCCGACTTGGAGAACTCCGCCGTTTCGCACTCTTCCCTCGATTGTTCCTGATCCCGACAACTCGCCCGAGGTCTGGTTGACGAGTTGGGCATTACCCTCCAGCAGGATCCTTGTCCCACCCAGGTGGATGCTACCGGCATTGGTGAACTCTGCACCGCTGTGTACCGTCAGGGCTGGTGATCCGTCGCCTGGCTCGCTGAGCGTCATTGTCCCCTGGTTTCTCAGGTTGGCACTCTCCCCCAGATCGATACTGCCACCCGTCCAGATGGCATTGCCGGAGGCGCTAGAGCCGGTTGGGGTGCTCGCCATTCCTCCGGCCGGGACGGCCCCGGAGATGACCACAGTGAGCTGACCCCGAACCTCCACCGGACCCGTCACGCTGGCCGAGGCTGATGAGTCGATCTGGACGGTGGCCGTCGTGGCCTGTTGCAGAAAGACAACCGCGTCGGAGACACCGCTGGGGGGGCCATTCAGGGTCATTTCCAGGTTGTGGCCACTGCCCTGATAGTGCAGGCTATCTCCGCTCTCCAGCGCGTAGCTCCCACGGTTTTCCGAGGGCTTCATCAAATTGACCAGGCCATTGATCTCGATATTGCCGTCTGTCTCGAGCTCGACGTCAAGACTGGCAGACGAGACGGTCATCCGATCCGAATTCATGATTCTCCCGGTGCCCGAGACGTCTCCTTGGATGAACAGCCTTCCGAATGTGGCTCCTTGGACATTCGAAGCCTCAGACGGTCTCTTGGAACCGTTGACCAACTGCCCGTTGATCGTGCTGTCCTCTCTCAGGGTCAGGCTGCCGCCCTCAATCCTCAAGGTCGAACCCGCTCCCAGATCCAGACTTCGGATCTCTTGCGGTTGGGAAATGGTGATGATCCCAATACCCCCTGGTATCACCGCATCATGGTCGGTCCCGGGCACTGCCGCTGGATCCCAGTTATCGGGATTGGAAAAGTCGCCGTCATTCCCTCCTCCGGTCCAGGTGACTGGCCCCGACGTGGGAAGGCAGGCGACGGTCAGGGGCAGCTCGATCTGCTGTACGAGTAGGTCGTTGCCTGGAGGAGCAGCCCTCGAGCTTGCAGTGTTGTTGATCACGGTCCCATCCATAACGCCCTGGTTCACCCTCACCGAGAAGGAGATGGTCTGGCTCTGCGGGAAAGCCACTCCTGTGCCCAGGGATCCAGTCCAGACGACCCGATTGTTGGCGCTATCGAAGAAGGCGTTTTCGCTGACGCTATCCGGAATGTATTTGGTTCCCGCTGGGATGGGGTCCTCGATCGATGAGGGTAGGTTCGTAGCCCCCTGACCCGATTGATTGTTAAGCGTTATCTCGTACGAGATGGCGCTGCCTGGACAGAGCGGATCCGGGAACATCGCTGATTTTTCGATCGAGATCTGAAAAAATGTACCGAAACGGAAGCTGTCGCTATTGGACACCCTTTTCAGGTCTTCGCCCTGAAGGCCTCCAGAAAGTAAACCGATCACCAAAATCGACTGTGCTAAGACTCTCATGAGGAAATTCCTATGAAAAACGGGTGCGCAGTCGCTACGCAACCCCAGACAGCTCTCGCTGCCTCGAGACGACCGGTGATGAGAAACTCCGGCTAGGAGGATCTGTGCCAAGGTCCAGGTTACTTGAAATGGGAGGGTAGAAGCGAATAAATCAGACAATCCTACTCGGTTTTCGCTTTAGCCCTACTCGGTTTTCGCTTCAGCAGATTCTGTTAAAGCTCTTGCGGCAAAAGCTGCGAGCAGAAAGCCGTGCGTGCAGACGTTCCGACGAATCGTTCAAGTTTCAGGCCTCTCCCAACGCGCGGTCACCAGGCGCTTGAAATTGAAGCTCTGGTTGCTCCACGATACAATGAGCGAGCTACTGGGTTTCTTGTCCCTCTTTTTTCTGGAGGGTAACGAGTTTGGAAATGTAAGAGAGAATGAACAAGGAAAGGCCTCCGGGCCAGGTCTTAACGACCACCCTCAAGATGGGCGGGCTCTCCCTGGTTGTAGTCCTGGCGCTTCACCTGGGACCCGAGGGTGGGTACTCTGCCGCGCAGCCCTCAGTTTTGCGTGTTTCCCCTGAGACTGCATCGCTGTGTCCTGGGGACAGTAATCTGGACGGCTTGAGGGACGTCCGGGACCTGGTTTTGATCCAATCCGTCATCCTGAACCAGAGGATGCTCGAGGCCCAGGCGTTGGAAAATGCTGACGCCAACCAGGATGCGCAAGTCGACGTTCAAGACATCGTTGCCCTGCTCCAACACCAGCTCGGAACGAACCCACTCGCCGATTGTGAAACCACCTTGCCCGACGAGCCTCCTTCGATTCGATTCATCTCGCCGGCTACGGGTCCGGTGGGAACCCCATTCACGGTGATTGGCCGGGGCTTCAGTCCGATTCCAGGACTGAACACGATCTTCTTCTCCCGCTCGGGTGAAATTCTGCAGGCCAACCTGAGCGACGCTTCGGAGACCTCCCTTCGAGGCACAGTGCCGGAGAGCGCCGACTTCGACCTCTACCGGGTCACGGTTACGGTAGGTGGGATAGAGAGCAACGGAGGCGGTTTTCAGGTCGCGTCCAGGACACCCCGTCTGGAGCTCTTTCCCTCTACTTCGACGGTCCTCATGCCACCGGGAAGCGGTAGAGAGACCTTGGTGATCGGGGGAGGGACCCCGCCTTATCTCCTGAAGCCGCCTGCCGAGGGGGATGAGGGTATTGTTCAAGCAGAGCTGAAAGACTCCGTGATCGAAGTTACTGGACTCGAGCTCGGAGTCGTCACTCTAGAGGTCGAAGACAGCGCGGAAACACCGGCTACAGATCAAGCCTCCGTGGTGGTCCGGCAGCCCTTCTTCGGGCCAAGTTTCGAGGTCGTTCCCCACACTTTGTTAGCGGGAGCGAGCCCCGGCTTCTCCTTTCTGATTCGCCAGCAGAGCAGCAACATGCAGGTACTCGAGGCGTCAATCGAAGTGGACAAAGCCACTCCGGACCTCGAATCCCTCGAACCAGGCTCGACCCTAGCCTTGGGAAAGAACATCGTCTTCCACACACCCAGAGATTTTCAGGCCTTCAACGTTTCAGAGGTGATCTCCCCAGATAAGGTCCTATTCGAAACAGCCGTAGTCGAAGGCGGTACTTTCGAAATCACAGGCGAAGGTAGCATCGAGAGTGGATCCACTCTCCTGACCCTCAGACAGCTTCCAACTCCCCCTTCCGAATCCTTGTTGCGGGTGAGTTCCGAACAGGAAATTCTGCTGGATCACCTGCTCGTTCAGCTCCCTCAGGCAGCAGGCGAGAGTTTCGATATTACGGCGAATTTCACTTCGGTCTCCGTCCGGGACGACGATGATGTGCCCCTGACCAAAAGCCAAACCCGAACCTTCACCACCGTGGTTCCCCCGCCGGGTGCCCCCCGATTGGAGCTACTGCGTCCAGTCGTTGGGCCGATTGGCCAACTCCTCACGATCACGGGTTCCGGGTTCGACCCCGAGCCCCAGAATAACACCATCACTTTTCTAGCAGAGAATTTCACACGAGTGGAAGGCCAGGTCGAGAGTGCCAGCGCAAATGAATTGAGGGCGCGAGTACCCCAGGAGGCGGTCAGCGGTCCAGTGAGGGTCGCCGTTAACGGGCTGGAAAGCAACGACTATCAGTATTTCGTCCTCTTCAGGCCGATCGCAGGCATCTTCTTTGGTGAGGTCCTTGCAGGCCAGCCTCTCGCGCCTATATTGCTGCTGGGCCAGAAGGATCGATTCCGCACCGCAGTGACCGACCACGACGTTCGACTGGCGTCGCTGAAGGTGACGTTGGACGCCGGTGGGATCAGGACCGACGACCTGATCGAGGATCAGCCTGCAGGCACGGCTCAAGTCTCTCTAAGGGGGGCTTTTGGCTCGACGACCGAATATCTGTTGGTCTACGGCGGCCAGGAGGAGGGTAGTGAGGCACGACACTTGTTCGACTTCAAGAAGACTCTCGAAGAGGATTCGGATGGAACGCTACACCTTTCCGAGAGCGAAAGTGGCGGAGTACTCTTCGAACTGGTCCCTGGTTTTACCCTGGCCGGTTTCACCTTGGAGGTCCGGTTCGAAGCAGAGGTCTATGTTGCTCCCGAAAGTGTCGGGACCTTTATCAACACCAGATCGGAGGTTCGATCCGTGAGGTGAAACTTTTTCCCCAATTCGGAGATGGTCGTCGTCTTTCCGGATCGCGTAAGGACAAAATGATTGAGGGCAAACCTGGTCCGTTCCTGAACCAGAGAAGGCGAATCTTGAGCCTCGTGCTCTTCGGCCTCCTGGCGTTTGTCCTGGGATGCCCTCCGCCGCCCGAGGACAAGACGGAGGAACCTTGACCTGGAGGAATACGTGGTCAGGATTGACCCAGAGAACATCGTGAAGCCGATCCCATTGGGTGCCGTGGCTCCCGAATCCACGGTGCAGGTCTTCAGGACAAAGGGTAAAGGCAATCCAGAGACTTATTTGCCCCTCGTGGTGATTTCCACGGGCTCCCTCTTTACAGCAAGCCTGGGACAACCGAACAGTCTTCAGTCCACGCTGCAGATTCAAGCCGTTGCCGAAGGCAACCGCGGACAAGTTGAGGAAGGCTAGCTGGCGCGGCTCCGAGGGGCTGGCGTCGGGTTGGGTCTGTGTAAACCTCAGCGTTGAGAAGGGTCGGAAAAATGTCAAGAGCAATGCCGACTGTACGAATGTGACGGTCATCCTGGACGACGCGGCAAAGGAAATCCTACCCGAGATCAGAAACGAGTGGCGCTTTTGGGCGAGATAAGGCTTGGCGAAGGGCATAAGTCGGCTAAAACGCGTCGGATTGCGGTG
>JAKZYH010000269.1:0-4286 GCA_047514575.1 Acidobacteriota bacterium | reverse complement strand
CTCCTTCCTTTATGGGACTTCCGGCCCTGGGTTTAGGTCAACCCGGAAGGATACTCACCGCCTCTGCTATTTACACACCTTTTGATGGTAGCCCCATGGGGCGTTTCGGAGAGGCTAGTGAGATGGCCCAAGCGGCACTTTTTCTGGCTTCCGACGAATCCTCCTACGTCACGGGGAGCACTTTTCTGTCTGACGGTGGCATCACATCGGCCTACGTAACAGCGGAGTGAGGCCAGGCAGCTGACGCAACCGAATCGGAGCGAGGAATGTTGAAGGCTCTAAACGATCGCGTAGCACTGGTGACAGGTGCAGCCTCGGGTATCGGCCGGGCGGCCTCTCTGGCATTTGCACGAGAAGGAGCCAGGGTCGTTGTCTCCGACGTGGACGTACCGGGTGGAGAAGAGACCGTGGCCAGGATCAGGGTCGGGGGCGGGGAAGCTGTTTTCATCCGTGCCGATGTGTCAGTTGTGTCGGAAGTAGAGTCTCTGGTGGATCAGACGGTGGACGCCTTCGGGAGGCTGGACTGTGCCCACAACAACGCAGCCATCGAGGGGCAGCCAGCACTTCTTCATGAATACCCGGAGGACGTCTGGGATCGCGTGATGAATGTGAATCTAAAGGGTCTCTGGCTGTGTATGAAGTTCGAGATCGTAAGCATGCTCGAGCTGGGAGGTGGTGCCATCGTGAACACCGCCTCCACCGCCGGGATGGCGGGCTCGCGGGGTCGACTGGGAGCCTATTCGGTGAGCAAGCATGGCGTGATCTGCCTTACCAGGACGGCCGCCCGGGAATATGCCTCCCAGGCGATTCGGGTGAACGCAGTCTGTCCAGGTGCTATCGAAACACCGATGGCGGAGCGATTGCTGGGAGACGACCTGGCAGCCAGGGAGTCTCTCGCCTCGGCGCATCCCCTGGGACGCTTTGGTACGCCTGAAGAAGTCGCTGAGGCAGTCGTATGGCTCTGCTCTGATGCTGCGTCATTTATTACGGGACATGCCCTGCCGGTTGATGGAGGCTACCTGGCCTGACCTAGAGCGTCCTGCTAAGCTGAAACTTCATTTGCTGTTTTCGAAAGAGAAACGGCATAACCCATTTATTTATAGTTGTATAGAGAGTTATCCAAGCAATTTTCTGAAAACCGTGGGGGTGGCCTCCAGGCCGCCGTTTTTCGAGCCAAAGGCTCGACGGAAAGAACACGGCGGCCTGGAGGCCACCCCCACGTCCCTCGACCGAACTTTCTTTCTTGGACGATCCGGCGCAGTCGGTGGGGGCGCTAAGCTGAAACTTGATTTTCAGATCTGGGGGTAAGAAAGACGTAAACGATTGATTTGGCGATGGAGGGGCTCCCGTTGGGAGAAGAAGTTTCTTTCCGGTACGATCCGGCGGTCTGCAGCCGGGGGCGGCGCTAAGCAGGGTATCCCACGCAAAGACTGCGACAACCCCTTAGGCTCTGCGCCAGTACTACCGAGCAGTCTTTGCGTGGACCGTAGCGAAGAATGCCCCTGCCGTCCGAGGTGGTTCCACTCCACAAGGCCCAGGTTATAATGACAACTTTTACAGTGAGCCGGAGTGCGAAGGGTTGGTCCATGTCCGTGAGTCGTCAAGCGTTGAACTTCTGGCGCCGTCCCTGGGTGGATCAATGGCTGTTCTTCCAAGCCTATACGGGCCTGGGCATAGCACGTTTGCTGATTCAGGCCATCCCCTTTTCCAAGCTGGCCCCCTTTCTGGGGAAGCATATGACCGAATCGATCGACGAAGTTCCTCCGGAGAAGATGGAGCAGGCCCGACGTGTCGCCTGGGCAATACGGCGTGCTAGCCCCATCACACCCTGGACTAGCGATTGCTTGCCTCAAGCCATCACGGCCAAATACCTACTGCGTTGGCGAGGCATCGACTCCACTCTCTACCTGGGTGCCACTCTGGACGACGCCAGGTCCCTCACAGCTCATGCCTGGCTACGCTGCGGGTCCGGTTATGTAACGGGAGGCCCCGGACATAGGAAGTTCGGCGTTCTCGCCACTTTCGCAGAAGAGTAGAGGCAGGCAAGCGTGACGAAAGTAGCTGAGGAAACCCTGCGAGTCGTCCAAGCCGAAAATATCGATGAGGTGTTGGCTCAACTGGATGCGATCATCGATTGGTCGACTGCCAGTCAATCCCGGCTGGGCTACTTTCCGGCGCTATACCGTAAGGTCACACTCCAGGTTCAGAAGGGCATTTCAAAGGGCGACTTCGAGGACGGAGATCGAATGGAACGCCTCGACGTCATCTTTGCCAACCGCTACTTGAAGGCCTTCGATCAATACCTGAATGGGGCAGATCCCAGTAGCGTGTGGGATTTCGCTTTCAAGGTCTCTGACCAGTGGTGGCCGATCGTGCTTCAGCACCTTCTGCTGGGCATGAATGCACACATCAATCTGGATCTCGGAATTGCAGCGGCAAGGACAGTAGAGGCCGATTCCTTGCCGGGACTTCAGGGGGACTTCAACAAGATCAATGAGGTTTTGGCCTCCCTGGTAGGCGGGGTTCAGGAGGAACTGGAAAGAATCTGGGCGCCCTATCGCATCTTGAACCGAGCCTTGGGGCGGGTCGACTCTGCGATTATAAATTTCAGTATGGGGAAGGCCCGAGACCAGGCCTGGTCCGTCGCTCTACGGCTCGGTTCCCTGAACCGAGTCGATCAGGAGCGGGAGATAGAGCGTCTTGATACAAAGGTGGCGCATCTGGCACGGCTGGTGCGGCATCCCGGCATCATCGGAAGTGCTGCCACCCGCTTGATTCGGTTGGGCGAAAGGGAAACGATTCCCGGCACCATCGCGATTCTGAGGTGATCCTAAGGGTCTGTCAGGAAATAACAGATGGACTTTGGCGCGAGCGCCGCGGGGGCAGATGCGAGGCGTCGCGACGCAGGCGTTGCCGCTGCGCATCTTCCAGGCGCGGCAACAAAGCGGATGCCCCCGCGGGTTCTATTCCAACAAAGGTACGTAATGCGACATAGGGTCGCGTGCAAGCTCTTCTGAACACGGAAATTTCTCCGCTTTCGCGACTCCAGGTTCCCCAGGGCCGTTCAGGCTGCCAATTTCAGGGGTCGAATTCCCACCGTATCCTCAAGCTTCCCGTCCGAGAAGTCGTACTCTCCGAGCAGGTTGATATGACGCCAGGAGATGACCGAACCATTGGCCACCGCCTCGAGCAAGACTTCTCGGTCGTGGTTGTTGTCGCAATCCGTGATCTTCTGGGACAGGTAGAGATAGTTCCAGCCAAGCGCCTGCAGGCGTCGCATCCAGCTCGGGCTGACGGCGGGCCTGGTAGGCATAGATGGCTGCACGCTGGGGTCGATCCTGCCCCATTCGAACAGCTGCTTGGGGTCGACAGTTGTCTGTCGCGACCAATGCACATGCCCGGCGGCTCCTAAGCTGACAGCCGTCACTCAAATTCGAGCACATTTGATAGCAAACCCGCTTGGGTGGGTGGAAAGCAGCAGTTGGCCGCGAGTGCCCTTCGACCAAAAGGTCCGAAGCCTATGTCGCATTACGTACCTTTGTTGGAACAGAACCCCTTTGTCAAATTATTGATCGTGGCGGCGGTCCTCGCCCCAGTCATTTGGTGGTAAGTACAGTGGTTTGGTCCAAAGGCTGCATTATCAATACCCTGGACGCTCGCAATCTTGTTGCTCTTCGCCAAGAGCTGGAAATGGAGGGTCGAGCCCGCAAGCGGATCTGAATAGTCGATTGAGTGGTTTCATGGGAGCTCCATACACGTTCAGAGAAACAAGCGTGGCAAATACGCGTGCAGATACCTGCGAAAGTTGATCCACGTATGACCGCCACCACTGATGTGAAGATCGTGGTTGATGTCGTGTTTTTTGAGAACCTCCGACAGACTTTGGGAGCCTGCCAGGGCAAAGTCCCGGTCACCAACGCTGATCGAAAAAAGCTTGATCCTCTGATTCAGCATCTCTGACTTCGTGAGAAACGCGGCGTTTTGACTTTCGAAGGCATCTTGCATTTTGGCGGAAGAGTCCTGCGATCGATCGCTGAACCATTCGCCCAGTCCGGCGCTCCAAATTGCGACGTGGGAGAAGGCATCGGGGTGACTCATGATGACACTGAGCGTTTGGCCTCCACCCATCGAAAGACCCGCGATGGCTCGGCTTTCAGCATGTGGTTTCGCCCGGAACGTCCTTTCCACGAAGGGAATTACATCATTGACCAATTCGCGGGTGAATTGCTTACGGGCTTCATTCCTGCGAGCGGCAATGTCAGCGGGCGACGTTGCCGGTGCAACTG
>JAKZYH010000268.1:0-24325 GCA_047514575.1 Acidobacteriota bacterium | reverse complement strand
ATCCGGCCCAACCAGTTCCATGGCGAATGGAACTATGTAATAGAACCTAGCTCCACTAGATGGTGAAATGCTACCTTTATTTATTTACGATTCCTTAGTACAAGCACTTGTCCTGAGCTACGTCCTGAACCCGCAGGCCGGAATCGACGACGACCGCTGGAACCTGGCTCGCATTCTCGCCGGCCGGGAAGCCAACCACGAACTCCGCTATCGTCAAGCCTGGGCACAGGGCAGCCTGATGGAGCTCTATCTGCTCAAATGGCTTGGCTCCGAGATTATCGAACGTGGAGACGTGGCGGCAAAAGCGACGGAGCACGCCAGACGGTTTGTCGATCTCGCTCCGAAAGGCTCGTTCGAGTTATTCTCCACCTGGCGTCAAGTGCTACGCTACTTCGAAATCTTCAATCTGATTGCTGAATGGGACGATGTCAGCCTCGCAGTTGAGATCCTAGAGATTCTTCCTGAACCGGACCCGCAGTAGGCCTGAAAGCGTAGCTTTGGCCTCCAGGCCGAAGTCTTCTTTCTCTGAGACCGGAGGCTAAAGGCATGAGTAGGAGGGGGCGGCTTGGAGGCCATCGCGACGGTCGGGACAAAAGTCTCAACCAATCAGGTTCAGAGAAACGGTGATCACGACTGCATTCCTGAAGTCGAGCAAGAAGCCTCCCACCAGCGGGACCACCACCTTTCGCCCTCGGGATTCTCTAATTCTTAAGTTATTAGTGGACATTGATGGATCACACCCCTAACCCGGGATTTCTCATCGCTTGTCGTAGCGAGGAGTCGCAAAAGCTGTCCTGGCAAGGCTTGCGACCCGGCACGAGGCGCTGTCAATACCCACTTCTCGGGCCTGCAGGCTTGGGGGTTCAACTGCCGGCGATAGGAGAGTAGCGGAGGGACACCGATCGCAGAACCGGCGAGCTGGCCGAGCCAGGGCTGACAAGAGTCGCCTTGTACTGGATCCAGCGTGCCTCCGCATCTTCCTGGGCCAGACTGCTCCCCGAGACGACATAGAAGCTCTGTTGCCCGCTCGGTCCCATCCAAGGAGCTGAGGCCAGCGCCTCTTTCGAGTCGGCCCAGCGAACCTGAAACTCCAACCCGGTCTCGAAGGGTGTGTCTCCCTTCCAGCTGATGCTATCCAAGCGAGCCTTGGATCCCGCATCGAAGGGCCGTGAGACGTAGTCGTAGCGATCCCCTCGATCGTAGATATGACCTGCGTCGGAGGTTAGCTGGTGGGGACCCAGACCCGGCAGGAGGGTCCTGCGCGCGGTCGAGAATCCAGCGTCGCTTCCCCAATACAAGAAGGAATCGTTGCGGTGTTTGCCCTCTTTGGAGTGACAGGCAAAGAAGATGTCGGCGTGACCGTCCCTGTCGAAGTCGCTGATGTAGACGCCTGAGGCCGAGTTGGTAGGCAACTGAGTAGCCCGAGAGGCGTCGAATCCGGAGCTACTGTTCCAGTAGATGGTGGAAGGATGGCTACGGGTGTAGCCAGCGTGGTAACTGGTCAGGACCATGTCGAGCAGGCCGTTGTTGTTCAAGTCTGCCACGGCCACATCGGCGTTTCCCACCGAAGGAAGGACCGTCCTTCGGGACACGTCATATCCCTTGCTTCCGCCCCAGTAGACAAACGTGTCTCCTTGAGGAGATCCCCCAAAAGATTCGGCCTTGTCAGGGGCGGGATCGGCGTCGAAGAGGTTGGGGACGATCACCTCCAGGAAACCGTCTCCGTTGAGATCTGCCACCTCGACCGAAACGGAGGCTCTTGCGGGCAGGGTACGGGTTCGATCCTTGTCAAAGCCCGAAGCGCTGTTCCAGTAGATGACGACCTGGTTGTCGGTACTGCTGAAAACGATATCCAGCCAATCGTCGCGATTCAGATCTCCGAGGGCATGACCGCGGATACCGCCAACCTGGGACACGAACCGGTTCTCGCTCGAGAATCCGGAGGGGCCGCCCCAGTAGATCTCGGTCGATGAAGCTCTACCGGGTGCAAAAAGTCCCAGTGAAACATCCAGGTAGCCGTCCCGATTGAAATCGGCGGCCCGGGTCCCGAAAACTGGCACGTCCCCAAGCCTGCTGCGATTGCGCGATGAATACCTCCCGCGATAACCCCAGTAGATTCCGGCGCCATTTCGGTCGTCAGGGATTGCCCCAAAGAGCAGGTCTACGTGTCCGTCCCGGTTGAGATCGGCACTGGTGCAGAAGCCGTAGCCGCTGGGCAAGGACTTGCGTCGCCCGGCTTCGAACTTGCCCGCGTGGTCGCCCCAGTAGATATAGCTCGGGGTGGGAAGGTTGGTGTCGGCAGCATGGATGAAGACCAGATCCGTGGCCCCGTCTCCATTCAAGTCGCCCGCCTGGACGCCGGTGGCGTCCGAGATGGGTAGTTCAGATCGATTTTCGGCGCTGAAACCGTCCTCTCCTCCCCAGTAGAGATAGGCCTTTGGCCTCTGGTATTGGGCCGCCCATCGCTGGGCAAAGACCAGGTCCGGGTAGCCATCCTGATCCAGGTCTTCGACAGTGCAGCTCGTAGGGTTGTGGGTAGGCAGGGCCGTACGCTTGTGGGGACGATAGCCTTCGGTCGAGGCCCAGTAGACATAGGATACGTTGCCTGAGCGGTTGGCAAAGACAAGGTCGGGTCGCCCATCCCGGTTGAGGTCGGAAGCCTCGACGTCGGAGGCTCCAACGGTGGGGAGCGAGGTTCTCACTTCGACCGAGTAACCCTGTTTGGATCCCCAGTACACATAAGAGTTTACGGACACCGTATCGACGGTGTTGTACATACCCAGTTCTCTGGTTTTCAAGCGGTAGGCATTGGCCAGCACAATCTCCGGATAGGCGTCCCCATTCAGGTCGGCCACGGTCAAGGCTGAGGTCCGTTCACCGGGCAGGTGGGTGCTGGGGCGCACGGTAGGGTCTCCGGAGGCTTCACCCCAGTAGATAAGCGCCCCGGCCTCCTCATCGATGTTCCCCTCGTTGGCGAAGATCAGCTCGGGATACTTGTCTCCGTTCAAGTCCGCTATTCTCACGTCTCGACTATTGATGGTCTTGAGCACCATCCTGCGGTCGGGCGAGTAGCCTTCGGAGGATCCCCAATAGACGAAGGACTCATTGGCACGATCCACGGTGACGTGATAGCCAAGTCCGCTGTTGGCGAACACGACGTCGGGATGGCCGTCCTGGTTCAGATCCCCGACGGCCACGGCCTGGGCGCCTCGGGTGGGAAGTCCGCTCCGCCTGGAGGCGTCCAGACCCGTTTTACTTCCCCAATAGATGTAGGAGTCCAAGTCGGTCTTGGTGCCATTGAAGTTGTTGGCGACGATCAGATCGGGGAAGCCGTCCTGGTTGAGGTCGGCCACGGCTCCATCGTTCCCTCCATTTGTCGGGAGCTGCATCCGACGCCGGGAGGAGAATCGGTCGCCTCCCCAATAGATCGACAGGTCCGGCCTTTCGTTGGAATCGTGTTCGTTGGGAAGCACGAGGTCGATGCTGCCATCGCCGTTCAAGTCCGTGCGATTGATCAGTACCACTTCGCCGGTTGCGGTGACATAGGTGTTGACGCCCCCGTCACTGAAGCTTCCGTCGACCAGGTCCAAGAAGCTCGAAGTGGTCCAGGACCTGGCATCGGCAGCTCCTGCGGGATCCGAGGTGAACGAGAGGGCCAGCAGGGTCAGTACTGCTCTCACTGTGAGCTTGGTCGAGGTCCGATGATGCATGGTGTTTCCCGAGATCCTCTCGTTTGAGGTTAGCAGTCGAGGGCACATGGTTCATCTCCGATCTTTCTTACAAGCTGATAACTCAACTGTGCCCTTCGTTCCGCTGTAGACCGCTGTCTTCCGGCTCAGCTCTGTTTCGGGCTCGACGAAGACTACCTGACGTCGACCTTGACCTGCTCGATCAGGAAGCCCACGGGATCCGGCGATGCTGCGGCAGAGCGTAGACGCAGATAGCTTAGGCCAGCGCTCGTGCGATTCAGCCTGGAGAGCATGAAAGACCGCTCCCCATCCACCCTAACCCTACAGCGGTCGTTGTCCAAGTCCCAGGAGAGGAGAAGCGTGTGCCAACGGCCTTTGACAAGAGTAGGGCCATCGCCCAGACGACCTTCCGAGCTCAGAGAGAGCCGAAAGCACTCCAACTTCTCGGCGACCGGATCCGTGGGTTGGATGAAACGGTCGGCCAACGCCAAGACTCCACCTGAGGAGCCTTCCGGAAGGAGGATCCTGAGAGACAGCTTGCCCCGCTTCCCTGCCGGGAAGTTCCAGACGGCCTCGTCGCCGCTCTTCTCATCGGGTCGACGAACCCACAGCACCTTGGCTCCCGATCGCGTGGGGTGAGGCAGCAGCCCGGGACCCTGGACCCGGTTGCGCCAGTAGTAGTCTGCCGGGCCGAAGGGCTTGAAGACGCTCCAACCGTCCAACCCGTCGGAGAAGTCATCCTCATGGTGGGTTGACTCGATCCATTCGGGATCGATTCTGACCAGGGCGATTCGCCCCTGGCCCTGACCGGTGGCCAGGATGATCTTACCGTCTCTCGTCAGCGTCGAGAAAGGATAAGCGGTTCCGCGGTCCCCACGCTTGGGAGGAGGCTGATTCCGATGGGGATCCCGGAAGGCCTCACGGTATCCCAGCCAGCTGCGGCCCTCGTCCCGGGAGATGGCGACGTGCAGGGCGTCGCGGGTGGTATAGACCGGTGCCCCATCCACCCGGGACGGGTTTTCACAGTTGTTCCAGAAGACCATCAGTCTACCATCCGACAGACGCAGCAGATTGGCCGGGGAATTGGAAGAAAGGAAGCTTGTGGGTGTGGCCTCTGACCACTCGGCTCCGTCTGGCGAGAAGGACTCGTAGAGCCGTCCGGTCTGGGTTCGGATCAGCATCCAGGCACGACCGTCCTGCAGTTGGGCGATGACGGGTTCGGTTGCGCCGTAGTTACTTCCAATGTAGTCGGCACGGCAGGGAGAGGTGAGACGGGACGGGGAGAGCTGCCAGGTCTTGCCTCCGTCGTCAGAATAGTTGGTGGTGACTACGTGGGAGCCTGTTGGCGGTTCCGAGCGAAGTCCGGGAACCCAGAACTGCTGGGCAAGAACGATCCGTCCACTCTTGAGCTGGATCGCCCCGTTCAGTGCCCCTACATAGCCTTCGAATATCCGCCTGGGCGTCGACCACCTCGTGCGTTGATGGCTGGTGACGGCATGCCAGATATCGTAGAAGTAGTCCACAGTGGGACGTCGGCCGGTGCCCCGGTGCACCAGCAGAAAGGTGTGCAGCTCTCCGCTCTGGTCCACCAGCACCACTGGGATACCGGCAGACTCCTTGAACTCGAACTCGATCCGAGGTTGGCTCCAGGTTTGCCCGTCGTTACTTGACCGGATCGAGGCGCAGTGCTCTCCCGAAACCATATAAAGGACGCAGAGCTGACCGTCCGGAAGTTGCACCACTGCCTTGCTTGGGGGCGAAGCGTGGAGCAGCACAGGCGGCTCAACGATCCCAGCCTGCTGGCCCGCACAAGGGAGTAGGACGGAGGCCGCCAAGGCGAGACCAAGGACAAGGAGTCTTACAGGCTTGCTGAGCATCGCGGGTCTATTCTACTCACCACGGGAGTCCTCTGTCGCTCGGCCAAGAGATACTGGCCAGAACCGAGCCGATCTTTTCGGAGAGAGCTCAAAAGAAGTCTTGATCAATTTCGAGCGCGCCGTGGAAGCCCCCCAAGGTATCGATTCTGGGTGTATCCGTTGAACCGACGGATAGATGGACCTAGAATTCGGAAGAGGCAGAGCATCCTAACCCGACACGGTGGCTGCTTCCTCCTGCTCTTGACTGATTCCGCCGTCAGATCTCTCCAGGCGAAGCATCAAGAAGCCCCCTACGGCGGCCAGCATCGCGGAGATCGCAAACACCCAGGGACCCAGTTGCATCCAGCTAAAGAGCCAGGCGCCCACCAGCGGTGCGATCAGCGCCCGGACGCCGGTCGAGGCCATGTGAAAACTGTTGTAGAGGGAAACGTGTTCGCTACGTGCGAAGTACAGATTTCCGGTGGTCCAGTTGATGTGATTGCCGCTGGTCGTGATTCCCTGCAGCAGGCTTCCAGTCAAGAAGGGCCAAAGCTGCAACGTCACGCCTCCATAGCAGTAGAACGAATAGGTAGTAACCATCAGGGAGCTGAAGACGGCACGGGCTCTCATCGGGCTCACCCGATCCAGGTAGCGCCCCCAGAAAGGGGCCGAGATTGGCTGCAAGATAAAAGGGAAAATCGCGACGACGGCACCCAGGGCCCACACCGGCGCGCCGATCCCTTCCCGCATCACTTCTGCTACCAGGGCCATGGACATGAAGTTCCCGAATCCAGCGAAAAAAAAGGCCCTCTGATAGCGGAGACAGCGCGGGTTCGCAGAAAGAGCATCCAGCACTTGAGAAAACCTGGCTCTGGGGGTGCCACTTCTTCGGGTCAGAACTTGCGCCGAGCGGGGGATGGGGATCTTCCCGTAGAACCAGGCCGAAGCCATCATCAGGATCCCGACCAACGCATAGATGATCCCGTGGCTCGAATCGTAGTCCCCGATCAACCAGGTGCCGGCAAGGGTCACGGCGCTGCCCGACACCACACCAATACCTTTCATGAAACCTACAGCTAGCGAACGGTGACTTGCAGGATACAGAACACGATAGAGACCCATCTCCGTCAATCTCGTCGGAGCTCCTGTCAGAAACGCCGTTACCATGAGAAGGACGAATGGGGTAGGACCGGAAACGAACGCAACGGCCACCAGGCTAAATCCAGCCGCTACGTTGGGCCAGACCACCAACCGGCGGAGTCCTACTCTCCGGCCCAGTCGGGCCCAGACCGGTGCCACCAGACCCGCCAGTCCCCAAAGGGAACCGATCGCTGCCAGGTGCCACAGCTCGCCTCCCAGCTCAGTCTTGAGCACGACCCAGCTAAAGGGCCAAAGGGCGATGAAGCATCCCCGCCCGATGCTGTAGAGGCTCTCATAGAGAAAGGCAGGACGGCTCCGGTAGGGAACCAACTGAAGGTACCGACGCAACATTCTGGAGGGTCAAGAAAAACACCAAGATACAAGATACAAGATACAAGATACAAACAAATCCCAACTCCCAAACTCCAAATCACCAGCCAGAGCCGAGTGGACCAGGCAGCCGAGTAACGCTGGTGAAGGTTTAGATTCTGGAATCTGTTTCTACCTTGGAATTTGGAATTTGGAACTTGTTTGTATCTTGTATCTTGCATCTTGTATCTTGGTCACTGTCATGAAGAAACTCCTCTTGGGACTAGCACTATTGGGGACACTGTCGGGCTGGACCGCTTTAAAGAAAGTTCAGCACGAGGTGGTTGCTCCTCCTAACTCGAGTCTGGCCGGACTGCCATTCAGCCCCGGGATTCTCGCGGATGACTTTCTGTTTCTATCCGGATCCCTGGGGAACGTGCCGGGTACCACCGACATCAAAGGCGGTATCGAAGCTCAGACACGGCAAACCCTGGATAATCTGGGTCGTGTGCTTAAGGCGGCAGGATTGGGTTTCTCTTCCGTGGTCAATGCCAATGTCTACCTTTCGGACGCCCGCCACTTTGCCGGCATGAATCGGGTCTTCCGCGAGTATTTCCCCAAGGACCCGCCCGCCCGCGCGACGGTAGAAGGGGGCATCGTCTTTCCCCAGGCACTGGTCGAGATCGCCTTTGTGGCTGCCCGGGAAAGTGTAAAAAAGGCGATCGTGCTTCCGGACGGGTGGAAACAGCCCAGTTCTCCCTTCAGTTGGGGAGTCCTGGCAGGCGACACGCTGTTCGTCTCGGGCATGATCAGCATCGATCCGGCTTCGGGTCGTCTGCTTGCAGGAGATACGGCCGATCAGACCAGGTCGACAATGGAGGGCATCGGAAAGATCCTGCAGGCGGCAGGCATGGACTACTCGAACGTCGTCTCGTCGCGGGTCTACCTCAACGACTCCCGCAACTTCGCAGCCATGAACGAAGCCTACCGCCCCTTCTTTCCCAAGAACCCACCCGCTCGGGCTACAGTTGAAGCTCGACTGATGAACGTAGATTGGCAGATCGAGATCCAGTGTGTCGCCGAGAAAGCCCCCAAACGAGTGGTAGCTGTCCCGGGGACACCTCGCTCTAAAAGCCCTTTTTCGCCGGCCATCCAGGCCGGTCGGCATCTCTATCTGGCTGGCATGGTGGGAAGGGGACCCGAGGGTTGGGCAGGAGACATTCGCTCCCAGGTCCGCCAGACTCTGGAGAATCTTCGAGCAACCCTGGTTCAGGAAGGTCTGGACTTCCGCCACGTGGTGGAGGCCAACGTCTACCTGGCAGACGCTCGTCACTACTCTGCCATGAACGAAGTTTACCGGGAACTTCTACCTGCTCCTCCACCAGCCCGGAGCACGGTCGCCACTCGGCTGATGGCGCCGCAGGCGCTGGTAGAGATCATGATGGTGGCACACTCACCCGATCTTGGGAAGTAGTTCTGAGAGGAAGAAAAGTGAAAGATAGCAATCCCGTTTCTCGACGCCGGGCACTGGCTACCGCGGTTGGGCTAGGCGCCGTTGCCTTGCCGCTGGGGGCTCTGGGCGGCCAGGACGAAAAGGGGACTAAGAACAGCCCCGCTCCCAAGCTTTGGCCTCGAAATATGCGCGTCTCCCTCGCCGCCTATTCCGTGCGAGACGAGTTGAACTCGGGTCAGATCGACCTCTTCGATCTGATCGACTAGTGCAGTTCCCTGAATCTGTCCGGGATAGAGCTGACCTCCTACTACTTCAAGAAGGATTTCGACCGAAAGTATCTGCAGCAGTTGCGGCAGCGCGCCTTCCGGCAAGGCCTCACCGTGAGCGGCACTGCGATCGGCAACAATTTCTGCCTGCCTCCCGGGAAGGAGGGGGCCAAGGAAGTGGCTCAGGCCAAACAGTGGATCGACCATGCCGCCAACCTCTTCGCTCCCCACATTCGCATTTTTGCCGGATCGCTCCCGGAGGGGGTCGAAAAAGAGACAGGCATCCAGTGGGTAGCGGACTCCATCAAGGAAATACTGGGAAAAGCCTCTGAGAGAGGCGTTATGCTGGGCCTGGAAAACCACGGTGGAATCACCGCTCGCGCCGCCGACCATCTAGCCATTTGCGATGCGGTGGGAGAACACCCCTGGTTCGGGATAAATCTGGACACGGGAAACTATCGAACCGACCCCTACAACGAACTGGCTCAGGCCGCTCCCCGGGCCGTCAATGTCCAGGTCAAGGTCGAGGTTTATAAGGGGGAAGAAAAAGTCCCTACCGACCTGGAACGCCTCAGAGACATTCTGATCAAGGCAAACTACAAAGGTTGGGTCGCACTCGAATACGAAGCCGCCGAGGATCCCAAGGTTGCCATTCCAAGGTACTTGGGCCAGATGAAGGCTCTATTTGAAAGTTAACCCGGGAAGAAAATTCCAAGATACAAGAAACAAGATACAAACAAATCTCAAATTCCAAGCACCAAACCACGAAGCACATCAGCCTGGAGAAAACGGCTAGGATCATGCTGGGGTCGATGGTACTAGAGGCCTTGAGCCGCTACGATACGATATAGACCTGTTTGGGATTTGGTGCTTGGTGCTTGGGATTTGTTTGTAGCTTGTATCTTTGGATTCACTCACTAAACGCAGCATCGAAAGCGACTTCGGAGCGCCTGAAGTCGATCTGCTTCGTGTAGGCCACTGATTCGGTTGCTCCGTGTTCACGATCCATTCCCGCATCTTCCCATTCCACCGAGAGTGGGCCCTCATATCCGATCTCGTTGAGAGCCCGGATTATCTCTTCGAAACGGACCGAACCCCGACCGAGGGAACGAAAATCCCAGTAGCGGTCTGGATGTCCGAAGGGCAGATGTCCCCCGAAAACACCGGCTCGGCAGGGTTCCGAGGACCAATGGGCGTCCTTCATGTGGACGTGGAAGATACGATCACGAAAAAGACGGATGAAGCCCACATAGTCGACACCCTGGTATCCCAGGTGGCTGGGATCGTAGTTGAATCCGAATGAAGGGTGAGCGTTCAGGGCAGCGAGCGCGCGTTGGCTGCTCGAGATGTCGAATGCAATCTCGGTAGGGTGCACTTCCAGGCCAAAACGGATGCCGGCTTCCTGGAAGGTGTCGAGGATGGGCAGCCAGCGCTCGGCGAAGTCCTCGTAGCCCTGGTCGATCATCTTGGGATCGGTGGGGGGAAAGGAATAGAGCAGATGCCAGATGCTACTGCCGCTGAAGCCGTTCACCACTGCGACTCCCAGCCGGGCAGCGGCTCGGGCTGTGTTCTTCATCTCTTCGGCGGCACGCTGCCGAACACCCTCGGGATCACCCTCTCCCCACACGTGAGGCGGGAGAATGGCCTGGTGCCTGGAATCAATGTTGTCGCAGACGGCTTGTCCGACCAGATGGTTGCTTATGGCAAGGCACTTCAGGCCGTGCTGATTCAGCAGGTCCCAGCGTCCCCGACAATAGTCCTCTTCCTGCAGCGCCCTGGTGACATCGAAGTGGTCTCCCCAGCAGGCCAACTCCAGGCCATCGTAGCCGAAGTCCTTGGCCTTGGCGCACATCGTCTTGAAGTCCAGATCTGCCCACTGTCCGGTAAAAAGGGTAACGGGTCGTGCCATGGCTCCTCCGGACCAGGAGGATAGCATAGGCGGTGATTCCTCACCAATGCCAGATATCCGAGCGTGTTCGGCGGAGTATTTTCGCCCTGCGACGCAGCTCCATGTCGAGCCTCCAGCTCTCCTCTCAGATGCCCGTGATGGGAAGGAGTGGAATCCTTGTTGTTTGTGCCCTACAAGATGGTATAATCACCGGTGCACTTGGCCGAAGCCAGGTGTTCGGGCAATCCTCGGGAATTCCGAAAACGAGGGTTGTCTGGCGAAATCGCTTCCTCCAGGGTGGTCACGAGCTAAAGCGGCACCTCAGATTAGATAAGAAAGGACCCCGATTATGACATTGCTTTTCGCGGCCATCTACGTTGCGGTTGCCGTCCAGATTTCAAACTTGTGTACCACCATATACCTCCATAGATTTCTGGCCCACAGTGGGTTGAGACTGAAGCCGGTCGTTTCGGTTTTTATGCAGTTCTGGCTCTGGTTCCACACCGGGATAAAACCGCGGCAGTGGGTCGCTGTCCATCGGAAGCACCACCAGTTCTCAGACGAACATGGAGATCCCCACAGCCCGCGCCTCGAGGGCCTCTGGAAGGTCCTCCTTGCCAACACCTACCTGTATCAGAAGGAAGCAGGCAACGCGGAGACAGTCTCCCGATACACCAGAGACATTGGGGAGACTTGGATGGAACGAAATGTCACGCGCCACGGCAACATTGGAATCCTGTTGGGCGTGGGCGCAGCGGTACTGTTGTTGGGACCGCTGGTGGGTATCCTCGCCTTTTTGATTCAAGGCGCCCTCTACCTCATCCTCAATGGAATGATCAACGGCGCCTGCCATGTGCTTGGCTATCGAAACTTCGACAACACCGCTACCAATATCCGATGGGTGGCATTGTTGACGGGAGGAGAAGGACTACACAACAACCATCACCACTCACCTTCCTCAGCAAAGTTCAGCTTGCTTCGCAGTGAGATCGATCCGGCTTGGCCAGTGATCCGTCTACTGCAGTTTCTGAGGCTGGCGGAGGCCAGAAACCTCTTGGAGAAACTACCCTCGAATCCGCTGCCACAGCATCAAGACCAGCCCTCAGCGACCTGAGGACCGAGGGCTGTTAGTTTGTGGCTCCGAAAAAGGCTCGCACCCAGAGTCCAGCACCTATTACTATCGGAGTGGCGGGCGGAACGGCCGCCGGCAAGAGCGCCGTAGTCCAGGAAATCGTAAGAGAAGTCGGCAGCGAGTCGGTCGCTGTGATTGAGCACGATTCCTATTACCGAGACCAGAGCCGACTCTCCCAGGAGCAACGTCTCCAACTCAACTACGATCATCCGGATGCGCTGGAAACCTCGCTGCTGATAAACCACTTGGGTCAGCTTCTGCAGGGCTACGCGGTCGAGGTTCCCACCTATAGCTTTTCTACCCACACCCGTCTCCCAACGACTCGGCGAGTCGATCCGCGGAAGGTCATCGTACTGGTAGGGCTGTTGATCCTGGTCGAACCGGACCTCAGGGCGCTACTGGATATCCGAGCCTATGTCGACGCCGACGAAGACATCCGACTGATTCGCCGCCTCCGACGCGATATGACTCAACGGGACCGATCCTTGGACTCAGTCATTCAACAATACTTCGACACGGTCAAACCCATGCATCGGGAGTTTGTCGAACCGAGTAAACGCCATGCCCACGTGATCATCCCAGAGGGCGTCGAGAACCGCGTTGCCATCGACCTTCTGGTCTCCAAGGTCCAGTCTGTGCTGTCCGGATAAGCGTAGATCAACCCTCTTCGCCAGACACAAGCCCCATCTGCAAACCCGTCATTCTATGTGTGACAGGGTACTAGCCAGCAGGAATTCTCTCTGATCCATGCTGAAGGCGATGCCCCCGGGTCCCATCTCGTAGGGAAACTGGGAAAGGGAGTCGGCCCCCTCCAGAAGGCGGGCCCGGTCCCCGTCCAGAAGCTCTAGTCGGTCTACACTCAACTCAGCCACGCTGTGTTTGGTGGGATCCAGGATCAATGGCGCCTTCAGATTGGGGCTGGTGATAAGAAAAACCGACGAATCACCTGATTCGTAGACTCGACTGCCGGGAATCTCCTTGCCACTGGAGGTGAGCTGGAAACTTGGACTCACCGTGAAAACCGCTTCTTCGCCGATAATTCCAAGCTCGCCGGCGGCCTCCAGGAAAGGCAGATCGGGGTTCCGTGCAACCCAGACGACCGTTCCCAGAGCGACAATAGCTGCAATCCCCAAGCGTGCCCTGGGAAGGCGACGCCCCATCTCAGGACGGTGCCAGAAGGACAGCAATAGAGCGGGCAAAAGCAGTAGCAGGTCCTGCCAGAAAGCTTCCGCAGGAGTCCGATCGATGAGGCTTCCGAAACAACCACAGTCTTCAGGATTGCGAAGACCCTGGGCTACCAACCAATAGTTTCGACCCGTCAGTCCCAGGAAGAAGACGACCAGCAGGGAGCTTGGAACCAGGATCCAGAGGTTCCGAACACCCAGCAACAGCGCCACCCCCAACCCTGTCTCGAGTGCCAGTGCGATCAGAGTCACCGTGGTGGAAGCGAACAGGAAATCCAGACCCTCCAGCTGGATCTGCCTCACCAAGCCGTCCGGCTCGACGGCTTTGGCCCCGGCTGCAACCAGGAGTACGACGCCGAGGAAAATCCCGCCAATGGAACCGACGAGCTGTTTGTGGGACGAGGAAGACTCCGTCATCGTTGGGCTGACTCTACTCAGCTTCGAGTGTACCACAGAGGCTGGCAGACTAGGCTGCGGGCGCTGAGTTCCCTGATGGGCGACGTTTTCGTCTCTGCGCCCTGCGTGGTACCATGCCGGGAGTGATGACGAGAACCGCGAAGTTGGCAATCCAGCTGCTGATACTGTCCGTCTCTTGCATCTTCTTGGGCTGCAGCGAAGAGAAGCCAAACCCGTTCGCCCGAGCTCAGCACGTTGAGGGTTTCGCCAAGCTCGAAAAGAAACTTGCCAATCTTGAGCGGAATTATTACCAGGTCTGGGGAGTCGAAGATGACCACGGTGTGCTGAAGGTGAATGTCATCCTGAAGCCTCCAACCCTGGATCCAGCCGAGACGAAGAGGCTAACCCTGAACACTCTCTTCGACCTACAGACGATCGTAGGCACGGACCTCAACCTCAGTGCCTGGTCCTACACAGAGCCGCAGGGCGAGCTGTTGGGGATGGCCTTCTATTCCTCGCTGACCGAACAGTCGCACTTCAAAAGCGCCGCAGAAATGCCTACACCTTAGGGCTCGCGGAGTGATTCAGAAGCGGATGGTCAATGGGACAGACAACCACGAACTGCAGTCTGATACAGACAGAGCCGCGAACGACTTGAGCAGGTAGCGATATGAAGCCAGCTAACGAGGAGAGAGCCGGACAACAGTAAAGAAGAACCCAACACGCAACAGAACCTTCACGTCCCAATCCCCCACAAGCTGGTGTCGCGTAGCAGCCGGACCCCCCGTTATATAGGACATGAAGAATCGGACATCCCCTTACCCCTTGGGCTACCTGTTGACCTTCACCTGCTACGGCACCCGCCCTCCACGGCGACACCCGGGGGACGGTCGACCGGAACAACAACAGGTACGGCATGCCCTTTCTGTCTCCGGAAACCTGAAGAAACAAGGCCTCCGTATCACGGATGAAATACCTTGCCTATCGCCTCGATCCGCCGGCTCAAAAAGCCGTAAAGAAGGGCATCCGGCACGGTTGTGCTCGCCGAAACTGGAAGTTTCATGCGGCCCATGTCAGGCACACACACGCCCATGTTGTACTTTCTGCCTCATCCGACCCCGAGCCGATCCTCAATGCTCTTAAGTCCTATGCTAGCCAGAGCCTGAACCGATGTGGGATTGATAGGGGCCGAACCAAACGCTGGGCTCGCCACGGCAGTACCGTCTACCTGTGGACGGAGGAGGAACTGGCTCGCGTGGTTCGCTATGTTCTGGAGCTGCAAGGCGCCCCTACGGAGGTGTTTGACGCTTCGTTGGATGAACTGACTGGGGGACACGGATGATTTTGCTGTTGTCCGGCTCTCTCCTTGCTAGCTGGCTTCGTGTTGCTAGCTGCTCAAGTCGTTCGCGGCTCTGTTCCGGTCGCAGTGAGGATTTCGACCGACTTTTTACTATTGTGTTTTTTGGTAGCGGGCCCCCTAGCTCGGACGATAGCTGGCGCAGGATTATACTCCGTTCGCCTTTCGCTAGAGATAGCGCCTGGGGCACTTCGCGACCATGGTGTATTTCGGGTCAACCATGTTGCCCAGTCTCATCTGTCCGACCTGGCCCAGAAAGTGGTAAGCCCTCATTCGGTCGAACCCGTAGTCGGTAACCATCCAATCGATCAGCTCCACCCAGGCAATGCGGGCCGCAGCTTCGAGTGGACGCGCGCTTCCGGCCACCATGATGAACTCGTCGCTGACGATTCGCGGCCAGTTAATCTTGCTGTCCTTCTTCAGATCGAAACTGACGGTCACCTTGGCCGGAATCTCCAACGCAACCCCTGTTAACTCGCCGTCTCCCTGGCTGGCATGGGCATCACCTGTGAAGAAGTGGGCCCCTGGAACCAAGACTGGAAACAGCACTTCGTTGCCAGGCCGAGTCTCGACGCAGTCCATGTTGCCGCCATAGTAGTCGGGAGTCAGGGAGTTCACGGCCTCAATTTCGGGCGCGACTCCCATGGTTCCCAAGAAGGGGTCATAGGGAATGACGCGGCGCTCATCAAATCGGATCCCATCCTCCTCAAGCGGCAGGAACAGCCACTGTTCTTCCAGCGGCTGCTGGAGTTTTGGGTCTAACGGGGTGGAGGTTAGACCGCCAAAATATGGGATTGTGCCGGTAACCGCATGGTCGCGGGTAGGTGTGATTTCGTGGATCTTGACGACCAGGGTATCGCCTGGTTCGGCACCCGAGACGAGTATTGGCCCGGTCTGGGGATTCAGGAATGGGTAGATACAAACGTCGGCAAACCGCTTTACCTGGGGCGTCATCTTGTTCTCGAAGGCATCCAGGGTGTAGATGCAAACCGTTTCTCCCGGCTCTACCGTCGCGATCGGCGGATGAGACGGCGAATAGGTGTAGCAATAAGGCCCGGTTTGATGGATTTCACGTATGCTCATGTCCACTCCTCTCGATCAGACACTCGTGCGGTCGATTATTCATCAACGTACTGCAACGAGCAAACGTTTGGCGCCAATCCTTGAAGGTGACTATCCAGACTCCTACAATCGCGACCACAGATACTTCATCAAAGAGGAGAGCAAGAGAATGGCAAGAACCCGGATTTCAGACTTTGTTCTCGTTTTGCTTCTGATCGGATGCGTCAGGATATCGATGGGACAGGACGTCGAGTCACGACTGGCGCAGATGCCCAGACCCTGGGAAGGAGAGAAGGTCCACAGGGTGACCCTGGACGAGTACCGGGCCACCGTGGAGTATTGGCAGAAGCGTCATTCGAAGATCCTGCAGGCGGAAGTGGTGGAGCGCTCGGCCGAGGGACACCCCGTCTATCTTCTCAAGATTACGGATTCCTCCATATCGGACGAGGACAAGCAGGTGGCGCTCATCACGGCGATGCACGGTGGCGCTGAGCGATCCGGGTCCACAACGGCGCTACATCTGGCAGAGTGGCTACTGGGCGATGATCCAGAGGCGGCAGAAACGCGCCGACGCCAGATCCTCCTGGTGATGCCCATCATCGATCCCTACGCCTTCTTCGAGGGGCTTCGTTCCCGAAACTCCGCAGGGATCCGTTCCTACCAAGGTGGGGGAGCCGAGAACTGGGACCTGGAAACCCTGACCTATCGCAAGCTCGACCAGGCTCCCGAGATCAGGGCGTTCCTCGGGGTTGTCGACCGGTACCAACCTGACGCCTACGTGGACCTCCATGGGACGGGGCTGCAGTCCTATCCAGAGGAAAAGGTGGGGGACGGAAAACGCTATCAGGGGCAGACGATGTTCGAGGTGACGGGCTCGGCCTATTCCAACTTCACCCTTCGGCCCTGGGACTGGAGGATCAGCGAGGCCATGATCCAGGCGGGTCTGGAGGCAGGCTATCCTTCGGACCGCTACGAAGCCGATGCCCAGCGGGGGTTCTGGGTTCCCGGGCTCGAAGTGTTGGCAGACCGGCTCTGGACTGGCCGGCCGCTCTTCTACACTGCCCAGTACGCCTACATCCGATACCACACATTGCTGACCGTACTGGAGATCGGCTGGGAGCAGAGCGGAGTCGCGCGGGTCAAGGGGCTGCTTCGGCTGGGAAACCGTCCCTGGCAGGGAGAACCCTACTCAGGCTACCCGGTGGATCGGGTCAAGTCCTATGTCGGGCACTTCGTTACTTCCTGGGGTGGGACAGCCCGGGAGCGGCGACGGAGTCGCGTCGAACTGTGGCAGAAGCAGGCGGGCTTCACCCAGGCCATTCTCTATCCTCAAACCGACGGTCGTGACACCTACGTCGTTGCCGTGGATGGGGAAGCTGCGGCGATCCTCGACGACGAGCCGAAGCTCTTCCTGTCGAATCTGGGTCGTCTTTCCTATGTCGATCGGAACGCGGTTGAGAGCTTCGCCGCTATGGGACCGGAGGTCCTGATGAGCATCTCCAAAGCCGGAGGCCGAGGGGGTTCCGGAGGTCTGGTGCAGAATGGTCTGGGGTTTCGCCTGCGCTTGCCCTATCGGAATCCGGAACTGCTCGACGTCCGCCTCAACGGCCACCTTCTGGAAAAAAGCGCACACGACGGCTATCAAAGTTGGTATGGCAACGGATTCACCCAGCTGCAGGTTCACGTGCCGCCCGAGAAATCCCGGAAAACCGGTCTGTTCATCGTGACGGTTGGGTACGTCCCGGATGAGAAACGGGAGTACGGATGGACTCCACCGCGCGAGGTACTGAAGAGCCTGCATCGCCCGCCAGAATAAACATCCCTGCGAGTGGAGATTGGAGACGGCGAACGACAAGGAGGCGCTGATCGCTCCAAGGGGGACAGAGATCTCACGGGCGACCCCAACACTCAAGACTATTGGAACCGAATTGAGTACAGATCAGCGTCCTTCATGATGAAGCGTAGCCGAATGGCCCGGCCGGCCAGCCTCTTCAACGGCTCATCAGAGGTCGCGGCGGAATGGGCCCGTTGCCATTTCACCACTGAATCGATTTTGTCACCCCAGATTAGAGGTGATTCTTCCAACCCAAACCCCGGCATGGGATTTCCCTCCGAATCCTGAATCTCTACCCGGATGCTTCCTGCCGCAGAGGTGGCATAGTTCAGGACCAGGTTCGTCCCTTCGAAAATCAGTGGTTTGGTCAGCAACTCGCCGCCTGTATAGTCGGCATGTACGGAGACAAATCCATCTGTACGCAAGACCATCCTCTCCAGGTGAACACTGGGGAAGTTGTAGTTGCGAACCACGTAGAGAGAGATCTCGTCGGAGGCTGTCGGATGAACCCCCACGGCCACCAGGTTGTTCCGATGAGTCCAGTTCTTCTTGTCTCGTCCGGGACGCACGAATCCTTCCATGAATCGGCGATCCCAATGGAGGCCATCTCGGCTGGACAGGAACACGGCCTCGGAGGCGCCCGGGGAAGGGGTGTCCTCCCAACGCTGTCGCCAGGGCTGAAAGCGCTTGGGAAACGCCAGATAGATGTGGGGAGCACGAAAATAGGGTGTGGTCCCGTTGGTGTAGAGGTGCTCGGGGGGTGCATCGCCGAAATCGACCCACTGGGGGCTGCTCCAGTTGACGAAGTCATCGGAAGCGGCGAACTTGAAGCTGCGGTTGCCATAGTTCCGTGCGAGGCTCTCCTGCGGGCGATAGGCTGGGCCCTTGGCCCTGGGATGGAGGCCTCTATCAGAGTCACGGAAGACGATGGTGTATCGCTTCCGGAAAGAATCCCAGAAGACGACGTTGAGAGCGTCGAAGGCATTCGAGTGAAGCCCCTCTTCAATCAGCGATTTCTGCCCCTGTAGTTCGGTCCAGTGAAGTCCATCCGCTGAAACGAGGGCGGCCAGGGGATAGCTGGTTCCGCCTACAGCCTTGTAGCGCTGGGAGGCCGGGGCCTTGGGGTTGCCATCCTTGAAAACGAACATGCCGGCCGTGAAATCCTGGCCGGGTTTGTCCATCCAAACGATGCTGTTGGCCTTGGATCCTTCGAATTCGTAGATGCCAAGATCGGGCCGTTCCCAATGGATCCCATCCTTGCTTTCGGCGTACGAGATCGTGAAGGGATGGTCGACCCCCACCTTCTCTCCCGGTTCGAGTAGAGACTTCTGGACGTAGTCAGGGGAGTTGCTTCCGCGATAGTACATGCGGTATCGATCGTCATCTTTGAGGATGCTGACGTAGAAGCTGGTGTTTCCCTCCCAGGGCTTGTTGAACTCCAGCACCTTTCCCGCCGACTGAGGTGAGTGAAGTGTCAACTCAACACCCGACATCTCCTCGACCAGGAAGTCATCCACAAAAAGCTCCAGTCTCGACCCTATGTCGATCTTCTCTTGGTGGTGTTCTGCGACAACCGCTGTTTGGCTGAGACTCAAACTTAAGCCAGCCAGGACAAGAATTCTCTTGGACATTCGCTCCTACCTTTCTCAGGGGGCCGATAGCGCACCTGTTGAAGCCTCAGCGGCGACTACTTCACCGCGGCCCGACAAACTATACAAGAGCCCCTATCCCCAATCCACCGATCGTCTGATGGGAACACTGGGACCGGCGTCCTGGCGCAGGCGGCAGACTTCGAATATTCTGTGATCTATGAGCGGGACTTTCCGTGTCCTCGAGTTGTTTTGCGGAATTGGTGGGTGCGCCGCAGCACTGAGCGACACGGCTTCCGTAGTGGCCGCGGTGGACGTCAATCTCAATGCTCTCGAGGCTTACTCGCACAACTTCTCTCACACCACAGCGGCTCGCTCGATAGAATCCATTCCTGCTGAGACCCTTCAGCACTGGAAGGCTGACCTATGGTGGCTCTCCCCGCCCTGCCAACCCTACACAGCGCGAGGTCGCCGGCGAGACCTGGACGATCCCCGAGCCGCGTCTCTACTGGCACTGATGTCCAGGATAGGCGAGAGTTGTCCGGACTATCTAGCTCTGGAAAACGTCCCCGGCTTTTGCCACTCGAGAGTCTACGAAAGGTTGATGACCCAACTCCAACATACAGGCTACACGGTTCGGGAGAGCTTTCTCTGTCCCACAGAACTCGGCGTGCCCAATCGCCGACTGCGGTACTATCTGGTGGCTTCTCGCAGAGAACTTCGTCCTTGGACCAGTCCTCTTATCGATCGTTTTTCGGTCCGCAGCATCCTGCAGAAGCAGGTGGATCCTGGTCTGGAGGCACCTGCAATTGTTCTCCAGAACTATCGACATGCCATTCACGTTGTTTCCAGGGACGAGGATCAGGTCACCAATTGCTTTACCTCTGGCTACGGCCGCTCACACGTTAGAAGCGGGTCCTACCTTTCCGAAGAGGGACGGATCCGCCGCTTCTCGCCGCACGAAATACTGAGGATTCTGGGATTCCCTTCCGGATATCGGCTTCCGCCCAACCTTTCCTTGCGCCAGGCGTGGCCCCTGGTAGGCAATAGCCTCAGCGTTCCCGCGGTTCGACACATCTTGTCCTGCATTCCTGAGCTGCGGGCTTTGGGAATGGGGGGCGAACGCGACCGAGAGATTGCCGAAAAGCCTCAGGCTCTGGAGAGTGTAGAATCCCGCCACTGAAAGCGGTACAGATGGGGAAAGGGAGCGAGCGCCAACGATTCGATTAGGGGTAATGCGCGGGGAAACCGCTTCTCGTATAATGTCGAGTTGCGATGATTGCGCAACTGACCGGGACCCTCGTAGAGAAGGAGGCCGACCGAGTCGTGCTGGACATCCACGGCGTTGGCTACGAGGTGGCGATCCCTTTCTCGACGTACTACGAGTTGGGCGAATCGGGGGAGACTGTCACACTTCAGATCCATACTCACGTGAAGGAGGACGCTCTCAGCCTCTACGGCTTCTCGGCGGTCAAGGAGAAACGGCTCTTCACACGACTCATCCAAGTCTCGGGTATCGGCCCCAAGCTGGGTATTTCGATCCTTTCAGGTCTGCCCGTGGACGAGTTGATTCAGGCAGTTTTGGGCTCCGATGTGGTGAGACTCAATGGCATCCCGGGGGTGGGGAAGAAAACCGCCGAGCGAATCATCCTGGAGATGCGCGATAAGGTTCTGGGCCTGGTGCCTGATGAGGACGAAGCCGTAGCGGGCGGAGTTTCGGGGTCGCTGCAGCGGGACGTCGTATCCGCCTTGGTCAATCTGGGCTACTCCAAACCGGTAGCGGAGAAGACCGTTACTCAAGTGCTCAACGAGGATCCAACAGATCAATTCGAGACTCTGCTGCGGAAGACCCTGAGAAAGACCTCCACCTGATACCCGCCGCAGCACTTTTCCAGCAGCCCGCCTTGGTACATTAGGATTCAGAATGGAAGAGGAACGCATCCTGGATCCGTCCCACCGAGAGGACGAGGGCAACTACGAAAACGACCTGCGTCCGCGGCTCTTGAAGGATTTCGTCGGACAAGAGAAGATCAAAGAATCGATGTCTATCGGGATCGAGGCGGCTCGACATCGGCGCGAGGCTCTCGACCACGTCCTGCTATTCGGTCCTCCCGGTCTAGGAAAGACCACGCTTGCACAGATCATCGCCAATGAGTTGAATGTCAACTTCCGCTCTACTTCGGGCCCCGCAATCGAGAAGCGCGGAGACCTCGCCGCCATCCTTACCAACCTCGAAGAGAGCGATGTTCTGTTCATAGACGAGATTCACCGCCTGCATCCAGCCGTTGAAGAGATCCTCTACCCTGCCATGGAGGATTTTCAGATCGACATCATAATTGGCGAAGGGCCAGGTGCCCGCTCGATCAAGATCGATATCCCACAGTTCACTCTGGTAGGGGCGACTACCCGAACCGGCCTGTTGACCTCTCCTTTGAGGGGTCGCTTCGGAATCATCCAACGCCTCGATTTCTACGATCACCGGAGCTTGACCATCATTGCCCGGCGTTCCGCCGGCCTCTTGTCCATCGAGATTGATTCGGAAGGAGCGCTCGAAGTCGCCCGCCGCAGTCGAGGCACACCCAGAATCGCCAATCGCTTGTTGAAGCGCGTCCGCGACTATGCCCAGGTGCGCGCCGACGGAAAAATCAATCACGAAATCGCGTGTCAGGGACTGGAACTGATGAGCGTAGACCGCTTCGGTTTCGATGAAATCGATCGAAAGCTGCTGCTTACCATCATCGAAAAGTTCGATGGAGGCCCGGTGGGCGTCAACACGCTTTCAGCGGCAATCAGCGAGGAAAAGGACGCCATCGAAGACATCTACGAGCCTTTCTTGATTCAAAACGGGTTCCTGGTCCGAACCCCCCGCGGGCGTGTGGTTACCCGACTTGCCTATTCTCAGCTGGGTATTGAGCCCAGGACCGCTCAAAGAGGTCTTTTCGCCTCCCCCGAAAACTCCTCCGAATAGCGGGGTTACACCCGACCAGTGCAGCACTAATTCGCCAACCCCGCATCTTCGTTGATCTAAAGTTTCCCCTCCAGGTATCATAGCCAGCGTGGCAATCGGCGCTCATGAGCCCGGCTTGGAGCAGAAGATCAGGGCACTCCAGGACTCCGTCGCGAGAGTCATCAAAGGGAAATCCGAGGCGATAGAACTCGCGCTGGTCACGCTGCTGGCGCATGGACATCTGCTCATCGAAGACGTCCCGGGCACCGGCAAGACGACTCTCGCCCACGCCCTTGCCCGTTCCCTTGACTGCAGCTTTCAGCGAATCCAGTTCACCAGTGACCTTCTTCCCTCGGATCTGACCGGAGTCTCGATCTTCAATCAGGTCGAGCAGCAGTTCGAATTCCGAAAGGGCCCCCTCTTCGGCAATGTAGTTCTCGCCGATGAAGTGAATCGGACAACCCCGAAGACTCAGAGTGCGCTCTTGGAAGCGATGAGCGAGGGCCGGATTACCGTCGACAGTCATACCTACGCTCTCCCCCAACCGTTCATGGTGATCGCTACCCAAAATCCAGTGGAGTATCACGGGACCTATCCCCTACCGGAATCGCAATTGGATCGCTTCCTGATGCGCATCCCGATGGGCTATCCCAATCAGTCATCTGAGGAGGAAATCCTACGGTCCCAGATCACCTACCACACGGCTGAATTGCTGGAGCCGGTCCTGTCAACTCAGGAAATCGTCCAGGGTCAAAAGGAAGTCGAGCAGGTGACCGTCCAGCAGGTCCTCCTGAAATACCTGATGGCCTTGGTAGCTGCTACCCGAGAGAGTGAGTTCCTGGCTCTAGGAGTCAGCACCCGGGGTGCCATGTCTCTTTATCGGGCAAGCCAGGCCATTGCCTTCCTGCGAGGACGAGATTACGTCACACCGGATGATGTGAAGTGTCTGGCGGTCCCCATCTTCGCCCATAGGGTTCTGGTCAGTCCCAAATACTCTTCTCCCCTGGAAAAGAGCCAAGAGGTCGAGGGCATCATCGAGGATCTAGTAGGCCAGGTCCAGGTTCCCTTCTGATGATCGGGGGAGTGTCCTGGTCCATTCGGGCCCGCGAGTATCTCGGGTCGCTTCTCCTCTTGCTTTTCGCCCTGGTTCTGTTCGCCATGAGCGCCTATGCCAGACGGGGTGGTGAGCTCCACGCCGCGGCCTTCCTCGGACTCGTCGCCCTGATCTTTGCCTCACTCCTGTGTTTCACCCTGATCCCCCAATTACTGGCCCGGCTCAGATTGGGCTTTCGCAATCGCATTCACGTCCTGTCATTGACCCGCCGAGGAGCGCTGTTTCTTTTTCTGGTGATTGGTCTCGTCTTCTCCACCATGAACAGCGGGAACAACCTCTTGATTCTGGTGCTTTCATTCCTCTTTGCCGCCCTGCTGGTCTCTGGGTTGGTCTCAGATCTGATCCTGCAGAAACTCACAATCTCTCTCAGTATTCCAGAGAAGATTCACGCCTTGCAGGACGTCGTCTGCCTGGTGACGCTACACAATCTGAAACGCTACTTCCCAGCTTTCGCCCTCGAACTGAGAAGTCGGCAAGAACATCCTCGCTCGCATTCGGACCGGAGCGATTTTTTCGTTCAGGAGAAGAACTTCCCCTACATTCGAGCAGGAGAAAAGCTGACCTTGAAGCTGCGATGCAGCTTTCGGCGCCGGGGTGTCTATCCGGTCGAGGGATTCGATATCAGGACCAGTTTCCCCTTCGGATTCTTCTCCCGCAGGAGAAAACTCGAGACTCAGGGCCGTATTCTGGTCTATCCGGCCCTTTCCGATTTGAAATCTCTATTCTTCCTCTACCCTCATTTGCAGGGCATGGACGAACTCAACCAGCGAGGTTTTGGCAGCAGCCTCTACAACATTCGTCAATATCAAGATGGGGACAGTGCCCGCCACGTCGACTGGAAATCGACGGCGAAGTTGAACCACCTCATGGTGAAAGACTTTGCCAGGGAAGAGCAGAGTGTGATGAATCTGTTTTTCTCTTCTTACCTGCCTCAGCGATCGGCCTTCGCCGCGGAGCAGTTCGAAAGGGTCCTTTCCTATCTGACGTCTCTCGGGGACTACTATTGGAAACAGGGGAAGTCTTTCCGCTTCGTTTCAGAGAACTGCGAAGTCAGGGTGAGCGAGCGGAGAAGTGATTTCGAGAAACTGATGAAGTATCTGGCATGCGTC
>JAKZYH010000267.1:0-5623 GCA_047514575.1 Acidobacteriota bacterium | reverse complement strand
GGGTTCGGAGGATGTCGAATCGAATTCGACTACGCGGCTGGTCTTCGTCGTGGCGGTGGCCTCCAGGCCGCCGTGGGTCGAGCTAGGCTCGACCGCCTTACTTCGGCCTGGAGGCCAAACCCACGTCACAGACTGAATGTGACGCATCTCCCTTCACTTGGAACTTCCCCTATCGTCCCCCCTTTGGGGACTTTGGGGACCTTCGCTTCGCCTGAAGGCGAGGGGTTTCCACCATCCCCGATGGGGACACTAGCCCTCCATCGCGAACACCGGGCGAACAAGAATGTTCCCGCCGGGATTGTGTCGCAAGAATGGTCCCCCTTTTGCAAGACTGGTGGCTTCGTCCAACGTCTCTGCCTGGATCACGGAGTAGCCTCCGACCAGCTCCTTTACCTCAGACATCGTGGTGTCCGTCTCGATCCCATTTCCCTTCTGGGAAAGCACTGCCCCCCCAGGTGCCAGGGCCGCGCCGGGGTTTCGCAGGTTCCCTGAGGCTTCCAGCTCTTTGAACCAGGCGTGCCACTCCTGCATGTGCGCCTGAATCTCCTCGGGCCCAACATTGTCCATCCAGTTGGGGTCACCGCCCTGATAAAGAAGCAAAAAATCCGCCATGTCATCCTCCTGCTAGTTTGATGTTGAGAACTCCTTGTTCTAATCAGTAATGACGGATGAGGTATACAGAATGAGACCGCAGGGGCAGATCTTTTTCCTGACTGTCTAGGAACGTTTGGTTGGAATTCTTCGTAAGTCTTGAATCAAGTTTGGTGCGCAAGACGGCAGAACCCCTATTGGAACCGAAGCGAATACAGATCTGCATCCTTCAACTCGAACTTGAGCCGTATCTCCCGTCCCGACAATTGCTTCAGATCAGAGCTTCCTTTCCAGGTCACGACTCGCTCGACCTCATCACCGTAGATGGCAGCACAGTCTTCGAGGCCGTAGCCAGATAGCGGCCTGCCATTTCCCTCCTGGATTTCTACCCGAATGCTGCCGGCTGCCGAGGTCGCGTAGTTGAGGACCAGTTTGCTACCTGAAAACTCAAGGGTGCGGGTGACCATGCTGCCACCCTGGTATGGGGCCTTCAGGGAAACGAACCCGTCCAGTCGCAGGACCCCCCGTCGGATTACCAGCTTGGGGGTCTTGGCGTGCTCGATAAAATAGAGCGACATCTCTTTCTCACCGGTTGGAACCACGCCGGTACCTACTTGAATGGACCTTTCATGCCAGGCCTCGATATGCCTGCCCGGACGCATGAAGGCTTCCATGAATCGCCGATCGAAGTTCAGGCCGTCGCGACTGAACAAGAAGACGATGTCCGACAGTCCGATGTTCTTCCAGTCGGGATCGAACTTTCGGGTGGGAAGGAAGCGCTTCGGAAACATCAGAATCTTGCTGAGGTCGCGGAAATAGGGAGTCGCCGAGTTCTTGTAGAGGTGCTCAAGTGGCTGCGATCCGAGGCCGATGTATTCCTGGGCGGACCAGTTTCGATAGTCGGTTGAAGTGTAGCGTCGAATATCGCGGATATGGGTAAACTTGCGCTGCCCTCCCGAGGGCAACTTCATGATGATGTTGTCCGCGTCTCGGTCGACTCGCTTGGACCCAGCTGGAGGAATGCCCCGGCGGAACCAGCCGCGTGCATAGATGGCGTAGTGCCTTCGCGCGGCATCCCAGAGAGCGATATTATGCGAGTCGTACTGAGGATCCTCAGGCACCGCCCTGAGCATCGCTTGCTTCTGAAGATAACGCCAGCGCAGCCCATCCGGAGAGGCCAGGCCGAAGATGACTCCCTGACGCACACCCGAAGCGGTTTTCTCATAGAGGTTGGTAATTGCCTTGTAGCGGGACTCCGGTTCTGCCGATGGATTCTCATCCCGGAACACAGAAAAGGATCTGCCGTCAGCTCCCGGGATCGGCCAGACGATGTTGTTCTCCTTGGAACCCTCGAACTCGATCAGCCCCAGCTTGGGCTTGACCCAGTGGACGCCGTCCAGACTCTCGGCGTAAGCGGTGTAGAAGGGCCGATCCACGTACTTGGCGCGATACCACATCCGATAGCGATGACCGTCCTTGATAACGACCGGGTTGTAGAGATAAATATCCTCCCAGGGCTGGTCCTTTCGGATAGCTACCTCACGCCGAACGGGACTATGCAGGACCGGCCGAACGTTTTCCAGAGACTGGATCAGCCAGTCGTCCAGGAACAGCTGCAGCTTGCTCCCTACCGTACGGGTATCGGCCGCGAACGTCTCCGGGAGAACAGCCGCGAGGAATACCACCGCCACTAACGCCCTGGGCAAGAGTCGTAGAGTCATTGTGCTCTCCCTTTGGTGTTTTGGTCAGGAGTCATACCAAGAGTGAAAAAATCCGATTCTTGGCAGTTTTACTGAAGGGTTGCGAGTAGTGGAAGACCTGGCAGTTCTCGGGATCTGCTTTGAGAAGGGTCGGCTGTTCCACCACGAAATCAGCGAAATCGGCTGCGTTGAAGACGACAAACGCCAGACTCAAGGCATCAATCTCAGGGTCGTGTCGGCGGGAGAGATCCGGATAGGCGACCGGTCCCGTGTCTACCTGGTAGATCTTTTTCGTCTGGCTGATGTTCATGGTTTTGGTTGGGCACTCGATGATCGCTCGCAGTCCCTGCTCTGAGTTCCAGAGCTCCGTCTGCGTCACAATCGGGATAGCTTCCGCGGTAGCCCGGTGAATCTGATCGTAGCCCACCAGTTCCTTCACCCTATGAGCCTCCTTCAGCACCAACCTCGGAGGTCCCCAAAGAATGTCTTCCGAGGCGGTAATACCACGGTAGCGCTGACTCACAAAGGCGTGACGTCGGAAGATCAATATCTGGCCGGCGCCGAAGATCGGAAGAAAATCGTAGTTCTCTTCTTTGAGAAGATTCTTCTCGGCGAATGTATCTTCGCTCTTGCAAGAACCGCACTGGTAATAGTCGGTAGAACTACCTGTCTTCTCATCGAGAATGCGGGTGCGGCTCTCGATCCAGAAGCGCACCGAGTTTTCGGGCGCCGCGTGACAGATGAAGGAGCGACCGTAGTCCAGGGGGGTCATCTGAAGATCCGACTCACCAGCGGATTGGGTCTCCCCGGGACCGCAACCGGCGACGGACAAGCTAGAAAGGGCCAGTGCCGATCCGGTACCTTTCCTGAGCCATTCTCTGCGCGTCTCTTTCATGACGAGGTACTCCCAAACCGCCCTAACTTCGGGTAATTCACTACTCTGTAAGTCATGCCCCGTTCAACTCGCCAAATGTACCTCTTCCCCGCCCCAATCACAATTCAATTCCCTGCCTGAGAAACGTGCACAGAGTCCAGGTCACCACGACTGCTTGAAGGACGCGACACTTCATCGGAAAGGCACAGATGTAGTACCCTCCAGAAGCTTGCAGCGAAAGAAAGGGACATTGATTCAATGAAGAATCGAATCGCTCTGGTGACGGGCGCAGGTCGAGGGATCGGAAGGGCGATCGCCCTGGGATTTGCCCGCCGGGAAGCCCGTCTGGCCATCACCGCCCGCAGTCAGGACCAGCTCAGCGACCTGGCCCAGGAGATTCAGAGCTTGGGCAGTGACACCATGGTCATCGTGGACGACCTATCCGACGACTCAGCTCCAGCTCGTATCGTCGATCAGGTCAGCAAAACGATGGGCCCGGTTGAGATCCTCGTCAACAATGCAGGCATCGGCAGCAGCCAGAACCCGAAGCCGCTGGTGGACTTCAGTGACGACTTCTGGAACCTGACCCTGCGAGTCAATCTGACTGCACCCTACCTGCTGACCAAACTGGTGCTTCCGGCGATGATCAAGCAGCGCTGGGGCAGGATTCTCAACATAGCCTCTATTGCCGGCAAAGTGGCCGGTTTCCACAGCGCCGCCTACTCGGCCAGCAAACATGCCCTCATCGGTCTGACCAAGTCGACTGCCACCGAGGTGGCGTCAGAAGGCGTCACTGCCAATGCCATCTGTCCCGGAGTCACGCGCTCGGAAATGAACAACCTGCGCCTTGAATATGACGCCATCCGGCTTGGAGTAAGCTTCGAGGAGCTTGAAGAAAAATCGACGCCGCTTGGACGGAGGCTCGAACCCGAGGAAGTTGCAACCCTCGCGGTCTATCTAGCGCAAGACGCTGCCCGAGGAGTGAACGGCCAATCGATTAATGTCTGTGGGGGAGCCGTCCACTTCTGATGTCCACGATACTCACCATGCGTTCGGTCTGTATCAGTACCTGCTTGCGTTTCGTAATCCAGGCGGGACTGCTGAACACCCTGGCTGCGGCGCCGATAGGGCACGCCGAAGAATCGGATCTCTCGCCTGTAGACTACCTGCGTCAGGTGGAGCCGATCCTGAAAAAGAACTGCTATCCCTGCCACGGTGCCCAGGTCCAGACCAAGGGCCTGCGGTTGGACTCGAAGAAGGACGCTTGGCGCGGCGGAGACTCTGGAAGGCCCCTCATTGTACCCGGCAAGAGCAGCGAGAGCCTCCTGCTAAAAGTCATTTCCACCTCAGGATCGGACAGCTTAAAGCGGATGCCTCCCTCCCCCGTCCCCCTGGAAGAGACAGATATAGCCCTGATCCGTCGCTGGATCGATGAAGGAGCTCAGTGGCCCGAAGACACTCAATCTTTGAAGCATTGGGCCTTCGTGAAACCCAAGCGACCGACTCTACCCAAGCTCGAGGACCAGGAGTGGGTCCGCAACCCGATTGACACCTTCGTGCTGGCTCGTCTCAGGGCCGAGGATCTGAGTCCTTCAGCCGAAGCTCACAAGGAAGTCCTCGCCCGCCGGCTCTATCTCGACCTGATTGGCCTTCCGCCGACGGTTCAGGAGTTGCGCGCTTTTCTCCAGGACCGTGCCCCCGAAGCCTACGAAAGGCTGGTTGATCGACTGTTGTCCTCTCCCCACTACGGTGAACGATGGGCCAGACACTGGCTGGACGCCGCTCGCTACGCCGATACGAATGGCTATGAGAAGGACCGCGCTCGATCTATCTGGCCCTATCGTGACTGGGTCATAGATGCCCTCAACCGAAACCTTCCCTTCGACCAATTTACCGTCGAACAGCTGGCCGGCGATATGCTGCCTCGAGCCAGCAGGGATCAGGTGGTTGCGACCGGCTTTCACCGCAATACCATGCTCAACGAGGAGGGCGGCGTCGACGTCGAGGAATACCGCTTCGCATCGATCGTCGATCGTGTCAACACGACTGCGACAGTCTTCCTGGGTTTGACGCTCAGCTGCGCCCAGTGCCACGACCACAAATACGATCCCCTGTCACAGCGGAAGTACTATCAGTTCTTCGCTTTTCTCAACAACGCGGACGAGCCCGAGTTGGAGGCACCTGATCCAGACATAAAAGCAAAGCAAAACATCACTACGGGCAAAATCTTGAAGCTTGAATCGGAATTGGCTTCCAGGTTTCCTCCCCACGGGACCAAGACGCTATGGTCGGTGATCGAGCCAGAGAAGTTTTCCTCTGCCGAGAAGGCGTCCTTTCCTCAGCGGGACGACGGATCAATCTTCGTGACCGGACCCAATGCCAAGAGTGATACCTACCAGCTCACGTTTCAGTCGGAGTCTCAGGGGTTCGATCGGCTCCGAATCGAGCTCCTCCAGGA
>JAKZYH010000266.1:0-3383 GCA_047514575.1 Acidobacteriota bacterium | reverse complement strand
ACACCTAGCGCCAAGCAGCAACGCGCCTTTGATCTTCTGGAGACCATTGGAGTGTAGGCAGAGCGCTGCACTCCCTATCGCACCTATCCCTTTGAAATCATGGCACTTTTCTGCCCCCAACACAAAGGAACTTCAGACTAGGGGCTCTGACGGTGGCCGCTATACCCTTCTGCTTCTTGTTCAAGAAGGCCAAGCTGAGAACTGACGCCACTGTGGTACGAGGTTAGCCCGCTTGGAGCTGACGGTAGGCCTCAGGCTGCCTGCTTGCGAGCAACGATCACCAGATCTTGCGATCGCATGGGGAAGAACTCTCCCGCTACCATGTCACCGTGAATCTCTTCGACATGCAATCCGACACTCTCCAGCAGGGGGAGCAGATGCCTCCGCCTCCAGCCCTTCAGCTCGACAATTCGGGAGCGTACCATTTGGAGGGGAGGATCCGACTCGGGATCGTACCTCAGGGTGCTGGGACAGAAGCGAATACGATCGTCGTCTAACGGTTCCATGAGTCTCAGGAAGATCGCCTCCCCTCCTTCCTTCTCTGGACGGAAGTTCAGAGGCAGGTAGCGAACCGTGCCCTCGAAGACGGGCTCGTAGTTCAAGATCTGGAGAAGCAGGACCCCATTATCCTCGAGGATCTCTGCGACGCCGGCGAGGGCGCGCCGCAGATCCTCCTCGGCGGTCAAGTGCACCAGGGTGTTGCCCAGGCAGATGGCAGCTCCGAAGCGTTTCTCTAGCAGTGTGCTTAGGTCCTGAAGTTCGCCGAGCAGAAACTGCAGATTGGGAGGTAGCGGGTGCTCATTCGCCTTCGCTAGCATTGAATCGGACCGATCCAGGCCCACCACCGAGTATCCTTCCGCAGCCAAAAAGCGGCTGTGCTCTCCACTGCCACAGCCCAGGTCAATCACAGATCGAGTCGGTATGTTGGCCAGGACGTGATCCAGGAAGGGGGCTTCCCTCTTGATCCGACGAGGCCAGGCCACGATCCTTCTATAGTCCACGCGGGAATAGGGATCGTCTTCCGGTCCCGTCCCTGGAGGCGATGAGGGGCGCCTGGCTCTGTTCTCGGGTTTCTCTGGCCCTTCACTCATTGCAGGTTCGGAGTCTTTGTGAGCGCTGTCTCTGGAATTGCTCAGGGCTCGATCCAGAAAGAAAAGAGGTGGGCTTCCTTCAAGTGGAAACGGAAGCGGATGTTCTGTCCCCTGAGCTCTTCAATTCCCTTGTGTCCCTGCCAGGATAGCTCGACGTTCAGCTGATCTGAATCTATCGTCTGAGAGAGATCCTTACTCCATCCTCTCAGGACGGTGCGTCCTCGTTCGTCTATTACCTCGGCCCGGAGCTCTCCTCTAGAAGCATCGGCGTTGACGAAGAGTCGCTTTCCTTCGAAGCGCACGGCACGAGTCTCGACAAAGCCACCACGCTCACCGGCCCAGAAGGAGACGAAGCCGTCTCGCCGCAGCCGCGCAAGATGGATGGCTCCCTTGTAGGCCCCCTCCACCGGATAGCGAACGTCCAGGCCGCTGTAGTAGATCCAGAGCTCGTCTCCCTTACGAATTGGCCGCGATAGCGGAAGCACCTGGGCCGTATCTATCACCCCCTCGCCCAACTCCGAGACCGGGAGAAAGACATCACGGTTCCCCACCTTGACCCACGTCCGAAGATCGCGGCTGGTGGCCAGCTTGGCCGAGTTTATTCCGTCCTGGTTGTTGTGATGAGGTGGGGTGATTCCACTGGACTCGAAGTAGTTGGGGAATCCGATGTAGACGCCTTCGTAAGGGAATATGGGCATCTTGTAGATCTCGGTGTTGTACTGCGAAGGCTCGTTGAACAGGGGAGTGTAGAGCTTGGGATTGACCATGTGCTCATAAATCCGTTCCGCGCCCAGTTGCTGATCCAGGGCATCGGCGTGAAAGATCAGTTCGGGCTTGGTCCAGTTCCTGAAATCCTTGCTGAGACTGAGAAAGACCGACCGACCGAAAGGACCCCGATGCTTGACCGTCAGGATGTATTGCTTCCCCATCTCGTCGAAGGTGAGTTGAGAAGTATCCTGGCTGGGGATGAATGGCACGTCCAGGACGGTGAACTCGAGGCCATCGGCCGATACCACGGGCTTGCGTCCTCTGGGTCCTGTGAGAAGCCCTTTATAGCGATTCTCGCGGCTCCCCATGGGATCCCAGATCACATGCGCAATAGAGGCCTCGGGTGCGCCCTCGACGACTATCAGATTATTGTTTCGCGACCCCTGAAATTCCTTCTTGCCCAGGTTCGGCTTCTCCCAGACGATGCCATCGCGGGAGCGCGCGAATCCCGTGCCACTCCGGCTGCCATACCACAGCTTCCAGACCTTCTCCTCCGGATCCCAGATAGGGGCGCTGGTGGCCTGGATGTGCTCGCTCTGGGCGGCTGTCTTACCCGGAGCAGCGTACCGTCCAGGTGCCTTTTCCCAAGGCTGGTCGGCTCGTATCACCGGATTGCCCTCGTATTTGTGAGGCTGGTGAATCTTCCGCTCAACCTGATAGAGAGCTCCCAGATTGAAGTCATCCAGGAAGAGTTGCCGAACACTCGACTCGAGAAAAACGTAGCGGCTGGGACTCTTGTCGATCGATTCCTGGCCATTCAGGCTGATCTGGAAACACAACATGACCAGAAGAATTTGGACTCTATACTGAAGTCCATGAGGTGACGACATGAGAGCCATTCTAGCCTCGACGCCGACGGCTGCAAAGACACAGGCGTTGAGCTGTGTTGACACTATCTCCACGGCGGCAGAAGATTTTCGCCTGAAATGTTCACGAATCTTTCAATCACTTCTTCCTGGTTGCTGTCAATCAGGACAAACCTGTCGAGACGGGAAAAACTTCTAAGCGAACCGAAGAAGATTTCGATCCTGTTTTGTTCGGGAAGATCGATTATGGAGTTGAGATTTCCGGGAAGCACCTCCCGAATAACCTTTCTGGAGTCACCAAATACAATGGACTTTTCTCTTCTTCCGCCTACTATAGCGAGGCCAAATTCCTCGCTCACAACCGTATCAGTCCTGCTGCAGAGATGAAAGGGTCCTTGGATGTTGTCTGCGTCCCTTACAAAGAAGCCAAAATCAGTGAGGACAATCTCCAAATCTTTTAGCTGCACGGTTTCAACGACGGGAACCCCGAAATCCCATATTCCATCACTCGCGATGTGCACTTGACCATCACCCGCCTGATCATAGGTTGCCGGAGGGGATAGACTCAGCCCAAATTGGTCGTGGAGCCTGACGTTGAGTGCAGTGACAGCAAAGGACTGCTCTGGGGCTGCGATCAGCCGGACAAAGCCTCTGTTCCACACCGTGGAAAAGTCGGGCACCATAAAGGCTTGCTTTGACCGAGGGGACATCTCAAGCT
>JAKZYH010000265.1:0-6688 GCA_047514575.1 Acidobacteriota bacterium | reverse complement strand
CACAGTATTGTGCAGGTTTCGAGCGTGACTCTATTCGAGAAAGTGACGATTTATCAACTACTTACGAGAGCTCCTTGCAGGACTCTTGTGACGCTAGCTCTAAATGATTGAATCTATGGGACTTTTGACCGGACGGTAGTGCTCTAGAGTATTATCTCGCTGACCTGGAGGACTTGAGACTGGGGCTGGAGGCTCTTCAGGATCCAGCTGATCCCGTCCTCGACTGGGAACAGGTCAAGCCTGAGCTACTCTCTAAAGATTAAAGCCAGTGCGGCCAGGTATCTACGACGAATTGACAAGGTCAATCGGCTCCGGATCATAGAAGCCATTGATCGCTTGACCCGTGAGGGCTCATCCCTGATCCAGACATCGGATTAGTTCTTCCGCTTTGGCGATCAGGATGTCGGCATCAGATGAAGGAATCATCTTCCCGGCTTGAGCCGAGACTGAGTTGATGAACGCATTCAGGGAGTTGATGGCCACAACTACGGTTCCCTTCTTTCCGTCGGCCAGCTTCCCGGCGGCATGCTCCAGCTTGGCTAGCAGGCTCTGGGTGGTGCCCTGGTGCAGGTTCAAACTCTTGACCAGATCGATCAGCTCCTGCAGCGCCGCTTCCACACAGACGCAATTGAGAACCAGGACGCTCTCTCCTTGTTTCTCAAGACCGGTGCAGCTGGAGTGTCCCAGGAAAACCTGCGGCAAAGTGGCGTCAATCGCGTCGAGGGTAAATCCGGCGTCGCAGAGATGACTTTCCTGGCAGTCTCCTCCACCAGAATCGTAAACACAGACTTCTTGTTCTAGTCCCTCACCCTGCACCACGGCCCGAGCCCAGGCCGTGGCGTTACCTGCCCCTGCCGTGTTGTCGTTCTTGACAAAGCGAAGCGCATTGTTGCCAGCCGGATCCCAGGTTGCCAGCGCGCCGGGCTCGGTGATAGTGCGCGTCTGTTGCACAGACCTACAGTCTTCACCAGTGCAGAATCTGGGCCTTGGTGGTGGCAGCTGTTCTGGCTCAACAGGTGCAGGTGTCAAGACAGTATCGTTCAGGTAGAGCTCAAAAGTGTCGCCCAGTGAACAGTCGGTCTGTAGAATCTCGAACTCGATCGATTCAATGGTCCCAGGGCCGGGGGTTCCAGAAACACAGAGCTCGTAATCCCCGTCATCTAGATTCGACAAGGGAATGCTGTGAGGCAGAGTAGAGTTGTCATAAGCCTGCGAGAACACAATCATTTCCGAGACAAATGGCTCACCGACCTGGGCATTCTCGATGACCTCACCGAAGGTGAAGCCCGCTGCGCAGAGACTCTCCACGTCGCAACTCCCGCCGTCGAAGTCGAACACGCACACGCTCTGGGTGGCAGTGCCACTTTGAAGTCTTGTCCGGACCCAAGCGGTGGCGTTACCGGTGCTAGGTGTGTTGACGCTCTTTACTAAACCGAGACTGTTCTGGTCACTCGAATTCCAGGCAGCGGAGATCAGAGCTGAATCCGTGACGGCGAATTCCTGGAGGGGAGCAGAGCAGCTGCAGCTGCGGGTAGGGTCGGCTGCGGCGGTCCCCAGCGAGACTCCGTTCAAGAAGAATTCGAATTCATCTCCTGGGTTGCAGGAGGTGCTCAGTACCTCGAAGGTGACGGCAGAAGGCAGGATTGTCGTGGTCTGTTCGATCGAGATCTCCCCTCGGAGCGTCCCATCGAGGGAGATGGGGGCCTCCAGGCATGAGGAACCTGCGCCCAGGATCTCTGAGACCCGAACCGGCTCGCAGGGATCGCCAAAGCCGTCGCCGTCCGAGTCCACTTGGCCGACATTGGCAACAGTCGAGCAATTATCACAGACATTTCCTACCAGGTCACCGTCCGTGTCCTCTTGATCGCTGTTGGAGGCGTCGAGGCAGTTATCGCACACGTCCCCTACTGCATCTCCATCCAGATCCAACTGATCGGCGTTGGAAAGGTCTGGGCAGTTGTCACAGACGTCACCAGGCCCGTCACTATCCAGATCCGACTGATCCGGGTTGGCCCTCAATGGGCAGTTGTCCCGATCGGCACAGAAGCCGTCCTGATCGATATCGTTTTCTGGGTCTAGCGGACAAGAATCGCAGACATCTCCCACTGAATCACCGTCGGAGTTCAGCTGATCGGCGTTTGTGGCATCCGGGCAATTGTCGCAGGCATCACCCAGACCGTCTGCGTCAGAGTTCATTTGATCTGGATTAGTGGAGAAGGGACAGTTGTCCTGGTCCGAGCAGAAACTATCGCTGTCCACATCATTCAGCGGATCGACTGGACAAGGATCACAGCTATCCCCCTCTCCATCTGAATCGAGGTCTTCCTGCCCCGGATTGGACACGAGCAGGCAGTTGTCCAGATCATCGGCAATTCCATCCGTGTCGGCGTCGGGCTCCGGACAGAGTTCAAGGTTATCGAGAGGAGCATCCACAATCAGGGGGAATTCGTGGCCGATGGTGGCATGCGAATTCACGCCGGTCGCTCCCATGGAAACGCTGGAGACTCCAGCCGGAGTTGCGATGGTTGAGGTCCCGTCATGCACAAGCCTGCACGTGGAAACGCGGCCATTCTGGTCCAACTTGATGAACAAGCCGCCCGTTGGGCTGGCCGAGGCGGTAAGCCCAGCCAGAGCAAATCCGCCATCAGAAGTCGGTGCGAGCACGGTAGCGCTATCCGATGACTCGGGTCTGCCGATCGTCTCTTCAAAGAGGACGTTTCCCTCCAGATCGAGCTTCACCAGCCACGCATCAAAGCCTCCTGGGTCGTCGGACGTCGTGAACCCGGAAAAGGCTAGGTTTCCATCTGCCGTCAGGATGAGGTTCTGGAGAAAGTTGGGGAAGGAGCCTCTCCCTGTCTCGTTTCCTGGTCCACCGTAGCCGAAAGACCATTCGACGTCGCCCTCGGAATCCAATTTGAGCAGCCATTGGTCATAGCTCGAGGATAGCGAACTGGTTCTTCCAGCGGCGACAAAGCCTCCATCAGCTGTCTCAACGATGTTCTCCAGTTGGTCAATGGCATTCCCAGCAATCCAATAACGTCTATCCCAGACTACGTTCCCCCCAGAGTCCAAGGAAAGGATCCAACTGGAATTCCCCCTGATCCCGGCCACAACGTAACCGTCTCCGCTCTGAATGATGGACTGTCCCCACTGCTCGTGGCGTACGCTGTCGCCGTACGTTTTTTCCCACTCGATCTCGCCATCAGGATCCAGCTTCAATGCCCAGACGTCGCTCGAGAAGACTCCAAAAGATCTCGTGAAGCCTGTGACCGCGAAGCCGGTCGGTTCTCCGATGGCGTCGAAGGTTTCAATTATCGAATGACCGGAGGAATGACCCGGGCTGCCACCATAGGTCCTTTCCCACAGGAGACCACCGCTTGGGTTAAATCTAAGGACCCATAGGTCCTTTGTTGCGAAGTCACCTTTCCCCCCAACCAGGACGTAATCTCCGTTGCTAGTCTGAATCAGTGACTTGATGGGAGTATCGGAAATAATGGTCTTGTGAAAGATGGTGTTGCCCTGTGCATCGAACCTGGCTAGGAAATGCTCCCCTGCCAGGACATAGTCCCCGTCCAGTGTCTCAACGACTGCGTATACTCGGCCCGTGCCGACGAGCTCCCTGACGAATCCCTGGGCTGCCCCCTGAGCGGTAAGAGACATAAGTACGAATACGACACTGAGTATTCTTAGCATGCGCGCGTCTGCTCCCTCCCTCGGCCTTGTCTTCGCTCCCTAGATAGCCACGCTGTGATAGCCTCTGACCCGAATCCACTGCTCCAGTTGAGAGTGCTCACCTCACACATCTACCGCCGGGCGGGATCGGAGGTTGTGTGTTGAGCATGAGATCACCGCCGGTCTCGGCTACCAGGACGAGAAAGTTGGTGTATGCCGACGTTATCCCGAGGCCCTCGAAGAATCCGGAAAACTTTCCGATGTCCAGCTTGAAGTGATCGAACCCATCTTGGATTACCTGCAGCCCGAAGGTCGCGCTCACGTAATCGTTGTAACCACAGTCCAGGTATCCAGCCGGTAGCCTCACCTCTTCACCCTCGGGAAGGATCCGCATCCAGAGGCCGGCATTGCCCCTCCACAGAGCCATGATCACCTTCTTGAACATCCCCTTGCCCGCCAGGGCGGCGCTGACCTTGTAGGCGAAGTCGACGGCCCCCTTTCCGAGCTTCACCTTCCCCGGATCCCTCACTGCATCTCTGATCCTGACGGCCGAGTCCACCTGGTTCTCCCCGCTCAACAGCGCTCGTATCACTGCGGCCCACTCCGTACCCAGTTCGGCTCGAGCGGCGCTCTCATTGAGCTTCAGCGTGTTCAGGCTTTCAAACTCGCTGATCACCTGGTTTATCTTCCCTGTCGTCTCCTGGGCGAACTTCGTCAGGGTCAACGGTAGATCCGAACCTGTTGAAAGACTTGCGGAAATAGCCACCGCAATCGACAGTTCTGTCAGCGAAAAGAGGCCGGTCGGATCGGTCCGATTGACCGGATTGTTGTGGGCATAAGCGTACTTGTTCAGCGTGGCAGGATCGAAGATCAGACCTTCGAAGGGATCCCTCGTCGTAAACCGTCCCTGGGCGGGGTCCATGTAGCGGGCCCTGAGGTAGTACAGACCCAGACCCAGACCCGGATCGAGCTGCTCTCCGGCAAAGAGATAGGTGTTGGGACTGGATCCGCTCAGCGCCGTCGGGTTGCCGAAGGCATCGTACTCGTAGCTGTCCGTCACCGATCCGCCGGCATCGGTCAAAGCACGCGTGCTGCCCAAGCCATCGGAGTGATAGTAGCGGTCCGATCCCTCCAGGGTCGCACTCAGCAAGTCGTGCCCGTAAACGTAGCTCGAGCGGATCGCCCCCAACTCATCCGTCTCGACCACGACCTGCGGGACACCGCTGGCATCCAGGGGATCCACGAGGAAGTGGGTCTCTGCCGACCCCGTGGCTCGGCGGACCCGATTCCCGGTCGCATCGTAGGCGTAGGTCGTGAGCGTGCCATCGGCGGCCGTCTGCTCGGTCAGCATGTTGCGACCGTCATAGACATATTGGGTCAGGTCAGTCCCCACCGTCCGGGTCAGCCGGTTGCCGTTGTTGTCATAGGTGAAGGATGTCGTTCCCGCCGTCAGCAGCCGGTCGTCGACGTCGTAGCTGAGAACCTCCCCGTTTCGGCTGATTCGATTGCCAACCGCATCGTAGGCATAGGTCGTGATCGCCGCGCCCGTCTGCTCCTGAGTCAGTCGGGAGAGGGCGTCGTAAGTGTAATCCACGACTCGTCCGCTGGGTGATTCCGTCATCCGCTTGCGATTGCTCCTGCCGTCGAGCTCGTAGCTGAATCCCGCCAGCGTCGGCGCACCGCCGGTACCGGCGTGCTCGACCGTGATCAGACGATTGCGGCTGTCGTAGGCTCGATGGGTCTGGGTCCCGTTGGCATGAGTGATCTGGACGAGATCCCCCACCACGTCGTAGGTATAGCTGCTCACCCTCAGATCCGGATCGGTCACACTGCTGAGCCGGTTCGCCGCGTCATAACTGTACTGGGTCGTGCCGGCCGGGGATTCGACCGAGGTCCGGTTGCCCGCGGCGTCGTAGCTGTACACCAGCGAGCTGCCATCGGGAGGGTCGATCCCGACGATCCGGTCTATCGCGTCGTAACTGTAGGTTGTGACTCCCCTGGGGTCGGTGACGGTCTCTACCTGGCCAGTCGCAGTGTAGGTCCAGCTGATCGTGGAGGCGTCTGGGAGGGATTGTGAAACCCTGCGGTTCATGGAATCGTAGGCGTAGGTGATAATGTCGCCGTTGAAGTCAGTTCGAGAAAGCAGGTTGCCCGCCCGGTCGTAGCTCATGCTGGCCGAGAGGCCGGAAGGAAGCGTGGTCTTGAGCCGGTTGCCGTTGGCATCGTATTCGAAGGAGGTCGTGTTGCCGTTGGCATCTCTCTGGCTGATCCGGTTGCCGACCTCGTCGTAGGTGTAGGTGGTCTCACCTCCCAGCGCGTCGGTGACCTGGATCAGGTTGCCGTCGGCGGCGTAGTCAAACGTCGTGGTGTTTCCCTCTTCGTCGGTCTGGGAAGCGATCCGGCCGCTGGAGCCGAAGGTTCGGGCTTGACTACTGCCGTCGTCGAAGGTAGTGGAGAGCCGTCGGGGGGCTCTGAAGAGGCTGCTGTCGTAGGTAAACTGGGCGACGTTTCCGAGCGGGTCGGTCTGCGTCGTCGCCGCTCCGATCGAGTTGGGCGTGAAGCTCCAGGCGTTGCCCAGGGGATCGGCCCTATTGGTCAGACGGTCGGCCGTATCGTAGGTGTAAGTGGTGGTTCTCCCTCTCCCGTCGACGACCCCGACCAGACGGCCGGCGGCATCGAAGTTGTAGCGTACATTGGAGCCATCCGGGTGAAGAATCCGCTCGACCTGCTCCAGATCGTTGTACTCGTAGACCGTGATCCGGCTGGCACGATCGGTGCGGGAGGCGAGACGGTTCTCCAGATCGTAGCCGAAACGCTCAAAGGTGCCGTCTGGAAAATCGATTCTGGAGACCTTTCCTCTCAGCGAGTAGGTGAAGGTCGTCGTGTTCCCTTCGGGATCTTCTATTGAGGTAAGCCTTCCGCTGGCGTCGTAGTCGTGGGTCGTGACGTTGCCCAGAGGATCGGTGACGGTCAGCAGCCGTCCGCTTGCGTCGTACGTGAAGCCGGTCGTCTCATC
>JAKZYH010000264.1:0-6821 GCA_047514575.1 Acidobacteriota bacterium | reverse complement strand
ACGATTCGGACCCGGCTAACCTATTGTCAATAAAGGATAATGGTTCGCTCTAAAAGAGCCGCACCCAAATAACTTGGCAGTTTGGCATCTCAGCTTCACACCATCTTCGGCCGCTCCTCAATCGCGAAATCCTCAACGTAGGCCTGGCTACGCCTGCGGTTTCGCTCAATCGTTCGCGGCCAAATCTGGTGCAAATCTGAGCGCCAATTCTACCAGGTTATTCTTGCGCAGACCCTAAGATCACCAATATCCGGCCTTGGGTCGGGGTACCTTATTTCCCAGGTGTTCGATCCTGAGGATTTCAAAGTCTTCCTGGATATTGGGGCTGTTGAAGTTGATCTTGTTGATCTGCTCCGCAATCCTCTCGAACCAGTTGCAGTCCAAGGGCTTGAGCTCGAAACGCAGATGTCCCAGATCGATGGCGACCCGAGGCGACTCTTGGAAACCCTCGAACTCGCCGAGTAGATCAATGCCGATGAAGCTGTTGCCCAGCACCTTGAGATACTTGGTGTCGTAGGGGTCATCGGCGACGCCGGTGTCGATCGAAAAGCGCTTCACCTCCGCCTCCGAACCCTCTGTGTCGAACACATGGACCTGGTTGGGTCGAAGATCCCATTCTCCCGGCGTGAAGGTAATGATGTTCAAGATGGGGACGGCATCGGCGCTCTGGGTCCGCACGATCTCGATTGTCCAGATGTTTTCGTAGTCGATGAAGGCGTGACAGCTGGAAAGATCGACCTGCTTCTTGAGCTGCTGCCCGGCGACTGTCCCCAGAAACAGGGCTGGCAAGAGTAGGTGACAAACTCGAAACATAGGACTATTCTAACCCGGATTTCTCGCCGTCTGTCGATGCGGTGGCCCCCAAGACGCCGTGCGCCCCAAGGCTCGAAAGAAGGAGAGTACTTCGGCCCAGAGAGCAAAGCTCCGCCGTCTCAAACTGAGGCGATGATCTGATTGATATCTGTGATTTGGTGTTCCTGGCAGTAGTCCTGGAGCCCTTGAACGATCTTGAGAGAGGCAAGCGGGTCGTGGAAGTTGGCGGTTCCCACCTGGATAGCGGTGGCCCCGGCAAGCATGAATTCCAGAGCATCTTGAGCCGTTTCGATGCCACCGATACCGATCACTGGAATCTCTACGACCTGGGACACTTCGTACACCAGGCGCACCGCCAACGGGCGGATAGCGGGTCCGGAAAGGCCTCCGGTGCGGTTGGACAACACGGCCTGGCGTCGCTGGACATCGACGCTCATGCCAACGAAGGTGTTGACCAGACTGACCGCGTCTGCACCCGCGTCTTCACAGGTCCGTGCGAAGGCACTGACATCGGTTACGTTAGGTGAGAGTTTGACCCACACCGGCTTGTCCGAAACCCTTTTCACCGCTCGGACGACACGGTCGGTCTGGACCCGATCGTGACCGAACTCAATGCCTCCCTGCTCGATGTTGGGGCAGGAGATATTGAGCTCGTAAGCGCTGACCTTGGGGTAGGGATTAAGGCGCCCGACGATCGCAATGAATTCCTCGATTGTCTTGCCAAAGATATTGCCAATGACATGGGTTTCATAAGCCTCCAGACGCGGAAGCTTTTCGCTGAGGAATTGCTCGGTACCTACATTCTCCAGGCCAATGGCATTGAGCATCCCTGCGGGAGTCTCGGCGATGCGCTCGGGGGCGTTGCCCGGCATGGGCTCAAGAGACAGGCCCTTGGTGCAGAACCCGCCCAATTTGGAGATGTCGAAGAATCGCGTGAACTCCAGGCCGTAGCCGAAGGTCCCGGAGGCGGTTAGCACTGGGTTCTTCAGGCGAAGGTCCCCAACGTTGACCTCGAGGCTCGCCTCCTCGGTCACCGGCCGCTCTCCCTGCGTTCTGCCTGAAACCGGTTCATCGCCGTTCCTCTACTTCATCCTTCCTGCCAGATGAATTTTTCGGCGTCGAATACCGGTCCGTCGCTGCAGGCCAGTCGGTAGGAGTCAACGGTTTCAATCGTGCAACCCAGGCAGACACCGAAGCCGCAGGCCATCTTTGACTCCACCGAGATCTGGCAAGGGATCTGGTGAAGCGAGGCCAGGGTTGAGACTGCCTGCATCATGGGATCGGGTCCGCAGACGTAGAGTGTGGGTGTTCGATCAACGAACTGGGTCAGGTAGTGCTCGAGCCCCGCGGTGATCAGACCCCTGACGCCCGCGCTGCCATCGTCGGTCGTGAGCAGGAGCGGAATCCGGAGCCGCTCGAAGTACTCCAGTCCTACCAGATCTTTTGCAGTCCGCGCACCGTAGAGTAGGTGAACCTCCTGTCCGGATCGCCGCAGCTCCTCCGCCAGCAGATAAAAGGAGGCGATTCCGACGCCGCCCGCGGCGAGCAAATGGACCCTGTCTGGCAAACCCCACAAACTGAATCCATTTCCCAAGGGCCCGATCAGGTTCACACGCTCATCGGGCAGCAGTGAGGCCAGCCTCTGGGTTCCGTCTCCCACTACTTTGACAAGCAACGTGATAATAGAAGGAAGGCCCTCTTCCGGCTCTACGGAAAAGACTGCCAGAGCCCGTTTCAACAGGGGGTGGGGAAGCGACAATCCGTCTGCCACCGAGGCCATCACGAACTGTCCCGGTCTCACATTTGCGGCAATTTCCGGAGCCCGGACGGCAAGAAGGAAGTTGGGGCCGGCGAGTTGAACGGTTTCGACGACCTCCGCCTCCAAGATGTGGCTCACGGTCGACAGAATAGCACAGCCGTCGGACCCGGGTGTACTCGTCCGAACTCGCTGGTCAGGGGACAGGCCGTATGCTATTATCGCGAGCGCATTTTGGGGTGCCAGACGTGAATCCAGATCAGCCGCGCCGAGTGATGACCCAGGACGAGATGGACGAGATCCTTTCCCGCATCTGTGGGGAGGTCTTGGAACGCCATCCAGTTCTGGTTGGTGTCGTGCTCATCGGCATTCGTCGCCGAGGGGTGCCGCTTGCTGAGCGTCTCCAAGCGAAGATCAAGGAGCGAGCAGGAGTCGAGCTCCCCTTGGGCATACTAGACATCAACTTCTATCGCGATGATTTTTCGCTGGTCGACACCCAGCCCGTGGTCGAAGAGTCTCACCTGGACTTCGATGTCAACGAGCGGCAGATCCTGTTGGTAGATGATGTCCTCTTCACGGGGCGAACTGTCCGGGCGGCTCTTGAAAGCATAAGCGACTACGGCCGTCCCAGAAAGGTCGAGCTGGTGGTGCTGGTCGACCGGGGCCACCGTGAACTTCCGATACAGGCCGACTACACGGGTAGGGTCGTCGGCACTGCTGACAATGAGATGGTCGAAGTGAGGATTGCCCCCATTGATGAGACCGAAGGCGTCTTCGTGTCCACGCTCACGCATTGATTCTCAGGGGAGCCTCTCGACTGACTGCGAGAGTCATCTGATTGGCCTTCGGCGAACAGGCGGTCGCACCGAGAGGATCAGACTTCCAGTATTGCCATGACGAATTCGAGGCAAAACGCCCTCAGCAGTAAGCATCTGCTCGGTATCGAAGACATGCCGCTAGCAGATATTGAGTTGATCCTCAAGACGGCTCGGAGCTTCAAAGAGATTTCAACCCGTGCGGTGAAGAAGGTCCCAACGCTACGCGGTAAGTCTGTCATCAACCTCTTTTTCGAGTCCTCTACTCGGACCCGGTCCTCCTTCGAGATCGCAGCAAAACGCCTCAGCGCCGATGCCGTGAACCTCAACGTTTCAGCCAGCAGCGTGGGAAAAGGGGAGTCTCTGATCGACACGGCACGAAATCTGGAATCGATGAACCCCGACATCATCGTGATACGCCACTCCGCCGCGGGGGCACCGCGATTGCTGGTCGACTATTGTCGTGACTGCTCCATTCTCAACGCCGGAGACGGGATGCATGAACATCCTACCCAGGCCCTGCAGGATGCCTACACCATTCTGGAGCACAAGGAGTCCTTGAGAGGCCTCAGGGTCGCGATCGTAGGCGACATCGCACATAGCCGAGTGGCCCGTTCCAACACGATCTTGCTGTCGAAGGCAGGTGCCCGGGTTTCCATCTGCGGTCCGCCCACGCTGATCCCCCCAGAGTTTGAGCATGTAGGAGGGCAGGTCACATACCATTTGAAGGAGGCCATTGACCAGGCCGATGTGGTTATGATGCTCCGCACCCAGCTGGAGCGGCAGAGTGAGGTTTTCTATCCGTCCGTGAAGGAGTACTTCGACCTGTATGGCTTGAGTGACCAAAAGATGAAGTGGGCAAAACCGGACGCGATTGTGATGCACCCGGGGCCGATCAATCGAGGGGTGGAAATCGATCCGGATCTGGCCGACGGGCACAATTCTGTGATCCTCGAACAGGTAAACAACGGAGTCGCGGTGCGGATGGCGATCCTTTACCTCTTGTTGGGTGCAGACGAGGAAACCGAACCATGAGCCTTCTGCTCCAACATGGAACCGTCATCGATCCCGCACAGGACCTGGAGAAGCAAGCCGACCTTTTGATCGAGAAGGGGAAGATTTCCAGGATCGGGAAGATCCAGGCCAAGAAGTCCTGGCAGGTCGTCGATGTGGCTGGCTGTATTGTGGCACCGGGATTCGTGGATATGCACGTCCACTTGCGGGAGCCAGGACGCGAGGACAAGGAGACCATTCTCACGGGAAGCCGATCGGCCGTCGCGGGAGGGTTTACCAGCATTGTTTGCATGCCCAACACAACCCCAGTCAACGATTGCGAGGCGATTACCCGGCTGATTCGAGAGCGGGCTCGGAAGGCGGGGTTGGTGAATGTCTTTCCGGTAGGCGCCGTCACCAAAGGCTCCGGTGGGGAAGAGCTGGCTGAGATCGGCGAGATGTACAAGGCTGGAATCGTGGCGGTCACCGACGACGGACACCCGGTTCAGAACAGCCAGATCATGCGACGAGCCTTGGAGTATGCCAAGATTTTCGACATTCCTGTCCTGGATCACTGCGAGGATCTGCCGCTGTCGGCTAAGGGGTGCATGAACGAGGGAGCGGTATCCACCCGACTGGGCCTTCACGGTCTGAGCCGCTCGGCTGAAGAGTTGCACGTTGCACGAGACATCATCCTCAGCCGCATTACTGGGGGACGGGTCCACATCCTGCATCTTTCGACCCGTGAGTCCCTGGATTGGGTGCGAGCTGCCAAGCAGCAAGGGATCGCGGTGACCTGTGAGGTCACTCCCCACCACTTCAGTATCTGCGATCATGACATCAAGGACTACGACACGAACTTCAAGATGATGCCACCGTTACGCGAGCCCCAAGATACAGAGGCCATGATCCAGGGCCTGGTTGATGGGACGATTGACGCTATTGGCACCGATCACGCACCTCATACCCGGCTGGACAAGGAGGCTCCCTTCGAGCATGCGGCCAGCGGGGTCATCGGGATGGAGACCGCGATTCCTCTGTCCTGGGAGCTGCTGGTGAGAGCTGAGCTAATCTCCAAGCGGCGACTAATAGAGCTGTTCACGGTCAATCCCTGCAGGATCCTGAAGCTGAGCAAGGGGACGCTAGAAGAAGGCGTCGAAGCCGATGTCACGGTCATCGATCCGGATCGGGAGGTGACGATCGATGTGTCCCGGTTCCGATCCAAGGCCCGCAACTGTCCCTTCCACGGATGGAAGCTTCATGGAGCGCCCGCCTTGACCGTAATGGGAGGGAAGATTGTCCACAGCAATATCGTTTCCGGCTGATGGCCGCGCCTGGAAACGAAACCATCAACCTCCGCGATTCATCTAACCTCATTATGATGGGATCTAACCTGACAGCTTCAATGCGGATCCTTCCGCTGTTCTGGCTGGCCTTGGCCTGTCTTGCCTGGGGGAAGGATGAAGTTCGCTTCGAGCTCGTGGTGGAACCCCCAGAGGTCGGCGTGAACAGTCGTTTTGATGCGACTGTAAAGGCAAGTATCGAAGAAGGGTGGCATCTGTACTCCCTGACCCAGCCACCGGGGGGGCCGATCAGGACGACGATTAGCGTCACCGAGACTGGCTCCTTTGCCCAGGCTGGAGAGGTCCGACAGCCGGAGCCGCGGATTCAGTTCGATCCCAATTTTGGAATCAACGCTGAGTTCTTCGATGGAAAGGTCGACTTCCTGGTTCCGGTTCAGGTAAAGCCGGGCCTTTCCGAAAGCGAAGAGGCTCTGCAGGTCCAGGTTCGCTTCATGGTTTGCAGCGATACCCTTTGCTTGCCGCCCCAAACCAAAACGCTGGAAGCCCCGGTGGTCATAACGGAGGCTGCGGCCGCGTCTGCTCCGGCGAGAGCCGAGCCTCCGGGAGCGGCGACTCCTCCGATTGAGGGAGTAGAAGCTGAGGGCGGAGATTCGAACGATTCCGGCGCAGCCGCTGCGATCCCGCTGTCGCTTTTCGCCTACCTGGGCTTTTCGATGACCTGGGGAGCTCTAGCCCTGCTTACTCCTTGTGTTTTCCCCATGATCCCCATCACCGTTTCGTATTTCACCAAGCGGGAGGCGGTATCCAGAAAACGGGCTCTCTCAGATGCGGCTCTGTACAGCCTCGGGATCGTCCTGACCTTTACCCTCCTGGGTTTTGCCCTCACCTTCCTGTTTGGTCTGGGGGGCATCAATCGTCTGGCGGCGAGCCCCCTCGTGAACATTGGAATCGCGGCGGTCTTTGTTGTGTTCGCGCTGAGCCTCTTCGGGGCCCTCGAAATCCGGTTGCCCTCGAGCTGGACTACCTACCTGGACAAGAAGGCATCTGCCACTGGGGGCGTGATCGGGATCCTCTTGATGGCGCTGACCTTCTCCCTGGTTTCCTTCACCTGTACGGTTCCTTTCGTCGGCACCCTGATGG
>JAKZYH010000263.1:0-23726 GCA_047514575.1 Acidobacteriota bacterium | reverse complement strand
CTCCTTGACCAGGTTCAGCTTGTGCTGGCGTACCTCAGGAAAGGCAAAGCTGAGCCGAGAAGATCGACTCTGGCCGTCTCTGTCGATCGCCCAGAATTGTGGGTGTGTCTGGGCGAATCGAGTCAGGGCAACCTGCCCATGAGATTCTTCGTAGAGGCTGTACCAGACCCAGGGTTGAAGACCCGCCTCGAGGGTGCAATCCACCGCCTCGCTCAAGAGATTCCAGGTCCTGTAATCGCTGTGGGCCAGAGTGATCTTCCAGTACTCCGGAACCTCGCAAGCTTCTTGGGCCTCTCCCCTGAAGGTTTCCTCCAGGGCGCTAGGGTAGAAGCATCGCGCGCCGCATCCGGCTCTCCAGTAGATTCGCCGAATGCCTCCTGAGGCGCAAGCGGCAACGATTCTCTGGACACCGACTCGCCCCCAGTTTCCCCAGGCCGCTGCCCAATCTGGATGGGTTACCACGGTGTCGATGATCATTCCTGGACCTGCTCCGCTCCCCTCTGTCCACTTCGACAGCAGCGACTTGCCGAGGTTTGCGCGGCCCCGGAAGCCAGCTGGGATGTTACTCGGGAGGTCGCTGTACTTCAATCACGGGAGAGAGCTGAGAAAAGATCGTCCCGGCACCCACCGTCACCATGGTCGAGACAGGAATGACCCACATCCAGGCCAGTTCGGGAAGGCCAAACAGCCAGTGTCCCTGCGCCCAGACGAGGCCGACAGCCATGCCACAGAGGGCGCTTGCGCGAGCGGACTTGCCGCTGCACCGGATCCCCAGGATTGCAATGAGCATGAGCCCGCCCAGACTACCGATCAGGAAGCTGGTGATTCTGCCAGTGACATCGAAGAGGTTGCCGCGCTGCTCTTCTGGAATCGCATGTAAGACAAAGGAAATGAGAATGGCGGCGACACTTGCCGCTACGGTGGCCACCCGTGCCAGCCGGAGCTCCTGTGCGGCCGTGGGAACTGCCTCTCTGAGACGGCGATAGTAGTCTCCAATCGCTACCGAAGAAATAGAATTGATCCCCGAATCGAGGCTGGACATGGCGGCGGAGAAGAGGGCGGCAACGACCAGCCCAGCGAGTCCCCGGGGCAGAATGTGGCGGATGAAGTGGGGGAAAACGAGGTCAGCATCGTCGGGAAGTGAGGTCTTGTAGTAGGAGTGCAGGGCGATCCCGCAGAGCCCCAGAAGCAGTATGATCACGGCGCCGGCCACGAGATTGCAGGCGAAGGATCGGCGGGCTGCCTGCAGAGATTCGGTGCTGAGGAATCTTTGCACGGCGCCCTGGTCCCCACTGGCGGTTGTAAGCCACCAGAAGAGGGTCCAACAGCCCATACCCACCAGGGACAGACGGACCGTTGGGTCGAAGCTGAAGATCGGTTGGGCGGGTGTCTCCGCCGACATGATGTCGCTCCACCAGGTGAGTGGACCCGTTCCCGAATCGATCGACACGTACACAAGCGTGAACAGCGCTCCTGCCAGGAGGACGAAGAACTGCAGCACGTCGGTCCAGATGACCGCCTTCAATCCCCCGAGGACGGTGTAGAGTGTGCCGACGATAGCGAGGCCCAGCACCACCGCGAAAAACGGCAGGTTGCAGATCTTTGCCAAAGCCAGGGAGGCCGTGAATATCACCATTCCCATCCAGGCTGTGCGCAGCAGAATAAAGATCGAGGCGCCGAAGATCCGCGTCCTGAGATCGAACCGCTCTTCCAGGTACTCGTAGGCGGTCGTCACCCGCTGGCGCATCAGGAAGGGTATGATGAAGTAGCTCACCAGAAGGAAAATCAGGGGGTAGGAAAACAGTTGAGCGTTGGCCCCCACCCCGTTCTTGATCATCTCGCCTGGGGTCGACAGATAGGTCACGGTGGAAAGAACGGTGGCGACGATGCTCAGTCCGACCGCGAACCAGGGCATTCTCCGCCCCGCAAAGAAGTAGTCGTCGGTGCTGGTTTGTCGCCGGCTGCAATAGTAACCAACGAATAGCACTGCCAGAAAATAGACGGCGATGGCCCCATAATCGACTGCGTGGAGTCCTTGATAACGGTCCAGGACTGGCTGCATGTTCTGGTACCTTAGACGCTTCTCCCGGAATTCACCAGATCAACAAGCCTACAGCGCCCTCGACACTGAGATGGACCGAAGGTTCGTCTGGGCACATGCGTTACAATGTACAAGCTTCTGGTCAAACAGAGCCGGAGCCCCAGAATCGCCAGAAAAATGAAAACCAAGTCCGACAGTGCCGCGAACGACCCGTCGGCAATGAGGCCAGGTTCTGAGGAGAGAGCCGGGCAACAGCAAGACCCCAATCCCCTCCCCGCGCTTCCTCCGAAACGATCCTGAGACAGACTGCGTTACCAAGAACGCTAAACCTAGGTGCTCCGTCCCATAGAAATGAGCCCATCGAACTGGTTTGAAGACGACACTTTCTGGGAGACTCTGGAAGGCTTCCTCTTCTCCCAGTTTCGTCCAAGTGAAGTCACCGCACGCGAAGCCGATCAGATTCTGGCCCTCGTAGATCTTCCGGAAGGTGCACGCGTACTCGATCTCTGCTGCGGACCAGGTCGACATGTCCTGGAATTTGCGCGCCGTGGTTTCCAGGTTACCGGCGTGGACCGAACCAAGCGATACATCGAATCGGCCCAAGCAGCAGCGAGATCCGAAGAGCTGGCGGTGGAGCTGGTGCGAGCAGACATGCGCGAATTCCGGCGGCCGCCAACGTTCAACCTGGCGCTGAGTATGTTTACCTCGTTTGGCTACTTCGCGGATGCGGCCGATGACCTCCAGGCCCTGCAGAATCTACATGCTTCGTTGACTCCGGGTGGGAGCGTGGTGATGGAGATGGCGGGAAAAGAGATCCTGGCCCAAGGCTTCGAGTCTCGTGCCTGGCATCGGCATGCAGAGCGTGCAAAAGGAGTTCGCCTGGACAATTCGAATCTATTCTGGAGCGGAATTGAGAGGACTTCTCTTTGAGGTGGGATTCTCGGCCGTGCAGATTTATGGAAGCCTGGCAGGTATTCCATACGACCAGGATGCCTAACGGCTGGTCGCAGTAGCCACGAGATAGCAATCCATCTCCCACCGAGATGCGAAAGACCACAGCAATGAACCGCAGCAGGGAGGCAGCCACTATGTCCCGATCTTTGCAGGAAAGACCCCTTGTCAACCGGAAATGGACAAGCATCCTGCTGGGCACGCTGCCCCTGGTGGTCGCGGTCGGGTGCACGCAACCGAGCCCCTCGCCAGCGAAAACACGAACCGCTTCGATGGGTCTCTCCCCAAAGAGAGACTGGCGTGCGGAGGAGTTCCGCAAGATGGTCGCCCTCGGTGAGAGCACGACTGCGGGAGGCTGGAGCACTTCCCCGGGTCGCTGCTGGGCTCCGACTCTGGTGGGTCTCATCAACGACTTCCAGGCGACCCGCATGGAGCTCTTCAACGCCGGTATCGGGGCCAACGTGATCTCCACTCAAAGCCCCTCGTACGAGAAGAGTGGCAAGCCGGCTGCCCTGGAACGGGTCGACCAGCACGTCATCGCCCAGAACCCGGATCTGTTGATCATCTCCTACGGCCTCAACGATGCCCGCGGAGGCACGCCCATCGAGCTCTTCTCTGAAGAGTTGACGCATTTGGTTCGACGGGTTCGCGAAGAGATCCAACCTCTCATCGTGCTTCTCGGTCCTTACTATGACCGCCTTCGAACGTCACGGCCCAAGCTGGAATCAGGCCGACCTTGAGCGCTTCTACAGCTACAATCGCGAAACGGCGAAGGTCGCAGAAAGAGAGGGATGCCTTTTCGTGGATCTGCTTGCAGCCTACGGGGAAGCCGAATGGATGATCCACTACGATGGAGTCCACGCCAACGACCTGGGCCACCGAATCGTTGCCAACCGCATCTTCGAGGTACTGGCCCAGAATTGCTCGGGACTGGCCAAGAAGACCAAAGAGGCCGAGAAGAAGAGCCCGCGTTGGCGTGACGAATCGGTGTTAAGGGCAGACTATGGATACTGAACCGTTGTCGCCGTCGGTCGAGCCAAGGGCTCGAAAGAAGACTTCGCTGTGAAACCGAAGCAGCGGGAACGTTTTAAGGCAGGGGGTTGATATCCGCACTCTTTCCCACCAGGAGGCGAGGCGCACATATGATCGAGTCAGCTCGTCGAAGGGTTCCCACGGGTTCTACGAGGAAGTCGCCATCGCACGGGTTCTTCTCCGAGGAGATTTTGCCTCGGCGGAGTCGGTCTTCGAGTTCGGTCCTGGGACTGGCCGTCTCGGACTGCGCCTGTTCGAAGAGTATCTGTCCGACACGGCGCGCTACCGCGGAGTAGACCTAAGTCCCGAGATGGTTCGACTATCCAGAGACCGCCTTGCATCACACTCGCTCCGGGCCGAGATAATCCTGACCGAGGGCGGGCCTCCGACTGATGAACCCGCTGCCTCCTACGATCGCTTCGTGTCAAACTACGTCTTCGACCTGCTTTCCCATGACGACATTCTGGCAGTACTTCGAGAAGCTCATAGGATGCTTCGCCCGAACGGCCTGATCTGTCTGTCGGGTCTCACTACCGGGATTAGTCTTGCCTCGAGGATTGTGGCCGGTGCCATAGACTGGATCCAGTCCATGAGTCCCTCAATGGCAGGAGGGTGCCGTCCCCTCTGAAATCGTGGTAGCAAAGCGGAGTTAGGGGCAGTCGGCCGCAGGGGCCCCACCAGGTTGAGGGGCGTATCCTTTGTCAGGAAGAGTATCGATAGATACTGCGATCGGAGATGAGGGATGAAAACTGGTGGAGCTGAGGGGAATCGAACCCCTGACCCCCTGAATGCCATTCAGGTACTCTTCCAACTGAGCTACAGCCCCACGCCGGGAAATTTTATCAGTTAGCTGCTAGCTGCGTCTATTAGCTCCTGATTGACACTGATCTCTTCGTCCTTGCGTAGTCCATCCACCAGGTTCTGGATATAGCTGCTGAAGAAACTGGTCCGCTTCTGCTGGGTCAGCGTCTTGCTGATCTCTCCCTTTTCCTTCTCGAACTTGATTGCGTCAACTCCGGTCTTGTCCAGGACCTGGAAGACGATGTATTTCCCCGCCACGACCACCGGCGAGCTGATCTCGCCTTTCTCGAATCGGAATGCGCGGTCGTGAAGCGGCGGGGAGAACTTGAGGGTATCGTCGATCGTGGCCCCCTTCTTGAAGAACCCCGTGGCTACGACCGGCAGTTTCTCCCCCGAGGCAGCCTTCTCCAGGTCACCCTCACTCTGGGCCTTCTGGTAAAACGCGAAAGCCTGCTCTTTGGCTAGCTCGTCACCGCTTTCCTCGCGGAGATCCTTAAGGACTTGATCGTGCACCTGGTCGAAGTTTGGAATGTTGGTCGCCTGGATCTCGCCCAGCTGTGCCACCAGGTAACTGCCCGCCGATTCGTAGGGATCCATGAACTCTCCCTGGTTGAGGGCAAAAACCTTTTGATTGAAGTTGCTCTGAACAACCAGGCCTGCGATCGGATCACCCAGCGTGAAGGGGACACTGTCCTTGACCGTAAAGTTGTGTTCCTTCGCCACCGCCTCGAAGTCTGGATTCTGTTTCAACTCGTTCGAGATCTTGGTCGCCAGTGCTCCCGCCTGCTTGTGCGCTTCGTCTTGACGCAGCTCGAATTCAGCGATGGGGCGACGGGCATCGTTCAAATTCACTGCAATGTTTGCACCTTTGAGGATGTGATACCCGAAAGGAGTTCGAACCAGATCGCTGATCTGGCCCGGTTTGAGGGTAAAGGCAACTTCCTCGAACTCAGGGACCATCTTTCCCTTTCCGAAGAATCCAAGATCCCCTCCCCGCTGTGCCGACCCAATGTCGTTGGAATGTTCCGCGGCAAGCTCCGCGAAGTTGGCGCCGCCCCGGACCTGCTTCAAGAGTTCTTCGGCCTTCTTACGTGCCGGGGCATCCTCCTCGTCATCTTCTGCCGAGATCAGAATGTGGCTTACTCGAACCTGTTTGGTGTCGGTCACTTCTGCCAGCCGGGCCTGGAGCTGTTCTTCGGAGATCTCGACCGATTGTGGATCCACCCGTACGCTCACGTACCGGACCGTCCTTTTCTCACCGATGCGGTACTTCTCCTGGTTGTCCTTGTAGTATTCCTGAAGCTTCGCCTCTTCGATTTCAGCGGGTGCGATTTTCGCAGGGTCGATCGCCACGTACTGGACTCGGACCTCCTGGTTGCGGTTTCGAAACTCCTGCTCGATCTCATCGGGCGAACTGAAAATTCCATCGGTGAGAATGTACTCCAGCTTGTCACGCGCGATGCGGCGCTGAATACCCTCTTCGAACTGCGGAATCGTCAGGTTGTTGGCCTGCAGGACTCTCTCGTAACGATCCTTTCCAATGAATCTCTCGTTCTCGCGGAAGACCGGCTGCCGCTTGATGAAATCTGCAGTTTCAGCGTCAGTGACGTGAAGCCCCAGCTGCTCGGCTCCGTAAACCGCAGCATATTCGGCGATGAGCCCGTTCAATGCCGTATCCCCCAAACGAAGCTGCTGGATTACCTTCGGGTCTTGCTGATCCAGGTTGTAGAGTTTGCGATAAGTCTCGACGACCTGAAGGTATCGTGTCCTGAACTCCGAAGCGGTAATAGTCGAGCCCGCCACCACCGCAGCTTCCTGGGAAGAAAGCCCGGTGGACGAGGTGGCCGGAGCATCCACGAAAAAGAGCACCATTCCGAACCCAAGGGCGAATATTACCAGCCAAAGAACCCACTTCAGACCGCTTTGTTTCTTCCGAAACAGAGCTAACATCGAACCCTCCGTGATCTAGTAGATATCGAACCGAGAAAACGCCCAGTCGCCAAAACGGCTATTATAGCACGCCTTCCCGGGACGACTCCCTCAATGAAGGGTCCTTCACCCGGGTCGCTGACCTTGCAAGACCCGCGTGTTTTGGGGATAATGTTGACCTTGGGATTGTGGGGATGGTCCTGTCCGACCGCTGAGTTGGATCCTGTCACATCGCCGCTTTTTCAAACTGAGATTGCAGTTTCTGAATTGGGGAAATCACTCCCCCGATTGCCGGTCCCTAGATGGGATGATGGATAGCGGTGACCTATGAGCCTACGTTCCTTGTTCAGTTTTTTCTCTAACGATCTGGCTATCGATCTGGGTACTGCCAATACCCTTGTTTTTGCCCGAGGTCGCGGCATAGTCGTCGACGAACCGTCGATTGTAGCAATCAATAAGCTCAACAATAAGGTCGAGGCGGTAGGGCGTGAGGCCAAGGAAATGCTGGGCCGTACACCCGGTAACATCGTCGCCATCAAGCCCATGAAAGATGGTGTCATTGCTGATTTCGATGTGACCGAGGAGATGCTCAAGTACTTCATCAAGAAGGCCCACAACCGCAACCACCTCCTCAGTCCCCGCATCGTGATCTGCATTCCCTCTGAGATTACACAGGTTGAAAAGCGAGCCGTGCGAGAGTCGGCCTTACGGGCCAAGGCTAGTGAAGTCTACCTGGTCGAGGAAGCTATGGCTGCCGCAATCGGCGCGGGACTACCTATCACCGAACCGAGCGGGAACATGATCGTCGATATTGGCGGAGGAACCACTGATATTGCAGTGATCAGTCTTTCGGGCATTGTCTACAGCCGCTCGGTTCGTGTCGCAGGCAACGAAATGGATGAGGCGATCATTCAGCACATCAAGCGCAAGCACAACCTCCTCATTGGCGAAAGGACGGCAGAGCGGATAAAAATCGAGGTCGGTTCTGCGGCGGTCCTAAGTGAGCCCCTGACGATGGAAATCAAGGGGCGCAACCTGATTGAGGGTATTCCCAAGACTCTGGAGATTACCGATGAGGAGGTGAGGGAGGCCTTGTCAGATTCGATTTCGACAATTGTCAACGCGGTTCGCGTGGCTCTGGAACGGACACCTCCAGAACTCTCGGCAGATATTGCAGACAAGGGAATCGTCTTGACCGGAGGTGGTGCCCTTCTCAAGGGGCTGGACCATCGAATCAAAGACGACACCGACTTACCGGTGTTTCTGGCAGAAGATCCTCTTTCCTCCGTGGCGATCGGCACCGGTATGATGCTTGAGGAGATGGGGCTCCTAAGGCGAATCAGCGTTCAATGATCCACCAATGATCCACGCGTTCGAAAGAAGACCTCTCGTACTCTTCATTACGATCCTGGTACTGAATCTAGTTCTCCTATCCGTTCAGGTCCGCAGTGAGCAGGGGCGTTTCTTTCTGCGCAAGTGGAGCCTCTTTTTCGTGACGCCGGTCGCGTCAGCGATGCATTTCGTTACCAACAAGAGTGAGAAGGCTTTGAGTCGCTACGTGTTCCTGCGTGGGGCGCAGCAAGAAAACCAACAGCTGAGATCCGAAAACGCAGCACTCAAGGTCGAGGTTGAGCAACTGAGCGCAATGCAGTCCATGGCAATACGCTCAGCGCACTACTCGCTGCTGCGTCAACAGTATTCGTTTGGAACACTCCTGGCTGGGGTCATCTGGAAAACCTCCTCTTTTCACTCGGATCATTTTGGGATCAATGCCGGAGCCAGAGACGGTCTCCGAAAGGGTTCTGCCGTGCTGAGACCGGAAGGTATTGCAGGAAGGGTCGTGACTATTGAGCCCTTCGGTGCCGAGGTCGAGCCAATCACGGGAAGGGGATCGGCGGTAGGAGGCGTCCTGAGCCGTTCACGTCTGCAGGGAGTGCTCCAGGGGGATGGCAGCGAGCTCCTGGAATGGAGGCTGATCCCGAACCACGAAGAGGTGGAGATCGGTGAGGTTGTCTATACCTCAGGAGCCGATAGGATCTACCCCAAAGGACTTCCAATCGGTTTGATCGTCAAATCGGAGAGAGGAGAAATGGTTTATCGAGACATCCGTGTCAGACCATTTGTTGATTATTCCAGATTGGAAGAAGTCCTGGTTGTCACCACGCCGAAGCGCAACGCCGAGATCAGGCTCGAGGGGTCGCTCAGGCGCTAGCGACTGAGGTGTTACTAGATGATGGATTCCGAAATAACATGGCAATTGTTGCGTCCATAAATCGAACTCGAGGTATCCGACATGCTCGTCTGCACAGCAGAGAGGCTGGGTGGGTACTCGGGCACGCAACCCGTTGGGCAGAAAAGGGTTGCGGTCGATCTCTTGGTTGGTCGTCGTCGCCGATGGCAAAACATCGTCTTCCTCCTCCCGCCTTGACCTCGCCGCGCAAGCCCCATCTGCAGTTGCCATGCTATTTCGGATTCGATCATCTACTATCAGCCACCCTGATGGGATTTCGGAAGTAAGGACAAGTTGGAAGTTGTCATTGGCAGGGCCGAAGTCCTCCTGCTTCTAGTGATCGTAGGAGGAACCGAAATCGGCTTGGCCAAGTACCTCCCTTGGTTGGCTCTCTACCTGGATTTGCCCCTGGTATTGGTTATCTACATCGGTTGGTACTCCCGACCTGCCAAGGCGGCCCTTTGCGGCAGTGCCTTCGGCTTGCTTGCCGATGCCCTCCTTCGCGTCTATCTTGGTCTGAACGGCGTCAGCAAGACGACGATTGGTTTCGTCACCGCATATGTCAACCGGTGGGTCATGATCGGCGGATTCTTCCCTCGATTGTTTGTGATCGCCAGCTTCACTTTGCTTGACAATCTCATAGTTTTCTGTATGTTAGAGCTGCTGAGTCAACCAGTGAGAGAGGATTTTGGATACCATGCCGTGATTCGAGGGGCCGTGACTGGCCTGGCCGGAGCGGTTATTTTCCAGGTCTACGATTGGCTGAAACTGCCGAGGAAAGAATTCTGGTTCTGAACTCGAACCTGGCAGTTTTTGAAAGCAAAGACGCCCCATTTGCGACGGACCGTCTACCAATGCCGTAGGCATTTTCCCCTCTAGCAGCGGGTACTTCCCGAGCGGGTACTTCCCGGATGGCGATCTATCAAGAAAAGAATCACTGTCTCGTTCGGTTGCGATGGATCAGAGGACTTCTTGTAGCCGTCCTGCTTGGGTTGTTTCTGAGGTTGTGGCACCTGGACGTTGTGAAGTTCGAGCACTATCGGGTGCTCGCCGAGCGCAATCATGTACTCACAGTGCCGATGGACGCTCCCCGCGGAGTCATTTCCGACCGGGAAGGACGGGTTCTCGTTGACAACGCCAACGCTTTCAATCTGGTGCTTTATCGCAATGAAGTCGAGGACCTTGAAGGGACCCTATCCTTTATGGTCGAGGGCTTCAAACTCACAAGGAAGGAACTCGACCAACGGCTAAAAGGGGCGAGGCACTACTCTATATACCAGCCGCTTGTCATCAAGAAGCACCTGTCCATCGATGAAATAACCTTCCTCCTCGCCCGTCAGACCGAGCATCCCGAACTTGCCATTGTCAGCCAGCCGAGGCGAACCTACCGCTACGCCAAACTCGCGGCTCATGTACTCGGCTACGTGGGTGAAGTGTCACGCAAACAGCTTGAGCTTCCCGAATTCTCCGACAACAGTGCCGGCGACGTGGTCGGGAAATATGCGATTGAAAGGGTCTACAACAGTCACCTCTCCGGCAAGGATGGGTACAAGAAGGTGCTGGTTAACAGCGTCGGCAAGAAGCTTGAGGAGCTGGGGCACATTCCCGCACAAGTGGGCAAGGACCTAAAGCTTACTTTGGACCTGGACCTTCAGGAGGTGGCAGAGAGGGAGCTGGATGATCGCCGGGGGGCGATCGTAGCTCTCCGGCCTCAGACCGGCGAAGTCCTGGCGATGGCGAGTCGGCCCGCCTTCGATCCCAACCTATTCACTGCCCGGATCAGCCAGAAGGACTGGGATAATCTCGTCCGCGATCCCGACCATCCGCTCCAGAACCGTGCCATCCAGAGCAGTTTCGCTCCCGGATCGATCTTCAAGCTGGTGATGGCTTTGGGAGGTCTGGAGAAAGGTGTGGTTGGACTCGAGACCTCAGTCTACTGTAGTGGGCAGATCAACCTCTACGGGCATTCGTTTCGCTGCTGGAACAAGAATGGACATGGACGAGTCACTCTGCGGGAGTCGCTTCGCCAGTCGTGCAACATCTATTTCTATCGGTTGGGTCAGAAGCTGGGAATCGACCACATTTCGGAGATCAGTTCTCGCTTTGGGCTGGGTCAGCGCACCGGGATCGATCTGGGAGGAGAGATTCTGGGCCTCGTCCCGTCGACGCAATGGAAGCGCAAGATCTTTGGTACCCCCTGGTATCCTGGGGAGACCATTTCGGTTTCAATTGGTCAGGGACCAGTTCAGGTGACACCGATCCAGCTGGCTCGCACCGTCAGCATCATCGCAGCGGGTGAAGCACCCCCTATCCACTTGGTGCGCGAGCCTCTGGCCATGCGCACACAGAAGGTCAGAGCCGACGTCAGACTGTCGCCCGAGCACCAACAGTTCATGAGGGAAGCGATGTGGTCGGTCGTCAATCAGTATGGAACGGGTAGGGCTGCTCGAGTGGCAGGATTCGATGTTTGTGGCAAGACCGGATCTGCCCAAACCATTGGCCGCGCCTCCCGGCAGAAGCTGTCCAAGGAGCAAGCCGCCAAGTTCAAATCGAATGCCTGGTTTGTCGGCTTTGCTCCTCGCGACCTTCCCGAGATCGTTGTTGTTGTGCTGGTGGAGAAGGGGGGAGGAGGAGGCTCCACGGCGGCACCCCTGGCCGGGAAGCTCCTGAAGGCTTTCTACGAGAAGTACAAAGCCAACCGACCCTTCACACCCGATACCTTGGAGCTGGCTCAGAAGAACCAGCTGGAGTTTCCTGGGACGGCTGATCCGGTTCCTGACAGCAGCCAGTAGAGCATGTTCTCTCAGCGTCTTCTCCTTCGCATCGATTACCTCTTGCTTCTCCTGGCGTTGGTGCTTTCACTGATCGGGGCGCTCGGGGCCTATAGCGCAGAAACTCCGGGTGGGCCAGGCAACACGTTCGTCCGCCAGCTGGTTTGGATTGGTCTGGGTCTATGTGTTTGTCTAGTCGTAGCCTCAGTCGACTACCACTTGCTTACCGATTACGCGTTCCTTCTGTATACGTGCGCCCTCCTGATGTTGCTAGGGGTGCTCCTCTTCGGCGTGGAGATCAATGGCAGTAGGAGTTGGTTGGCGCTTGGTCCTGTCCGCTTTCAGCCTTCCGAGCTTGGGAAACTTGTCCTGATTCTAGCCCTGGCGCGATATCTGGCCGGGATTGAGGGGTCGTTTCTGCGCCGCCGGCACTTCTTGGCGGTCGCACTGCTCACGCTTGTGCCGATGGTGCTGGTGTTTCTTCAGGGGGACTTGGGAACCGCCATGATGTATCTGCCAATCCTCCTGGCGGTGACCCTGGTTGCAGGACTACGGGTACGATTTCTCATCGGTCTTCTGGCTCTTATGCTTTGCGCCGCACCTGTCGGCTGGTTGGTGATGAAGAACTACCAGAGGCAGAGAATTCTGGCCACGCTCAATCCGGAATTGGATCCCCAGGGAGTTGGATACCAGACTCGTCAGTCTCTCATTGCAATCGGTTCGGGGGGTCTGTTCGGCAAAGGCATCGGACAGGGAGACCAGAGTCAGTTGGGCTTTGTTCCTGAGATCCACTCCGATTTTATTTTCTCCTTGATTGCAGAAGAGGCCGGACTCATAGGGGCAAGCTTTATCCTGCTCCTGTACTTCCTGGTTTTGATGCGCATGGTACATATCGCAGAAGTCTCGCGTGATCGCACCGGAATCTTTATCGTCGCGGGAGTCGTCGCCCTCATCTTTTCGCATGTCGTCGTCAATTTAGGAATGACTCTGGGACTCTTACCACCAATCGGTATTCCGCTCCCGCTGCTCAGCTACGGCGGTTCCTTCACGCTCGTCATTTTCATTGCCATCGGGATCGCATTGAGCACCTACAGTCGTCGATTCGTTCACTGACGTCTGCGCTGTCTTTGGCGGCCCCGTTTTACGGCAATGCTGAACTGCTGATGGTGCCGGGGATCGCTCACGATTCAGTTTCCAGGGTGAGAAAACGCTTTCCTTGTCAGGTCTGAGCTCGAAGCGCTATAATGCGAAAGTTAACTGTTTGTTATAGAAGAGATGCGATTGGCCGTGGGCCAATTCGAATATTGTCATAGATAAGACTCGGTCGGCTTTGGTTTATTCTTCGGAGGGCACCTCCGATCTATCCTGGGTAGGTTTGGCGGCAAGGGGCTCAGGACTGTTCAATCCTGGGGTTGCTGTGTCCCGGTGCAAGCGCCTCCTGCTTTTCCTTCCCCCCCCCTTCATCCACACAAGTCGAGACCAGACCGCCCGCATCAGGAGTTTCATGTGAGAAATAGCGTGATCAAGAAGGAGCTCATCATAGCTTCCAGCCAACTCGAGACCAAGATCGCCCTTCTAGAGGACGGCCAGGTTAACGAGGTTTTCATTGAGCGTCGAAAGAACAAGGGGATTCTTGGGAACCTTTACAAGGGCCGTGTAACCAAGGTTCTCCCTGGAATGCAAGCGGCCTTTGTCGACATCGGTCTGGATCGTAACGCATTCCTCTACGTCGCCGACTTTGTTCAAGACTACGAAGAGTATGAGGAACTGTTTCTGCCGCCCGAGGGGGACCAGAGCGAGACGACCTGGGAGGCCGGACCGGGCTCGGCGGAAAGCGCCGCCGAAGTGAAGCGCGAACGACCTCAGCAAAACGGAAGCGGGCGTGTTCGGAAACGAATTCCCGAAAGTCGGAATCGAGAAGGCAAGCGGGATGCCTCCATCATGGGACTGATGCCTCAGCTGGCGGTGTTCCTGGAGAATGAACACGTTCTTCCCCCGAGCCTATCCAGCCCCGAGCCTGGTCAAATCCGGGAGCCCAAGAGTGTTCCCCATGGAGATGGAGAGGACACGTCAGGCCCCTCTATCCTGCCAGATCATTTCGAGGTGGATCTGGCAGCCTTCAGCGAATCCTCTCGGCGTTCAGCCGAGGTCGAAGCTCCACTTCAAACGCCCCCGTCCAGCCCTCGAATCAAGCGCCCCGAATCCTCGTCTCGAAGACGTGAAACCGCTAACAACCGGACAGGCGAGCGAGTTGGGATAGGCGATCTTTTGAGTGAGGGGCAGGAGATCCTGGTTCAGATTGCCAAAGAGTCAATCGGTAGGAAGGGAGCGCGGATTACTTCTCACGTGGCCTTTCCTGGCCGTTTTGTGGTCTACATGCCTACCGTCGACCACATTGGGGTCTCCCATCGCATTGTCGCGGATGAGGAACGACAGAGGTTGAGGAAAATCGTTCTGGAGCTTCGGCGGAAGGTCGGTCGCGGGGGCTTCATCGTGCGTACTGCTGGAGGAGGCCAGTCAGAGAACGAGTTTCAGCAGGACATGCAGTATCTAACGCAGCTTTGGGAGGAAACACGTCTCAAAGCAGAAAAGCTTTCGGCTCCCTCAATGGTCTATGCCGAGCCCGGCCTGGTCCAGAGGATCGTCCGAGACTTCTTCTCGCAGGATTTCAAGTCGCTCTACGTGGACAATGCACAGGTACACAAACAGATACTCCAGATGGTCCGGCAGTTCAGTCCGAACCTCGCTCGCAAGGTACACCTCTACCGGAAGCCTACCAACATCTTCGACGACTATGGCATCTCTGCCGAGATAGATCAGGCGCTGCGGCCCAAAGTCTGGCTCAAGAAGGGTGGTTCTATCGAAATCAACCAGACAGAAGCGCTGGTGGCCATCGACGTCAATACTGGCAAGTATGTCGGTAGCACCAACTCTCTGGAAGATACGATTACCAAGACCAACCTTGATGCAGTCAAAGAACTCGTGCGTCAGATCCGTCTTCGGGATCTGGGAGGGATCATCGTCATTGATTTCATCGACATGGCCGATTCCTCCAATCGACAAAAAGTGCTCGAGGAGCTGCAGGCCGAGATGAAGAAGGACAAAGCCCCTTCGAAAATTCTGGGCTTCAACGAATTCGGTCTGGTAGCCGTTACCCGGAAGCGAGTCAAACAGTCATTGGAACGCACACTTCTTCAGAAGTGTACCTTCTGCGGCGGGCGAGGTATGACTCGATCGGTGCCAACCATTTGCCATACAATTCACCAGGAAGCACAAAAAATGACCCCCGCCTTTGGTAAGGGCAAGGAGCTCATCATCCGCTGCCATCCAGACGTGGGAAAGGCGTTGAGGAACGGCGAGCGAGATGTCCTGACCCAGATCGGAGCCGTTACAGGCAAGCAAGTCAAGATCAAGACGAACCCCTCCATGCACCTCGAGCGGTTCGAGTTGGCCGAGGCCTGATACCCTTCTTGTAGACTGCTGAAATCCATCGTATCCCGAGACGGAACCTTTTCAATATGGCTTCCGAAAACCGAGAATATTTCCACAAACTTGTCGAGTTGATGGCTTTACTGCGCAGTCCCAAGGGTTGCCCCTGGGACAGGGAGCAAACGCGCGAAACCCTCAAACCCATGCTAGTCGAGGAAGCCTACGAGGTGTTGGACGCACTGGATGGCGACGCTCCCCAGGAACTCTGCGACGAATTGGGTGATCTGCTTTTCCAGATTGTTTTTCACGGGCGCCTTGCCGAGGAGAAAAGTGAGTTCGATGTCTATGATGTCTGCCGATCTGTCTATGAGAAAATGGTTCGCCGGCACCCGCATGTTTTCGGCAACGCGTCCTTCGAGAACACCAAAGAGCTGCTGAGCCAGTGGGAGGAGATCAAGGCTCAGGAATCGGAAGAAAAAGGTGTATCCAATGAGCTCCGATCGGCCCTCTCCGCGACACCGGGACGGTTGCCTGCGGTCTATACGGCCTACCAGGTTTCTGCCAAAGCTGCCCGGGTGGGTTTCGACTGGCCGACGCTGGAGGCGATTCGCGAAAAATTCCTAGAGGAGTTCGAAGAGCTACAGGAGGCCGTCGAGGAGAAGGACGATCTCAAGATAAGAGAGGAAGTAGGCGATCTGCTCTTCGTGGTTCTGAACATTGCTCGCCACCTACAGGTCGACCCCGAGACAGCCCTCAGCCAAACCAACACGAAGTTCAGGAGTCGCTTCCAGGCGATGGAGAAAACCTTTTCCGCAGCAGGACGGCCGCTCCGGACCGTGGGACTCGAAGAAATGGAGAGCGAATGGCAGCGGCAGAAGGAGTCCCACCGGAAGCCCGAGAACCATCAGCAGGAGAGCGTAGGGAGGAAGTCAGATGAATGACGAGAACGAACCAGGTGAATTCACAGTCAAGGATCGGCGGCTTTTCACCGAAGAAGGGGAGCTTAAATCGGAGGATCCGAATGAGGGAGATGGGCCCCGGCCTGAATTCGTAGTAACGGAAGAATCGGCAGTAGCGGAGCCTAGCTCGCCTCCTGGGAAAGCATCCGACCCAGCCGGTAGTAGCCAAGGCGGATCCCCCCCGATGGATTTTTCCTCCTTCGTGTTGTCGCTCGCAACAACGGGGATGGTGCATCTGGGTGAAATTGTAGATCCCGCCGTGGGACAGAAGCAGGAGAATCTTGCGGGTGCCAAGCAGCTGATAGAGATCCTCTCCCTGCTCAAGGAAAAGACGGAAGGGAATCTGTCTGCCGAAGAGACCCGACTTTTGGAGGGGCTTCTCCACGAGCTGCGATTGAGCTTCCTGAGTAAGACGAAGACGATCCAACTATAGCGGCACTTTGTCACGAGAAGCTGAGAGAAGTCGAGCTGGATGAAAGTGACGTTTCTCGGAACTGGTACCTCGAGAGGTGTCCCCATCATTGGTTGCCCATGTCGGGTCTGTCGGTCTTCTGATCCAAGAAACCATCGCCTACGTACCTCAGTCCTTTTGGAAAGCCAGGCAAGCATCGTCATCGATACTTCCGTCGACTTTCGCAGCCAGATGCTTCGTCATGGAGTGAAGCGACTGGACGCCATTTTGTTTACACACTCACACGCCGACCACATCCTGGGTTTGGACGATGTCTACCCCTTCAATATCTGGTCTGGAGCGCGCATTCCCGCCTATGGTAGCGAACAGACCTTGAAGGAGATAAAGCTGACGTTTCGGCACCTTTTCGAGGAGAAAGTCTACCCGGGGGTTTCCGAGATTGATCTGGTGCCGATTGACGGAACGCTGCGGATCGGAGACTTGGATCTGGAACCGATCGAAGTCTTCCACGGCCAGCTTCCGGTGCTGGGTTTTCGGGTTGGTTCCTTCGCCTATGTTACCGACGTCAGCCGCATACCCAAGGAGAGCTTTGACAAACTCAGGGGAGTGGATTCGCTTGTCCTGGATGGACTTCGGTACGCGGAACACCCAACCCACTTCACCTTGTCCCAAGCCGCAGATGCAGCGGCCAGGATAGGTGCTAGAGAAACCTATCTGGTCCACATGACTCACGATGTCGACCACGAAGAAGGGAATGCGTACCTACCCGATTCGGTTCAGTTGGCATACGATGGATTGGTGCTGGAGCTCTGAAAGGTTAGTGGACTGTAACGCCTGAATCGCTAGTGGATGAGCGAGCCATTCGGGTCCGAGGTTAAGGCGCGCTGACGCAGGCATAGCTTGGACTATGGCGAGAAAGCGCAACGCAGAGATTGGGCTCGAGGGCCGCTCAGGCACTAGCGATCCAGGTGTTACAGTCCACCAGGCAACCCGTTCTCCCAGTTGGACTATCGATGCAGATTGTTGAGGATCTTCCCCAGGGCTTGAGCTATCCCATCATGACGATCGGCGTGTTCGACGGCCTGCACTTCGGGCATCAGGAGATTCTGCGTCGATTGGTTCAGAGGGCTAAGGAAAAAAACGGAACCTCTGTCCTGCTGACCTTCACTCCGCACCCCCAAAAGATCATTTCGCCAGTAGCTGCGCCCCCTCTCTTGCAGACGTTTCCCCAGAAGGCCGAGCTGCTGACTCAGCTGGGTATAGATGTCATGGTACGCCTACCCTTCACCCGCGACCTCTCCCTCCATAGCCCCGAACAGTTTGCCCAGAAAATTCTTCACTGCCGGGGAATTCGTGAGATATACGTGGGTCGCAACTTCCGTTTTGGACATGGTAGAAAAGGAGATTTTCATACGCTGGAAGCATTGGGGCGCAAGTCTCTCTTCTCGGTGTATCCAATTGAGCCGGTTCGGGTGCGAGCGATTCGCGTCAGCAGCACCACCATCCGACTCGCCTTGAAGCAAGGAAGAACCTCGCTGGCCCGGCGCTTCCTCGATCGCCCCTACCAGATCAGGGGTACCGTGGTTCGAGGGTCCGGTAGAGGCTCTGCCATCGGCTATCCGACCGCGAACCTGGATTCGGAGAACGAATTGATTCCCGCAACCGGAGTGTACGTCACCCGGGCTCTAGTTGATGGAGTTGCTCATTGGGGAGGGACCAATATCGGATACCGACCAACCGTCGATTTGGCGCAGCGGGAGAGGCCCGTGGTGGAGTCGCATCTACTCGATCTGGATGGGGATTTGTATGGTAAGTCAATCGGTCTGGAGTTCTTCTTTCGGCTCAGAAGCGAGAAGAGATTCGACGGGGTCGAAAGTTTGAAGCGGCAGATTGGAAGCGACATCCTGCTTGTAAGAGAATATGCAGCCAAGGCACAGCGATTACTTTAGGGTCTGCGCAGGCCCTTAGGGTCTGCGCAAGAATAACTTGGTAGAATTGGCGCTCAGATTTGCACTAGATTTGGCCGCGAACGATTGAGCGAAACCGCAGGCGTAGCCGGGTCTACGTTGAGGATTTCACGATTGAGGAGCGGCCGAAGATGGTGTGAAGATGAGATGCCAAAATGCCAAGTTATTTTTGCGCAGCCCCTTAGTAGGAGAAGAACCAGTGTCAGTCACGACAGAAGAAGTCGAAAAAATTGCCGATCTTGCCCACTTGCGATTTTCAGCCGAGGAGCTTGAGGTTTTCGTCTCCCAGTTTCAACGCATCCTCGACTACTTCGAACATTTGAAAACGGCCCCAACGGATGGAGTAGAGCCCACCTACCACGCGCTGGAGGAGAGCGACCCTGACGCAGGTCTCCGGGAGGACGAGGTGCGTCCGTCCCTGGATGTGCAGGTTGCAATCGAGGCAGCGCCGCAGTCCGGGAAGGGCTATTTCAGAGTGCCAAAGGTGATCGAATAGCTGGGGCAACCACAAAGGATCATGAACGAAATCTGTGCCTGGTCCATCGAAAGGCTTCACCAGGGAATCCAGAGTAGAGAGCTCTCTGTCCGAGAAGTGGCCGAGGCCTTTCTCGATCGAATTGACGAAGTCGACCAGGATATACGTGCCTTTGTCGCCGTTGACGCCGAAGAGGTCAAGAGCGCGGCGTCGGCGCTGGATCAGCGCCTCAGCCGCGGCGAAGAGAAGATCGGACTGCTGACCGGTATTCCACTGGCCATCAAAGACAACATTGTCACCCAGTCCCTGCCGACGACCTGCGGGTCGCGGATTCTGGAGGACTATCGTTCGCCTTACGACGCGACGGTCATCTCGCGACTCAAGCAGGCAGGAGCCCTGATTCTTGGAAAGGCCAATTTGGATGAGTTTGCCATGGGCTCGACAACAGAGAACTCCGCTCGCTTTCCGACCCGAAATCCGAGGGATCCAGAGCGGGTCCCGGGCGGATCGAGCGGGGGGCCCGCAGCCTCTGTAGCGGCCTTGGAGGCGCCGGGTGCTCTGGGCAGTGATACGGGTGGATCGATCAGGCAGCCTGCCGCTTTCTGTGGAGTAGTTGGTCTCAAGCCTACCTATGGGCGAGTCTCAAGATACGGCCTGGTCGCTTTCGCCTCATCCTTGGATCAGATCGGGCCTCTGGCCAATAGCGCCCGGGATGCGGCCCGGATTCTCCAGGTTACCGCTGGACACGATCCCTGCGATGCCACTTCCGCCACACGTCCCGTGGACGACTACCTCTCCGGAATCGAGGACGAGGTCAGGGGACTGAAGATCGGTATGCCCGTCGAGTGGTTCGGATCGGGGCTCGACCCCCAGCTCGATGCCGGCATCCGATCCGCAATTGCAGGGCTCGAAAAGCTAGGCTGTCAGGTGCAGGAGGTCCATCTTCCCCACACTGAGTTTGCGATCGCGGCCTACTACATCATTGCACCAGCCGAAGCCAGCTCCAACCTCGCTCGCTATGACGGGATGCGTTACGGTTATCGAAGCGCCGATCAGGAGGGTCTCCAAGGCACCTATCGATCGACTCGAAGCAAGGGTTTTGGCGAGGAAGTGAAGCGGCGCATCATGATCGGTACCTATGTCCTGAGCTCGGGCTACTACGACGCCTACTATCTCAAAGCCAGCAAGGTGCGCACGCTGTTGAAACAAGACTACTTGAAAGCCTTTGAGAGGGTAGATCTACTGATCGGCCCCACGGCTCCCTCACTTCCGTTCAAGCTGGGTGAGAATGCCGATCCTTTGGAGATGTATCTTTCCGATATCTACACAGTCCCGGCTAATCTGGTGGGTATCCCGGGGCTGGCCATGGGTTGCGGATTTACTCAGGAAGGGCTGCCTCTCGGGTTGCAGATCCTGGGACCCCATTTTCAGGAAGCCCGCATCCTGCAGGCTGCCCATGCTTTGGAGCAATCGCTTCAGGTTGTGGCCCCGCCCCTGCCCATCGAGGGAGGAAGAAGCTGAAATATCGCGTTCTCGGCACAACCGGCATGATGGTTTCGCCCATCTGCATGGGAACCATGACGTTCGGGCGGCCTCTGGATGAAGAGCAGAGCAAGGATCTGGTCGGGTACGCGCTTGACCGGGGTATCAATTTCTTTGATACAGCCAACGTCTACGAAGGGTATGACCGAAAGGTTGGCTCCAGCGGAGGGGTCAGTGAGCGTCTGCTGGGGCAGGCCCTCGCGGGGCGCCGACAAGACGCCGTGATCTGTACCAAGCTGGGAAACCCGAGCGGCACCGGGCCCCTCAATGCAGGGTTGTCGGCGAATCATCTGGAACGTGAGCTCGACGACAGCCTGAAGCGTTTGCGGACAGATTGGGTTGACCTGGTTCTTGCCCATCGCTGGCACCCGGCCGTCTCGATGGATGAGGTGTGGCGAGTCTTTGACCGCTGGGTAAGGACGGGCAAAGCGCGTGCCGTAGGCGTCTCCAATTGGCCCGCCTGGCGCATGGCGCAGGCAAGCGAGATCGCACGGCGCAATGGCTGGCCGACGCTCAGCGTCAGTTCTCCCAAGTACAGCTTGATGACCCGTGGAATCGAACTGGAGCATGTTCCCTGTGCCCGACACTACGGGGTTGGACTGGTGCCCTATCAACCCCTGGAAGGTGGTGCTCTCAGCGGAAAGTACCATCGAGGCCAGCCGCCACCTGCTGGCTCCCGGGGAGAGGAGAAGCCGGAATGGCTGCCGGCTCGTGATGACATCCTGATGGAAAAGCTGGAAGGGCTCCGGAATTTGTCACAGGAGGCAGGGATGACCGTCCTTGAATATGTGTTGGCCTGGACGCTGTCGCAGCCAGGAATCGGCTCCGTGATCACCGGTCTTCGAAGCCGGGCCCAGCTGGACGCTGCGGTCGAAGCCTCTGGGAAAAGCATTCCACATGAACACTTTTCCAAGATCGATGAGATCTTTCCTCCACCCAGGCCCGTGGGGGGCGATCAAGTCCTCAGCTGGGGTGACGCGGGTTGGATTCTGGAAGATCGCGAGAGCTAGTACCCGAACTCGTGATCCGGGTGTTACGGGACGATGCGAGTCCCGGCTCTGTCTTCGATTCCTCGAAGGAGACCGTCAGTGTTCAGCCCACTGATGACCTGAACTTCCGGTACTCCCATCTCGATTGCCCTGAGAGCAGCCTGGATCTTTGGAATCATGCCCTCGGTGAATCTTCCCTCCTCCAGATAAGCACGGGCCTGGTCTGCGGTAAGCTCGTCGAGTCTGGACGAAGGCTCGTGCAGATCGAGGTAGATTCCTTCGACATCGGTCACGGAAATCAGTCGATGCGCTTTGAGTCCCGTTGCGAGATGAGCCCCCAGCGTATCGGCATTGATGTTGAGAATCTGGCCCTCTACTGAGCAAGCCAGGCAGCTGACCACGGGAATCAGCTGCACCGCCCAAAGGCTGGACAAGATTGCCGGATTGACCCGGTCGATCTCAGCTACCAGACCGAAATCGATGAGCTCGGTTCGCCGCTCCCCTGCTTCGGTCAAGCTGGTTATCGGTAAAGGTGCCCTTCTCCGGCTTTGAACGAGTCCGGCATCGAAGCTGGCGAAGCCGATCGCCTGCGAACCGCTAGCGAGCAGCGTCGCAACGAGGTCCCGATTGATCGAAGAGAACGCCATCTTTGCAGCGCCGAGGGTCGCTTCATCGGTGACCCGCCGTCCCTGGTGCAGGACGCTCGAAATCCCGAGCCGTGTGCACAGATCGGTAAGCTGCTTTCCCCCGCCGTGGACTACGACGATCTGATGTTGGGACTTGAACAGCTTGACGATCTGACGGCAGAGAGAGGTACGATAGAGGTCTTCTTCGAGTACCTTACCGCTGAGCTTAATGACCAGGATCATGGGTAGCCAGTACGTCCAGGAAAGTGTCCGCCTGCGCTTGACTCACCGACAAAGGTGGCATCAGTCGCAGCACGGCCGGGTCGTTCGAGGAGCCGCTCAGAATCCGGTTTGCGCGCAGAGTCTGTTGCACCGGCTTGGACCCCCTGGGTTCTTCGTCCCCGACTTTGATGCCCAGTAGAAGACCTTTGCCGCGAACCTCCTCTACCCAGGATAGTCGCTCGATGCGCTGGCGGAGATAGTCACCGATCCGATCCGCGTTGGCAATCAGGCCCTCACTCGCCAAGACGTCCATCGTCGCTTCTATGGCTGCACAGGCAACCGGACCCCCACCGAAAGTCGCTCCAAGATCGCCGCTCTGGACCTTCTGTGTGAGCTCTTCGGTAACCAGAAGTGCACTCGCAGGAAGTCCCGATGCGAGCCCCTTGGCCAGTGTGACCATATCGGCGTAGACTTCTCCGTGACCCGAATACAAGAAGCTTCCAGTTCGTCCAACTCCAGTCTGGACCTCATCGAATATCAACAGTGCCCCTTGAGCATCGCAAGATTCACGAATCTGTCTCAAGATCTCCGTCGGAATCGCATACACGCCGCCCATACTTTGGATTGGCTCCACGATGACGGCCGCTGTTTCTTCGCTCACGGCTGCGGGCACTGCTTCTGCCGACAAAGCGCGATGCATTGGCACGGGGGTGTTGAGGTACTCGACGTATTTGAGAATACCGGTGCTGGAGAGACTGCCGTAGGTGCGTCCGTGAAAGGATCCCAGGATCGAAAGGACCTCTTTCCTAGCCGTCGTGGCGCGTGCCAGCTTGATGGCGTTTTCGTTGGCCTCACTTCCGGAGTTTGCCAAGAATACCTGTTCGTAAGGAGATCCAGCCATCTTTACCAGTTTCTCGACGGCGTCGGAGCGGCGTTTGTTGTAGACGACGTTTGAGTAGAAAAGCAGTTGTTCTGCCTGTTCTTTGATGGCGTCGACCACTCGCGGATGACAGTGACCCGTCGATATCACCGCGTGTCCACCGTAGAAGTCCAGATATTCATTACCCTCAATGTCGTACACATAGCACCCACGCCCCCGTTCCAGCACCAGGGGGAGCTTGGCGTAGGTCTTGAGTTGGTACCGATCTTCGCGGTCGATGACGTCTTGAGCTTGGTTTGACATGTCTCTCTCCTCGGTTGCCAGGCTAACCCGCATTTCTCATCGCTAGTCTACTACGTCGCCGCAATCATCCGCCCTGGCTACGTTATGCTCGGTCGGCCTCCTCGACGTACTGTCAAAGTACGACTGCGGCGGCCTCGGTCGCAAGCCTTGCCAGGACGGCGCCTGCG
>JAKZYH010000262.1:0-8178 GCA_047514575.1 Acidobacteriota bacterium | reverse complement strand
ACCATAGTGAGAGGGGTGCACGTCCCTGACTTCAAACCCTGCTCGCTCACGGCTCAGTCCTCCCGGGCCCAAAGCCGAGAGACGGCGCTTGTGCGTAATCTCCGACAGCGGGTTGGTCTGGTCCATGAACTGAGACAGCTGACTGCTGCCGAAAAACTCTCGGATCGAGGCCATCACCGGCTTGGAGTTGATCAAGTCATGCGGCATTGCTGTGGTCATTTCCTGATGAACCGACATCTTTTCCTTGATCGCCCGCTCCATTCGAACCACGCCGATACGAAATTGATTCTCCAGGAGCTCTCCAACCGCACGAACCCGCCGATTCCCAAGGTGATCGATGTCATCAACCGACCCGATGTTCTTTCTCAGCTTGAGCAGGTAGGCAATCACCTCGCAGAAATCTCTGTCTGACAGGGTTCTGTCATCGAGAGACGAGTCCAAGCCCAGTTTGATGTTGAATTTCAAACGTCCGACTCGCGAAAAGTCATACTTGCGCGAGTCGAAAAACATGCCGTGAAAAAGAGCCGTCGCCGTTTCCAGGGTCGGAGGGTCTCCCGGGCGCTGTTTCCGATAGATCTCGATGAGCGCTTCCTCGGTGGTTTTGAGCGAGTCTTTCTTGAAGGTCTCTGACAGAACCACGCCGATGTCGTCGCGCTCCGGGAAGAAAACTGAAAACTCACCAACGCCAGCCTCGATGAGATCGTTGATCGCAGTCTCGGTGATCTCAGCGTTCGCCTCTACCAGAATCTCTCCGGTCTCCTGATTCACGATCTCGGAGACGAAAAAGCCTCCCTTCAGGTCCTCGATCCCCGCATCCGCCTGCTCCACACCAGCCTTCTTCAGCTGTGCAAATGCACTGTGCGAAAACTTTCGCCCCGCGGCGACCAGGGCCGACTTCTTCTTTACCGGATCGGCAATGTCGTTGACGAAGCGAGTCCCCACCAGGGTCTCATCCAGGTTCCAGTGCAGGTTTTTCTTCTTGTCGACGGTGAGGGTCGAAGTCTTGTAGAAGGTTTTCAGAATATCTTCGTCCGAACTCAGGCCGAGAGCCCGAAGAAAGGTGGTCGCAGGGAACTTTCGCTTTCGGTCGATGCGAACATGCAGAATGTTCTTGGCATCATATTCGAATTCAACCCACGAACCTCGATAAGGGATGATCTTGGCCAGGAACTCGGTCCTGGCGGCGTTGGCCTCGAGGAACACCCCCGGGGAGCGGTGCAGCTGACTCACGATGACCCGCTCGGTCCCATTGATGATGAACAGACCGTTTTCCGTCATCAGCGGGATGTCCCCGAAGTAGACCTCCTGCTCCTTGACATCTCGGATCGAAGTAACTTCAGTGTTGGGGTCTTTGTCCCACACGACCAGCCGGATGGTCACCTTGAGAGGAACGGAAAAGGTCATCCCCCGCTCCTTGCACTCGTCCAGGTTGTATTTGAGGTTCAGCTGGACAGGATCACCACAATCATCACAACGCTCGACTTCGTTTGGATTGTGGACACCACAGCTCTGACAAGTAATGGGGTCGATGGTGTAGGGATTCAGGACCAAGGTCTCCCCACACTTCTGACACTCCGTCCTCAAATGCTCGAGACCATTCAACTTGCTACACTTACACTCCCAGTTGCCGATCGAGTACTCGACGAATTCCAACGACGAGGTCCCGCGAAAGTCGGTAATCGGAAAAACCGAATTGAACACCGCCTGCAGACCAACATCCTCACGCTCTGAAGGAAGCAGGTCCATCTGCAGAAATCTTCGGTACGACTGCTTCTGTACGTCTAGGAGATTGGGTATGGGAAAAACAGTCTTGATCTTGGCAAAGTCAACCCTCTCTCGATACACGTTCTTGACGAAGTCGGCCATGCTTAAACAACTCCCTCTGGTTTCCAAATGGACTGGGGAAAAACTTCAAAAACTCTCGGCCCCCGGCGAAACGAGAACACGGCTCCGTTAGCTTGCGCCGGAGCGAACAAGGGGATGAAGGGATCCACGAGCCGAGGATTCCGATCCGTGACCATGAATTGACTAGAACGCCAGCCCGTGCCTGCGCGGTTTGTTGCCGCGCAGAAAAAAAGGAAAGGAGGATACACTTCCCCCTTCCCCACTATCTAGTGAAACTCAATCAAACCCATCACGTGAAGTGGAACTTAGCACATACCAAGATCACAATGCAAGTATCCTTATCTGGATCTTGCCGATCTACCGATCACGCCAGGACTTTCAACTAGCGAACTTCTGCCGAGGCGCCCGCCTCCTCGAACTTCTTCTTGGCCTCTTCGGCTTCTTCCTTGCTAACGGCCTCCTTGACGGGCTTGGGCGCACTCTCTACCAGGTCCTTTGCTTCCTTCAGCCCTAGGCTTGTTATCTCGCGGACGACCTTGATGACGTTGATCTTCTTGTCTCCGATCGCGGTGAGAACAACATCAAATTCGGTCTTCTCTTCAGCTGCCTCTGCGACTCCCCCTCCAGCGGGCGATCCGGCGACGACCACCGGTGCTGCTGCAGCTGTGATCCCAAATTTTTCTTCCAGATCCTTCACCAGTTGGTTGACCTCAATAATGGAAGCCTGTCCAATCCACTCGAGTACATCTTCCTTCGTAGTTGCCATTTGCTTTTACCTCCAGTCTATCGATTAGTTTTCTTTGGTCTTTTCCTCAAGGGCCTTCAAGCCGATTCCCAGATTCGTCAAGGGAGCCTGCAATGTCGAGGCGAACGTAGTCAATGGAGCGCTCAACAGATAGGCAAGCTTTGAAATCAACTCGGGTCGAGAAGGCACTTCCGCCAGACTTTCAATGTCGTCAGCAGAAAGAGCTGAGCCCTCGAGAACCCCCGCCTTGAACTCCAAACCCGGATGAGCCTTTACATAGCCCTTCAACAGTTTCGCCAGAGCCACCGGATCCTGATCCGTGTACGCTATGGAGGTGGGACCGTTGAAGTGGGAGTTCAGCTCATCGACCGGGGTGTCCTCTGCCGCTCTAAGAGCCAGCGTGTTCTTCACCACCCGATAACCGCTGCCGGTCTCAGTGACCTTCCGTCGCAGTTCCGTCAGATCAGAGACACTGATCTCTCGAAAAGCCAACAGAAGAACGCTGACATTTCCCTGAAACGTTTGCTTCAAGGCCTCAACTACCTGTCGTTTTTCTTCTTTATTCACAGAACCATCCCCTGATTACTGATCCCTGGATTCTGAAGCGGCTACATTTTTTCAACCTGCACCACATCAATCTTGACGCCGGGGCTCATAGTCGAAGACATCGAGATCCCCCTGAGGTAGCGACCCTTGGACGCGGCGGGCTTGGCCCGGACCACGGCTCCTACCAGGCTTCGAGCGTTCTCGACCAGATGCTCGGCCTCAAAGGACATGCGTCCTAGTGGCGCGTGTATCACTCCGTTCTTGTCCACCCGGAATTCCACCTTGCCTGCCTTGATCTCCTTCACCGCCTTGGCGACATCGAAGGTTACAGTTCCCGCTTTGGGGTTGGGCATAAGACCGCGGGGACCCAGGACCCGACCCAACTTGCCCACCGACTTCATCATATCGGGCGTGGAAACCACCGCGTCAAAATCCATCCAGCCCTTCTGGATCTTCTCGACAATATCCTCACCCCCCACTTCGTCCGCACCGGCCTCCTCCGCTTCCTTCACCTTCTCACCCGAGGCAACGACACAGACTCTGAGCGACTTTCCAAGCCCGTGGGGAAGCACCACGGTGCCTCGAACCATTTGATCTGCATGTTTCCGGTCGACACCGAGACGCAAAGCAATCTCCAGCGTTTCGTCGAACTTCGCGAACTTAATCTCACGAAGCAGCTTGACCGCATCCTCCAAGCCATAGTCCCTGGCCTCTACCTTAGCCTTTGCTGCAAGAAAACCCTTTCCTGACATGACGTCAAACCTCCAGAAAAACTCCTTGAACTGGGCAGGAACCCCTATACCAAGCGGCCGCAGGTCATGCTAGTCGGCTACTTCGACCCCCATGCTTCTGGCTGTTCCCATGATGATCCGCTTCGCCGCCTCCAGGTCTCCCGCATTCAGATCCGGAAGTTTGATCTTCGCGATTTCCTCTACCTGCTTCTCCGTCACCTTCGCGACCTTGGACTTGTTGGGCTCCGCTGAACCCTTCGCGATTCCCGCTGCTCTCTTCAGCAGAACGGCGGCCGGCGGCGTCTTGGTGATGAAACTGTAACTTCGGTCCTGGTAGACGGAAATCACGACAGGGATGATCAAGCCGTCTTCACCTTGAGTCTTGGCGTTGAAGGCCTTGCAGAAATCCATGATGTTCACACCGTGTTGACCCAGAGCAGGTCCAACGGGAGGGGCAGGGGTCGCCTTTCCAGCAGGAATCTGCAGCTTGATCATTCCCGTTATCTTCTTGGCCATTCAACCTCCGATATAGTACCCTCAGCCCTTCTCCACCTGAATGAACTCCAGCTCGACGGGCGTGGCGCGACCAAAGATGGTCACCATTACCTTTAAGGTGCTGCGGTCCAGATTCACGTCTTCCACCTCTCCAGTGAAATTGGAAAAGGGACCATCGATGATCTTGACCATCTCACCCTTCTCGAATATGAACTTCGGTTTCGGTTTTTCGGCCGCGCTCGAAACCCTATGTACGACCTGGTCAACCTCGGCATCGGTCAGCGGAGTGGGTTTATTCCCCTGGCTGACAAACCCACTGACCTTCGGCGTGTTGCGAACCAGATGCCAGGTTTCATCTGTGAGAGCCATCTCGACCAGAATATAGCCCGGGAAGAATAGCTTAGAGCTGACGACCTTCTTCCCTCCCCGCATCTCCACGACATCCTCCGTGGGGATAAGGATTTGACCGATCATTTCCTGGAGCCCATAGGCCTGGACCCGGTTCATGAGGCCCTCGGCCACCTTACGCTCAAAGCCTGAGTAGGTGTGAATGATGTACCACTTCTTACCCGTTCCTGGAGTCTGAACTGTCGTATCCTTGGGTGCGGTATCGATGACGTCTCTCCTTTTGTGTTAACGGGATTCGCGCCCTGAGACCTTTACCCGCCTAGCGGAATAGTTGAAAGACCCGCTCCACTGCGTTTCTCAAGATGAAGTCCACAACAAAGAGATAAATACCGAAAAAGAAGACGCTGGCAATGACAACCGTCGTGGTCCCATAGACCTCTTTCCGGCTGGGCCAGGTGACCTTCCTCAACTCCATCTTGACGTCGCCGTAGAATCTGACCAGATTACCTGGTGCAGCTTTCAGCTTTTCCAACATAGCAGCCAATGTAAATCCTATCTTCCACCTGGGCAGAGCAATCGAACGCCGGAAGAATCACTGGCAGGCCAGGAGGGATTCGAACCCCCAACATCCGGTTTTGGAGACCGGCGCTCTACCAATTGGAGCTACTGGCCTGCAAAGAGTCGCCCTACCGAGTCTCCTTGTGGAGTGTGTGATGACGACACCACCTACAGTACTTCTTCAGTTCGAGCCGCTCGGTGACATTTGTCTTATTCTTGGTAGTCGTGTAGTTCTTCCGCTTGCAATCGGGACACTGCAAAGTAATGATTTCCCGCATCGGATATCCAATCCTCTAAACTGTCTCCAGTCCGGATCTGCCGCCTACTCGAGGATCTCGGTAATGGTGCCAGCTCCGACGGTATGGCCGCCTTCTCGGATGGCGAAGCGCAGCCCCTTCTCCATCGCGATCGGCGTGATCAGATTGATCTGCAGCGAGACATTGTCTCCCGGCATCACCATCTCCGTCCCTTCCGCCAAATCCACATCCCCCGTCACATCCGTCGTCCGAAAATAAAACTGCGGCCGGTAGCCATTGAAAAACGGCGTATGTCGGCCCCCCTCTTCCTTCTTCAGAATGTAGGCCTCCGCCTGGCACTTCGTGTGCGGCGTAATCGTTCCCGTGGCGGCAATCACCTGCCCCCGCTCCACCTCGTCCTTGTCCGTTCCCCGCAGCAGCAGCCCCACGTTGTCTCCCGCCTGCCCTTCGTCCAGCAACTTCCGAAACATCTCCACTCCCGTCACCACTCGCTTGACCGTCGGACGGATCCCCACAATCTCCATCTCCGTCCCCACCAGGATCTTCCCTCGCTCCACTCGACCCGTGACCACCGTTCCTCGTCCACTGATCGAGAAGATATCTTCAATCGGCATCAAAAACGGCTTGTCCACTTCCCGTTCCGGCAGCGGGATATACCCATCCACCTGTGCCATCAGCTCCAGAATCTGCTGCGCCGCCGCCGCGTCCCCTTCCATCGCCTTCAGCGCACTGCCCGCTACTACCGGGATGTCGTCCCCAGGGAAATCGTAGGACGACAGCAGCTCTCTGACCTCCAGCTCCACCAGCTCCAGCAGCTCCTCGTCGTCCACCAGATCCGCCTTGTTCAAAAACACCACGATCGACGGCACTCCCACCTGCCGCGCCAACAGGATATGCTCCCGCGTCTGCGGCATCGGACCATCCGCGGCCGAGACCACCAGCACCGCTCCGTCCATCTGCGCCGCTCCCGTGATCATGTTCTTGATGTAGTCCGCGTGGCCCGGACAGTCCACATGCGCGTAGTGTCGCTCCTCCGTCTCATACTCCACGTTAGCCACCGCAATCGTGATCCCCCGCTCCCGTTCTTCCGGCGCGTTGTCGATCGAATCAAACGACCGCACCTCCACCGCCTCGTTCTGATCCGCCAGAATCTGCGTGATCGCCGCCGTCAGCGTCGTCTTGCCGTGATCCACGTGTCCGATCGTTCCAATATTTACGTGCGGTTTCGTTCGCTCGAATTTCGCCTTAGCCATACGATTCTCCTCGCCTCGTACTTCTTCTCTCTATCGAAACGGAGAGCCCACGACCAGGATTGAACTGGTGACCCCCTCCTTACCAAGGAAGTGCTCTACCACTGAGCTACGTGGGCACATCCTTCCTTCTCATGCTACCGCGCTGGGGATTTCGACGAGATCCTCAGACCTGCTAGAGAGTTGGAGCGGGAGACGGGACTCGAACCCGCGACCGATAGCTTGGAAGGCTATTACTCTACCACTGAGTTACTCCCGCTTGGAACAAAGTGAACTGATTCTCCAAAACACCCGGCTGCTGTCGCGATTTCCAAACAACTAATCAGGTCTGGAGGGGGCAGGATTCGAACCTGCGTAGCCCCGAAGGGCGACGGGTATACAGCCCGTTGCCTTTGTACACTCGACCACCCCTCCGCCGACACGCTTAGCTGGCGAGCGGAATCGAACCCCCAACCTGCTGATTACAAATCAGCCGCTCTACCGTTGAGCTACGCCAGCGTTCCAAACAATTCTTGCCCGGCTCGTTTGACACAAGCTCCAAATCCCAACCGGAGACAATGCCAAACCCAGCATGGTCGGATGAATCACCACCACCAAAAAACGGGCTGCACAGAATCTAGTAATCTAGCACGCGGGATGGGTGCTTGTAAAGCCTTTCGGAGCTCTCAACGCCAGAGTCGTCCGCACCCCTGAACTGTTACTCAGAAGGGAATACAAGTGGAGTAAAAGGCCTCAGCGACAGGTTGCGCGTCCGATACTTCCCGGAGAAGGCTCTTGGTCTGAAGAATCATGGCGCCTTCGAAACGCGTGGTCTACATCCTCAAAGGACAGCTTCAGGGCAGAAATCCGAAACCGCCGAAGGAGACGATAGAACTCCAGGTTGCTTATCCTGCGGCCCGCCAAGATGTGTCGGCGCTTCCTCAACATCGGCCTCAGTGACCCGAAGCCATCTCGTTGCGATCGAAGTACCTCAACCAGGAGTACCGTCAGTGAGGTTTCTCTTCGAAAGTTGCCGGCGGAACCCCGCCCAGTGGCAGCAGCCAGAAGATTCCAGGCCCACCGATTCACGGTCAGAATAGGACTCAGGAGCAAGAGGGGAAGCGGGAAGTTCTTGACGGCAAGCCAGAACCGGTTCCGTTCTATCCAGTAGATCTTCTCAGGGGAGTAGGGGCCGCTGGTGGCGGAATGGTGATGATGAACAACCGCTTCGGGTACGTAGAGGCACTTCCAACCCATCCAACGCGCACGAATCCCAAGATCTGCATCATCTCCGTAGGCGAAAAAGCTGGCGTCGAATCCCCCCACCTCATTCAGCAGCTGGCGTCGATACAGTGCAGCACATCCGTCGGGGAAAAACACTTCCTCCTGGCGATCGTATTGCCCTCGATCTTGTTCTCCAGTGC
>JAKZYH010000261.1:0-5991 GCA_047514575.1 Acidobacteriota bacterium | reverse complement strand
CTTGATCTTCGAAGCTCAAGGCCTCAACACTCTGGACCACGGGCCCTGAACGCCGCAACCTGCGGGTAGGGGTTCTTGTATCTCTGCTCACTAGTGTCCGGTTTAGAAGTCGAATGATATCCAGTGGTTAGCGATGTGCCGTTCGTGACTATGCAAGTCCCAATTTCTAAGTGGTGAAGAATCAGGACTTGCTCGGAAAGAGTAATTCTGGCATTTGGCGTCAGCTGCTAGTGTGATGGGGCCTGAGCGCACAGGAGTGAGGTGAATCCTGAAGGGATTCCATATTTCAGCCCAGGGTTTCCCAACCCTGGGTAAACGATCCTTCTTCTGACTTCAACCCCATTGGGGTTGCGTACAGAAATCTATCAAGAGTCGTTATTCTTCCTGCGTACGCAACCCGTTCCGGGTTGATTCCGGTGGAGCTACACGGTACCCAGGGTTCAGAAACCCTGGGCTGCCAGACACAATCCCGTTGGGATTGACCTCTCTTGATCTTCGAAGCTCAAGGCCTCAACACTCTGGGCCACGGGCCCTGAACGCCGCAACCTGCGGGTAAGGGTTCTTGTATCTCTGCTCCAAAACTCAAAAGTAACGATAAACTTCAGACAAACTTTCCTAGCGCCCCCACCGGCTGCGCCGAATCGTACAGGAAAAGAAACTTTGGTCGGGGACTGGGGAGATTCTGCTGTTGTCCAGCTCTCTCCTCGGAACTCGGGCTCATGCTGCTGACAAGTCAAGTCGTTCGCGGCTCTGCCGGACCTGGCTTCGTTATATTGGTAGTTCACCGTTGGCGGCAGTCCGGCAGATCGTGCCGCGGTCCACACCGATGCGAGCACATGTGCTAAGATAGTGCGGTAGTTGGGCATCAGCCCGACCGCGGCGAACAGCAGGACCTCTCGTCAACTATCCGAGATCACGCCGCCAAATAATCCCTCTTGCCCTTCACTGTTGTATGGGTCGGAACTACGGCCGTGCCGTACAGACCCAGTCTGCTCGCGTACGCCAGAGAAATAGGTTTTTTTATGTCATCTTCAGTATCTTATCTATCGAACGGTTTCGAACGGTTCGGGCTTCACGAAGCGCTCATCCGTGGTATCCGCGCCGCTGGCTATGAGACCCCCCGCACGATCCAGCTCGAAACCATTCCCGCCGGGCTCGACGGCCGCGATGTGCTGGGCATGGCTCAGACCGGCACTGGGAAGACCGCGGCCTTCGCGTTGCCGCTGCTCGACCGACTCCTCGCGGTGAACCGCAAGGGCCCTCGAACCCTGGTGCTCGCCCCCACCCGAGAGCTCGCCAGCCAAATCGCGGAGGAGATCCGCACGCTCTCCAAGTTTACTCGTTTAAAGATGGTTACCATCTACGGGGGCGTCTCTATGGGTAGCCAGCTCAGCGCGCTGCGTGCCCATCCCGAGATCATAGTGGGTTGCCCGGGCCGCGTCCTCGACCTACTCCAGCAAGGCGTGCTCCGTCTTTTCCAGGTCGAGACCCTGGTGATCGACGAAGCCGACCACATGTTCGACATGGGCTTCCTGCCGGACATCCGCAGAATCCTCAAGGCGCTTCCGCCACGACGACAGAACCTGATGTTTGCCGCCACCATGCCGAGAGAAATCCGCCGGCTGGCCGACGATCTATTGAGGGACCCACAGGTGGTCGAGCTGGAAGATAACGCACCAGCCGCTACCATCGACCATGCGCTATATCTGGTCGCGGAGCGGCTAAAACGCGCCCTGCTCGAGCACATGCTCAACCGCGACGACTGCGACTCGGCCATCGTCTTCATCCGTACGAAGCACCGCGCTCGACGTCTAGCTCAGCAGCTCAGCAAGGCGGGACACCGTGCCATCGGGCTCCAAGGAAACTTGTCCCAACCCCAACGCGATCGAGCTATGGACGGCTTCCGCTCGGGTCACTACAACGTCCTCGTGGCCACGGACATCGCCGCCCGGGGCATCGACGTCAGCGGTATCTCGTACGTGATCAACTTCGACGTACCGAATACACCCGAGGCCTACATTCATCGCATCGGACGCACTGGCCGCGCAGAGCTTGAAGGCAAGGCTCGCACATTCGTCACCAGCAGTGATAGCGATTGGGTACGCGCCACTGAGCGCATGATCGGCTCGCGAATCCCACGCCAACGCGTGGAGGGGTTCGAGCCGGACGTGGACGAGAAGCCCAGGTTCCGCCAATCGCCAACTCACAACACACGCAGCCGGCAACCCGGAGGACAGCGACGAGGCAGGCGGCGCAATTCCGCTAACGAGGGGCGCCACCGAAGGCAAAGCGGCTAGAAAGGGTCCGCTACAGGCCCTGATGAAAGTCGGGTGATCTGAAAAGGATCAGTGTATTTGGAACCTTGTTCGTATCTTCTATCTGGGAATTTAGTCCGACACCTTCTTCACCCAGATGGGAGACGACCATGCCTTGGCACCGTCCCGCTGGAGCACCATCACATGGTAGGGAGTAGGGGAATCGGGGAGCTCATCGTCCTGTAGATCCACCCTGACGCTTCTGCCTAGCCCCAGCGGTTCCCTTTCGACCTGAACCTCCAGGCGCTCACCGCCTGCCGGGTAGACGACGGGTGCATCCGAAAGGTCCTCCAGGGCCAGTTCAAAGCTGGACAGGTTAGTGACGAACCTGAGCACTCCCAGATCCGGGGGATTCAAGGTCAGGACGATTCCGTCAGCATCCCCGGTTGTCACTGACTCCCACACCACCTCATTCTCGCTGACCTCTCTGATGCCCTCCGCGGGGGAGTCGAACGCATAGCCACGCGCCTCTTCTATCCTGGTTCCCTGGCACTCGAGGCTACCGTCCCAACGGGCTGCACGCTTGCGCCCCTTGTTTCGGGCGCCCCGCCAACTTATCCGGACCTCGTTCCTGGAGCGAGCCGTGTCTGAAATCGGAGGAGCGGAATCCACACAGCGGAGGACCCGTCGCAGCTCCACGCGCTCCACCTCATTCGTCCCGGCGATCTGGACCCGGAAAGTGGGAGGATGTGAGACCACCGCTTCCCCTCCCATTGGAACGCCCGCATCCGTTTCGACCTGGAGCCCGATTCGCTGACCGGTAGTGCCATAGCATTGCCGTTTCCAGAGCGCCTCCCAAATTGCCTCTCGGGTCAGCTCGCTGGCAAAGACACACATCAACCCACCTCGCACGCCGAAGGTACTGCGTCCTGGATAGCTCGCTCCCGGTCTTCCCTTGTGGTCATCACTCCCACAGGAAATCCCTACCCGGCAACCCTGCTGAAAAGCCTGCTCGAGGAGCCACTCGAACTCCCCCCAGGATGAGTAGATTTCGACGAGAGGCTCCAATTCCGGATCATGAAAACGCAGATCGGAGTAGCGGCCTCCCACATGCGGAATGATCAGGACATCGTTCCGTCCACGCAGCCGTCGGTACAGCTCTGTCACGGGATAGCAGTCGAGATCGACATCTGAAGCGTCATCCACAAGCCAGTGACTGCAGCGGTGTAGGGGACCATCATCCCCAAGGTAGTAGACATTTCGGTCTCCGCCGGCACTCGTTAGACCAGACCATTCGTATCCTAGAAAGGTCACGAAGCGTGCTGGCTCATGATAGTGCCGAACCACTTCCCGAATGAGCTCCCATGTCGTCTGCGTGATCTGAAAACAGTTGCCCTGGTGCCCGGCGAAGTCAACACAGGCCTGGTCCCGGGCAAAGGCAAAGTATTCGTCAACCGACTTTGTGCCCACGGTCTCCTCACTCTGACCGTGCAGATCTCCCCAGAAACGGCGCAGCGCCGGAGTGTTGGGGTGAACCGTGATGCCGTTGCTTAGAGCCGAGAGACCCGGATCCGAATCCTCCGCCTGTATCCAGTGAATGCCTTCCTCCTTGACTCGCACATCTTCGAAGTGGAGGATTCCGTGATTCCCAGTTTCGAAGACACCTCGCTCCGGCAGGCCTTCGAAGGATTCTATTCCGGAGAACCGGAAATTCCCCTCATGCGCGGTCGCCGGGTTACCCCATTGGTCCAAGGCCTTGAGAGAAACCCGGAACGATTGGTCCTTCTCTACATCCGAGGGGAGTATCAATTGAAGTTCGGAAGCCGGACCGCTGACAATCTCTACGGTCCCAGCCGACTCCAGCTCGACGAAAGCGCCGGTGCCGAAGCAATCGACCAGGACCTTCAGCTCGAAGCGCGGCTCGCAGAAGGTCTGGGCTCTCGTACCCGGACTCCCCCCAGCGGTGTCGCCCAGCCTCAGCGTGACTGTCTCTCCCAGACCCAGATGGCCGTCGTCCACGTAAATGGTGACGGACTTTTGCCAGGGACGTACGTGGGACTGGGAATCGTATCGGGCACGGACGCGAGCCTGGCCGGTTGTGCCTACGCTCATGTAGTCCAACGCTTCGGGTCGATCGTCCTGAGGCTTTCCCCAATCACTCACGAAGCGGCGCGCTACCCGAATCATGCCGCTGTCGTCGATGCCGTAACGCCCAACGTGATAGGTCACGCTCCAACTCCCGATACTCCCAGCCTGGATCGGGTCCTTCGGGCTCAACTCGGCCCAGCCGTAGAGCCTCCGAAACTGGGGATCTGACGGGCTCGAACCATCAGCCATAGCCACCTCGCTGCTTCTTTCCCGTGGAAGTTATGATAAGACACCTCAGAGGCCAGACTCGGCAGATGCCTCCGCCAGGCCGTATGTTACTATAGGCAATCAAGCTCCCGAATCTAAACACCCTGTCCCCAGCCGGCCCTACGCCGGGAGGAGTAGAGAATGAGTCTTTGTCGCACAGTTCCACTATTGATTGCCTTGGTCGGCCCCTCGGTACTGGCAGCAGGCCTGAAGACTGCCGACGCTCCGGAGCTGGATTACGAGTTGGTCTCCGACTGGCCTCAACTGCCCGAGGGATGGAACTTCGGGCCGACGACCGGCGTAGGAGTCGATTCCAAGAACAACGTCTACGTTTACCATCGTGGACCCCATCCCATCATGTGCTTCGCAGAGGATGGAACCTTTCTTCGTTCCTGGGGCGACGGCATCATCAACGGTCCTCACGGGCTTGCAGTGGACCGTGATGATAACGTCTGGGTGACCGACATCGGCGCCCACACCGTAGTCAAGTTCACACCTAAAGGACGCGTTCTGATGGTGCTGGGCCAGAAGGACACACCGTCGGAGACCGAGGCGACCTTCAACATGCCCACACATCTGGCCTTCGGACCTTCTGACGAGATCTACGTATCGGACGGCTATGGCAACTCTCGAATCGTCAAGTTCTCCAGCGATGGGAAGTACCTGACGGCCTGGGGCAAGAAGGGGAAGGCGGCAGGCGAATTCGATGCTCCCCACACCTTGACCATCGATGGGCAAGGTCAGGTTTACGTTGGAGATCGAGAAAATTATCGGGTTCAGATTTTCGATCCGAATGGCAAGTTCCTTTCGGAATGGACTCACCTCGGTTCTCCCTGGGGACTGTGCCTGGCTGCGGATGGCTACCTCTACATGAGCGACGGCTACAACAACAGGGTTTCCAAACTCAATTTGCAGGGACAACTTCTGGGCACCTTCGGCAAGGAGGGAAGGGCCCCGGGAGAGCTCAATTTTGCCCACCACCTCAGCCTCGGCAAAAAGGGCGAGATCTACGTAGCGGAGGTCCAAAACTGGCGGGTGTCGAAGTTCGTCCCCAAATAAGGCACAAACCTTTTGCCGCGGGGCTTAGTGCTTAGGGCCTGTTTCCCTCGTGATCTCTAGGAGTGAAGGCGCGCCTGCTTTCGGGCGCCATCGACCCGCGAAACACCGCCGCTCGAGGTTGAGCTTTCTCGGGGCGCTGCTGACATTGTCTCTAGCGGCTCAACCTGCCCCAGCCTCCGGCGTCGGAAAGGGAGAAAGTACCCCAGCTTCGAGCGCGGGCGAAAAGGACTCGGAGGGGCTTTCCGCGGCCGAATCCGGACCGAGGAGCAAGGACGGTGAGACCGTCCTCCCATCTTATCGAAACCTCCGCTACGAGGAAGAC
>JAKZYH010000260.1:0-7342 GCA_047514575.1 Acidobacteriota bacterium | reverse complement strand
CAAAAGTGGAGACAGCAGAACTTGTTCGGAAGACGGCTAAAGCCTTTGTTTGTAGGGGGATAGGAGTAGAGTGATTATAATCTTACAGTTAAGCGAGCTTTAAGTCCTTTGGAATCAACAACATCAAACCGGACACTAGTGTGGGCATCCCTAACAAACTTTGCTGGAGCCTCTGCTGCTGCTGTTATTTTTCTGAATTTCGAACGGACGAAGTTCTTGGCGGTTGGGATTGCCATCCCCATCATGCTCGTCATTTACTATGCCTACAAGACCAACCTGGACAAGATCGTTCAGGCTAACTCTCATGTTGACAAACTCAATGAGCTCTACCACTCGACGATAGCCGCCCTCGCTATGGCGATTGATGCCAAGGACCGGAGTACGCACGGTCATGTTCATCGGGTGCAAGCCCTGGCAGTTGGGCTGGCCAAGTTCTGTGGGGTGCGAGAACAGAAGGAACTCGATGCGCTGAGGGCAGCGGCACTGCTTCACGATATTGGGAAGCTGGCCGTACCCGAGCACATTCTGAACAAGCCTTCTCCTTTGACCGACTCTGAAATGCGGGAAATGCAGGTCCATCCTGCCATTGGGGCCGAGATACTCGACTCCGTCTCCTTTCCCTACCCGGTGGTTCCCGTGGTTCGTTACCATCACGAACGATGGGATGGCAGCGGCTATCCGGAGGGTCTGAAGCAAGAAGAGATCCCCCTGGGAGCCCGGATCCTTGCTGTTGCCGACTGTTACGATGCCTTGCGTTCCGACCGGCCCTACCGCCCCCGTCTGAGCCGCGCCGAGGCCATCGATTACATCGAAGCGCTCTCCAGCAAGGCCTACGATCCTCTACTCGTGAAGCAGTTGGTCGCAAACATCGATGAGCTCGAGGGCGAAATCGACAGGGCTGCGATACGCTTTCCGCGACGACTCACCCAAGGGATCAAGGACGCTGTGGAACCCGGGCAGACGAGCCAGAGAGAACCTGACGATCGGCCCAAGCTTCCCTCCACCGGCCTGGAAGCGGATGCCCTTTTCGAGATGTCCAGAAGCATGGGGCGATCCCTGAGCGTTCCCGAAACCCTCTCCCAGGTGGCTTCCAAGATCCAGACACTCATCCCCTTAAAGACCTGCTCCATCTATCTGTTGAGCGCCGGATACGATCGAGTCCTTTCCTGCCACGCCTCGGGAGAACACGCCGATCTTCTGAAGGGCCATGAGGTCCGGATGGGAGATGGGGTCAGTGGCTGGGTTGCCGCGCAGAATCAGCCTCTTTTCAATGTTTCCGCCTCTGCTGATTTCAAGGATCATGTGTTTCTCGGCTCGGAGTACAAAGGTTGCCTGGTGGTGCCACTTGCGATCGAGCAGAATGTGATGGGAGTCATCAGCCTCTATTCCGAAGATCCGGCCCCCTATGATTCAGAGCAACTCCGCCTGATGGGAGTCATCTCCCACTACGCCACCGTTGCTATCAATAACGCAATGATCAACAGAGAGATCCAGGAGGACGCCTACACCGACGAGCTCACCGGCCTGCCCAACTTTCGATACTTCAAGACTTTCATCGATGAAGAGCTGGAAACGGCCTCCCGCATGCACTACCCGGTGACGCTTCTGATGATGGACCTGGAGTTCTTCAAGGATGTCAACGACCGCTATGGACACAAGGTGGGAGATTGGGTCCTGGTTGAGTTCGCACATACGGTCAAACACCAGCTGCGGAAGACCGACACCTGCTTGCGCTATGCCGGCGATGAGTTTATCGCGGTTCTCCCTGGAGTGGATAAAGAAGGGACTGTCCATACCATCCACAGGATCCAGAACGCTGTGCAGCGTCGCACCATCAATGTCGAGGGTGAACAGATAGCCGGTATCGGAGTGAGCATCGGATCGGCTACCTACCCCACAGATGGCAAGGATCCGGAGCAGCTGCTGAGCGTTGCCGATCGGGCCATGTACGAGAACAAGCTGGGACGAACTCGTGGCCGGCGCAAGGCCTCCGTTATCCCTTTTTCCAGGCCCTCCGATCAAAGGGCCTGAAACCGGAAAGTGGCACCCCATCCGGAAGCGATCGGTGCCTCGATCTTTCGCTTCCTTCCGACCATCCTTCTTGTAGCGTCTAGCCTTCGTCTGTATGCTCTGTGCCCGTGAGACGACAAACTTTCCTCGACCTTGTCGCCCCTGGCGTTATCCTTGCAATCACCTTTTCTTCCCTCCTGAACGGACGAGATCGAGACGACCGTGAGCTCCCTACTCGATTCAATTTTTCTGCCAACGGGGGCCAGGGGCTGGTGCTCTCGTCTTCTCCCTATACACTCCGGTCCTCTGAAGTCGGGCTGGGACTTGCTATCCTGAACTTCGACCGGGATCCTGGTGATATCGACTTCGTGCGCTTCGGGGTGCAGGGAGCCGTCGGATTGCCGGGACGGACAGAGTTCTTCTTTCGCGTCACTCCACGGCTTCGGACCGACGCCATCAATCTGGACCCTCTCCGGTTTCCGGTGCCACCTCTGGACCTGATTGTGGACCTCTACCCGAACGAAGCCGTACGCCCCGAGCCTCACTTCCTGTTGGCCCAGGAGCTTCCCTACAAAACCTATTTCATTCCTCCGGGGACACAGGGAGATCAGGCACTGTCTCCGTTTGGGAGGTCGTCCGGGGACACGCTTCTGGGCTTCAAGTTCAACCTGCTGAATCGGGCGAGATCTGGACGCCTAGGTCTGGGAGTCCAGGCCTACGTCGAGCTGCCGACCGAGGAGCCGACTTTCAACAGTGGCGCTTGGCGTACCAAGGCGGGCGTCTCGGGTGAGCGGGACTTCGGATTCGATCTCCTACTCTCACAGGAGGTTCATGAGGCAGAGTTTCTCTTCAACCTCGGCTATAAACGGGTTGGGGATCCTGAATCCGGTACTCGAGTTCAGTTCGTCAACTCTGGAGCGGTCCGTCCTGAGGACTTCTGGGTGGGTTTCGGGGGAGAATCCAAACTGGATCTAAAGGATGAAATTCGCTTGGTCGGGGGAGCTTCCTTCCCTGCATTTCACGCGCTGAGACACCAGGCGTGGTTCGTGGGAGAGTTTTTCTACAAGCGCTTTGTCGGTTCGGGGACGCCGGTCCAGAGTGTGGTCCATCCCCTCGACAGTCTGGTCGGACTGCAATTCAACCCTAATCCCATCCCGTGGTTGTCTTTCGGTGCGGGCTGGTTGCTGCACTGGAACTCGGCGGGAAAGGGGGGGGAGCGCTCTTCACCCTTCCTCACCCCGGACGGCCGCGGCGACATCAATTTTACCGAGTTGGTGGATCTGGATACGGCGGGACCCGTGATCGAATTCCTCAAGAACCGGGGTGTGACCCTGGCTAGCGACAGGAGCAAGATTTTCGCGACCAACAATCCCGCCTTCGACGACTGGCGGAACATCCCGAGTGGCCCTGGCTCGGTCATCTCTCAGGGCCACAATGCTGCGATTCTATTCATGAACTTCCGTCCCTGGAGACGGTAGGAAGATCCCAAGATACAAGATACAAACAAATCTCAAATTCCAAGCACTAAATTCCAAACAGATTCCGAATTTACATTCAGCACACTCCGGAGGATCTCTAGAAGTCGAGTTCACTCCAAGCAGCCAGCCGTTTGGTGCTTGGAATTTGGAATTTGTTTGTATCTTGTGTCTTGTATCTTGAGATTTACTCAGCTTCGACTTTCATTCTACGCTCGACCTCCTCTTCCTTGAGCTCACCGTGCCCAGGATCGAATGGCAGGCCCCGGGTCGCCGCCACTCGGTCGATGAAGGAGAGGGCCGAAGGGCCGGCGTACAACTCTTCGGTCTTGTAGGCCGGATCGGAGAGGGCTTCAGGAAATGAAACAAAGCTGTAGCCCTGAGCCTGCAGCTGTTCGATGAGGTCTTCCAGGAAGCTGCCGGTTGCGATGGCACAGCGGAGCCAGAGAATGTGAGGAATATTCCGGCCGAAGACCGCCTGTGACTGCTTCTCGCTGTACTCAACCGCCTTCTTCAACTCATTGAGGTAGATTTTCTTTAACCGGTCGCGAGGCCCTTCGTCGTCTTGCACCTCGAGGTAGACTCGGTTGAACCTGTTATCGGGCATCTTGATCGAAACCGGAGCAACCTCGTAACCGCCCTGATAGAGAGATTTGGCGATTCGATTTTTTTTCTTCAGGGTCTCGCCCTGATGCAGATAGGGGAACCGCAAGTACTTGAAGTTGAAGCGCTTAAGCCGGGAGAGCTTCTTGAGAAGGATCTGTCCGTCCCGGACGTGCTCGATAAAATCTCTTCTGTCCAGCTGATGCAGGTCCACGTGAGAAAAGGTGTTGTTTCCCAGAATGTGATCGCGCTCGATCCAATCTTCCAGGATGACGAAAGTGGAAGGATCCTTTTCGATCCGCTCCTCGACAACGAAACCAGCAGCTTTGATGTCGTATTTGGCCATCGTGCGCAGGATCATGTTGCTGATCTCGCGGGGTCGCCAGAAGCCCACAGGCCCAAGTCCGGGCAGGTCGTCAAAAGTCAGCGCGATCTTTCTGGCGGTCTCGGCGTGGATCTCGCTCGGAATCAACCACGCAATCAGCAGAGCCATGGCCGCCAGGAGCCATCGCCCCGAGCACGAACGTCTGGTCCGGTTCACGGTACCACTTGTTCGCACTGGTAGCTGTGACCTAGTACATCCTTCTGTAGATACCGATACGTTTGTGGTCGCTGATTGATCGCGGTACTCGAGCGATCGCTTATCTTGTCGCATTCTCTTTCTCACTCCGGCAGGACGCCACTAAGGGATTAGAAGTACCTTGCCGGTGGTCCGGCGACCCTGAAGCTCCTGGTGGGCTCGCTGCGCCTCGGCGAGCTGAAAAGTGTGTCCGATCCTCACGTCGAGCTCCCCGGTTGAATGCCAGGTGAGGAGGTCGTTGGCTCGCTTTGAGAGCTCTTCTCGCGTCAAGGAATAGTCGGCAAGGGTGGGCCGGGTTAGAAACAAGGAGCCCTTCTGATTGAGGATCTGGGGATCAAACGAGGACACCGGGCCACTAGACTGCCCGAAGAGCACCAGATATCCCCTGGGCTTCAGGCAACCCAGGCTCTTTTCAAAGGTTGCTTGACCGACCGAATCATAGACGACCTCTACACCCTGTCCGTCCGTCAGGCGCTGGACCTCCGCTTCGAAATCCGCTTCCGAATAGAGAACGACCTCGTCGGCACCAGCTCCTCGGGCGAACTCCGCTTTGGCCTCCGTCGACACGGTTCCGATGACGCGTGCGCCCAGTCGTTTCGCGATCTGTACCAACAACAGTCCTACGCCGCCGGCGGCCGCATGAACCAAAGCCGTGGTGCCGGGACGCAGGGGATAACTGTCGCAAGCCAGGTAGTGGGCTGTCAAACCCTGCACCATCAAGGCGGCAGCCGTTCGATGATCCATCGCCGCCGGTATTGAAATCAGCTTGGAGGTGTCCACGACCGATTTCTCCGCGTAGGAACCCAGCGTCAAACAGTAGGCAACCCGGTCCCCGACGTGTACGTCTTCTACTTCGGATCCGACCGCCTCGACAATACCGGCCGCTTCAACCCCTGGCGAGAAGGGCAGCGGAGCTGGATACAGTCCCTCTCGATGGTAGGTATCGATGTAGTTTACACCGATGGCCTCGATCTGAATCAGGGCCTGCCCGGCACCTGGCGTCGGGACAGGACACTCTTCGTACTTGAGGACTTCCGGGCCGCCGACTTCGTGGACGCGAATCGCTCTCATTGGTAATACCTCGTTAGACCTTGAAATTTTAATGTCCCGGATCGAGGGTTGTCCAATCAGGATGCTCCGTCCCGGACTGCGGCCGATCGCCCAGCCTGCTGCACAGCGCAACGATCCGAGGAGCGAAGCAGCCCAGTGTCGAGAAATTTGAGGGCAGCACCACGACCCTGCTGGCCAATCCTTGCCAGCTTTGTTGAAAGTGTTATCATAGCAGCAGACTCGGAGGGTGAAAGACCATGAAAGCAATTGGGGCGCTCGCAACGTTGATTTTGGTTTCAGGCTTGATCGTTCTGGCTCAGGACACGGCTACCATGACCGCCCCGGTGATCAGGACAAACGCCGAAGAGATACAGTTTGCGGTCGACTGTGGAGATTTCGAGGCCGGAGTTGACTACCGCCTGGGGTTCGGCTCGGTCGACGGCGTGGAGGGAGCCCAGCTGGAGCTCCTCGAGGACGGCACTGCCGTCGATGCCGAATTGGTCAGCTTCAACCAGGGTCACACCCAGACCTGGTGGGGGATGACCGAGTTGAAAATGCAGGGATTCCTCCTGCAATCTGCCTCGGCGGGCAAGACGCTAAGACTTCGGGTGAAGGTGCCGCGAAGCGTGGCAGACACACTCTCGGCAATCTATCTGGGTGTGTCGCAGGACTACGGCGGCGGTCTCTGGTATCTCGTTGATGGGGCGGAGGTCAAACAGGACCTCTGGTAGTACCGCTTCCCGCGTCTCGCATTTCAGCTCTCGGCCAATCTTCGATCCGGTGTAGGTTTCTCAGCCTCAGCGAGGCTGTTATACCCCTGGAGTAGACTGCTTTCCTCTCGGCGAGGCGCGCCGCACCTCCTTCATGAGGACCCTTCTCGAACCATTCCAGACTGTCCAGGATTGCGGATCCGAGGCAATTCGTTTCCACACTGGATACCGCACGTGGGTCCATTCTTGGTCTGAACTCAGTCACCAGATCGGCGGCTTTGCTGCCTATCTCCAGCAGCAGGGCATCGAGAAGGGAGACCGGATTCTCCTCTGGGGAGAAAACCGGCCTGAATGGGTGGTTGCCTTTTGGGGCAGTGTGGTGCGGGGAGTCCAGGTTGTTCCCATCGACTTCCGTTTTTCGGCCCAATTCTTGAGGCGCATCCAGCAGGAGGTTCACGCCAAACTGCTGGTTCACGGCGATTCATTGAGTCCCGAACCCGGCACTCTAGAGAGTCTTTCTTTCGACTCGCTGGGAGGGATCGAACCCAGAGATCGGGTTCCCGTCGCCGATGTGGTACCCGATGACGTCGTTGAGATCGTCTATACCTCCGGCACTACGGGAGAACCCAAAGGGGTCGTTCACCGACACCGAAATATCTGTGCCAACTTGAATCCGTTTCTGCACGAGATAAACAAATACAAGGGTTACGCCCGTCCGTTCCAACCGATCCGCTTTTTGAACCTGCTTCCTCTGAGCCATATGTTTGGCCAGGCAGCGGGGCTTTTCGTCCCGATGCTGCTGGGTGGATCCGTGGTGTTCATGGCGGAGCTGCATCCCAAGGCCATCATCGAATGCCTCCGCCGTGAACGGGTTTCCGTACTGGTCAGTGTCCCTCGTGTCGTTGAGAACCTGA
>JAKZYH010000259.1:0-25870 GCA_047514575.1 Acidobacteriota bacterium | reverse complement strand
GTGATGCCCTGAGCGTAATCGACCCCAGCTTCCCACGCGGGATCGTCTTCGACACCCAGGGCGCTTTGTTCCTGGCGGATACTGGCAATCACCGAATCCTGTCGGCCGACCTCCTACGACAGGACCTGTTCCTGGTTGCTGGGACCGGAGAGAGAGGAGCAGGTCCTGAAAGTGGACCGGCTCCCAGCGTTGCCTTCGACACACCCTATGCAGTTGAGGTCGACCTGGAGGGCGATCTCTACATCGCTGACAGCTTCAACCACCGAATCCGCAAGGTGGAAACCTCTACCGGGATGGTCTCGACTGTGGCCGGAAACGGGACCCCCGGATTCGGCGGCGACGGTGGCCCAGCCCCCTTGGCACAGCTGCACTTCCCTACGGGACTTTTTGTCGATGACGACGGAAATCTGTTCATCGCAGATTCCTTCAACCACCGGATTCGACTCGTGGAATTGGAAGCCGGCATCATCACGACGGTCGCCGGCGGGAATGCTCTGGGGTTCTCGGGGGACGGTGGGGCCGCATCCGAGGCCCTACTGAACTTTCCCAGCGGCGTTCGACTCGACAGCGATGGCAACCTACTCATCGCAGATCGCAACAACCACCGCATTCGAGCTATCAAGGGTCCAATTGTGCCAATTGCTGGCGATCCCGGCCCGGCGCGATTCTTGACCAAGACGGCCGCGCCCGATCCGATAAATGGGGGCGAGCGCTTGACCTATTCCCTGACTCTCAACAACACCACTGAAAGTACCTTATCGAACCTGGAGTTGCTCGACTCGCTGCCCGAGGGTGTCACTTACGTCTCGGCTTCCAGCACATCGGGGTCGTGCCAGGGACCCGACAATAAGCGCCAGGTCGTCTGCGACCTGGGGACTCTAGGCAGGAATCGCCAAACGGTCGTCACCATCGAGGTGGATGTCAAGGATTCCGCTGCTGGAACAGTTTTGACAAACTCTGCCATCTGCTCCTCATTCCAAGGCCCACCCGAGAATTGCGAGGCCACCGTCAGTACTCGGGTGAGGCCCGCCGATAGCGCTGATCTTGCGGTAACCAAGCAAGCTCCGATTCAAGTTTTTTCACCGGATCCGATCCCTTACGCGATTCAAGTTACCAATCTCGGGCCAGCGGTAGCCAAGGCTGTGACCCTGACCGACAGATTGCCTTCGGGGGATCTGCTCACAGTGGCTTCGGTCGAATCGGACTATGGTAGCTGTTCGCAGAACGCAGAGAGGATCGACTGTGAGCTGGGAGTCATGGCCGAGGACGCTGTGGCAACGGTGTTGGTCACGATGATACCCACCGAGTCTGCTCATGACCAGACTGTAACCAACCAGGTCGAAGTGTCTTCCGGCTCAAAGGACTTTGTACTGAGCGACAATACCGCCTTCGCCTCGACCCACATCCTCCCTCCCCGCCAAGGACTGTTCCTGGACAAGAGTGTCTCCGCCCAGAAGGCAAGTCCAGGCGACACGCTCATCTACGAGCTGAGGGTCACCAACTACGGGCCTGAGGTTCAGAGATCCGTTCAGATCACCGATACCCTTCCGTCCGGTCTCAGCCTTGTCTTCGCCATTCCCGGTAAGGGCAGCTGTCAGTCGTCCTCAGCCGGCACCCAGAGTCAGGTCGTATGCTCGGTAGGAACTCTTGCCGAAGGCGAGAGCGCGGCCGTTGTCATAGAAGTGAAGGTCGACCAGACGGCCGCGGATAGGGTCCTCATCAACTCAGCGAGCTGTCAGTCCGCTGACACTGAGGCGAGTCGATGCAGAGCTCCGGAAGTGAAGACGGTCGTCAGACCCAGAGGCTGTGCTGACCTGTCATTGACCGTAGATAGCCCCAGCGACCTATCCTACTCAGCCCGGGATCCCGAAGACATTGTCTACACCGTCAAGGTAGACAACCCAGGACCGGCAAGGACCACCGATGTGCGGCTTCTAGTGGCTCTCCCGGTGGATCCTCTGACCGGCTTGAACGAAGTGACCTTTCAATCGGCTGACGTGACTGAGCGAACCGGAGGCAGTGGCGTTGCGCTCTGCTTCCCAGTGCGCGATTCTCAGGGGCTGACCAGTCAGGTAGCATGCAGCTTCGGAGGCCTGGAGGCAGAGGGCAGGGCCATCGTTGAGATCGTCCTCACGCCCAACCCTGCCATTGCAGGCAGGACGGTGAGCAGCACCTTCAACCTGGTGAATAGCAACGACTGCGACGAAAGCGATAACTTCAAGACGTCGATCACGGGTTTGCGGCTTGAAGGAGGAGGACCGGAAAGCGATCTCTCAGTCTTTAAGGCTGGCCGCAGCCGAGTGAGACCTGGAGACTCACTGACCTATTCGCTCACGGTTATCAATAACGGACCCACCACGGCTAGCGACGTCGTCGTCACAGACACGCTGCCAGTGGAGGTCCAGCTGGTTTCGATCACACCAACCCAAGGGACCTGCAGCCAATCAGCTGTCGGGGAAAGTACTCAGATTGTCTGTTCGCTGGGCGTCCTCGGGAATGGCCAGTTTGTCAACAACGTCGCCGGGATCACCATCAAGACGACCGCAGGTGAGACGGTACCCGACGAGACCACGATCACAAATGAGGCCGTCTGCAACGCCAACGAATCCGATCCGGATGAGTGCTATGGCGCCGTCGACACGGAGATCACTGAAGCTGCCGGTACCGAAGCAGATCTGCTCATCTTCAAGGATGTCCTGGACGACGCCGTTTCCATCGGTGACACCCTGATCTATACGCTCGACTTGCTCAACTTCGGCCCTGACGAAGCCGCCGGCGTGGTCGTCACAGATACCCTTCCGGAAGGGGTCAGCTTTGACGCCGATCTTTCCAGTCCCGAGTGCGTCGAAGTCGAGAGTCAAACTATCGAATGTTCCCTGCCCGTGCTTGGCAACGGCGATACCTCGGAACCAAGCGATGCCTTCTTCGAGATCGCAGTTCTGGTACTGGACGAGGCCTTCGGCGCCACCCTGACGAACACTGTCAGTTGTTCTTCGGATCTCACCGATCCCGACGGCTGCGAAGACAGCATCGAGGTAGAGATCAGCAGTGCGGAAGCCGACCTCGAGCTGACCAAGACGGCTTCCGATGTCTCTGTCTTCGTGGGCGATCAACTCACATATACGTTGCGTCTGAACAACTCTGGACCGGATGAGGCGACGAACGTGATCGCTGTCGATACACTTCCGGAGGGGGTCAGCTTCGACTCGAGCCTCTCCAGCTCCGAGTGCAGCGAAGTCGACGATCAGATTATCGAATGTGAGGTGGCTGTTCTGGGTAACAGCGCTTCCTCGGAGCCTTCCGGTGTCACTTTGTCGATCGTGGTTGAAGTCCTGGATGATGCCCGGGGTAATACCCTGGAGAACACCGCGTCCTGCAGCTCGGACGTGGCCGACCTTGATGGTTGCGAAAACAGCGTAGAGGTCGAGGTCTCGGCCGGGGTGGCCGATCTCTCCATCAGCAAGAGTGCCTCGGATGATGCGATTTCCGTGGGTTCAGAATTGTACTACACCTTGGACCTCAGCAACTCCGGACCGAGAGAGGCCAACAACGTTGTCGTTACTGATAACCTCCCGAGCGGGGTTGCCTTCCTGCCCTTTAGCTCCAGTGGTGAATGCAGCGAGATCAGCGCTGGTATCGTGGAATGCTCATTGGACTTCTTGGACGCCGATGACGAGATCAGCTTCGATATCACCGTGGAGGTGCTGGAGGAAGCTGACGAGACTACCCTGATAAACACAGCAGCGTGTCGATCGGACGAGGATGATCCTGACGGTTGTGTCGACGCTGCCGAAGTCAGGGTTGCCGCCGAAGCGGATCTGGTCATCTTCAAAGACGCCTCGGACGACCCGGCATCGACTGGCAGTGAGCTTACCTACTTTGTGGAAGTGCTCAACTTCGGGCCCGGGGTCGCCACTGGAGTTACGATTACAGACAATCTTCCCGCCGGCGTCAGCTTCAACTCCGACTTCTCCAGCCCGGAATGCACCGAAGTGGACGATGGCATCGTGGAGTGCCTCGTCGGCGTACTGGGCAACGGGGATTCAGATGATCCCCTTGAGGCCTTTTTGGATATCGTCGTGGACGTGCTGCCTGCGGCAGGTGGGACTACGCTGGAAAACAGCGTCACTTGCCACTCCGATTTACCCGATTCTGACGGCTGCGAAGACAGCATTGAGGTAGAAGTGGAGAGCAACGCAGCAGACTTGCACCTCACCAAGGAGGCCTCGATTAATCCCGTGTTCGTAGGCGAGACGTTCACCTACACTCTAGGGGTATCCAATTTCGGTCCGGGGGAGGCGACGGACATCGTTGTGACCGACATCCTTCCGGACGACCTGAGCTTCGATTCATCGGAGTCAAGTTCGGCCTGCGACGAAATCGAAAATCAGATTATCAGGTGCACCATAGATTCGCTGGATCGCCAGAAATCGACCTCCATTGAGATCGTAGTCGACGTACTGGCAGGAGCGGAAGGCTCGAACCTCACAAACCTGGCTAGCTGCACATCCAGCAGTGAAGATCCCAACGGCTGCCAGGCTGCCGAGACCATCCAGGTTGCTTCGGGATCTGCCAATCGCTCTCCTGCAGTCAGCGCGGGTCCCGATCGCACTCTGGAATTCGCGGAAACGGCGAGGCTGCAAGGGGCTGTCTCTGATCCGGATGGAGACGAAATCTCGGTGTTTTGGACGCTGCTGTCCGCGACCAGCGGCGATCCCGGAGTTGCCCTTAACGGTTCTACCTCGCTGAGTCCAACCATTACTGCAGGGAACACTCCCACCTTCGTGAACCTTCTGCTCTGTGCCAGCGACGCTATCTCTCCACCGGTTTGTGACCTAATGACGATTACGGTGACTCCTCTCGGCAGCGGAGGCGACGACCCCCCTGAGATTCTTTGTAATCAACTTGGAAATCAGCCCGCCGTGGCGGGCGCGGGGCCGGATATTTCCGTCACCTCCGGGGAGGCCGCGTTCATTACAGGATCCGGCTTTGATCCTGACAACACTGCGGCAGAGAGCGGTCTAGCAATCATACAGGGGGGCGGGGGGCCCCGTCCTATTGTTAAAGTGGTCGGCCCCGGTGGTGTAACGGACGTCGTTTCCGTAGGGGGCCGATGGGGTCTGCCTGACGGCGAGCCCGGCAGCTCAACCGATCCGATCGTCGTTCAGGACGTCAACGCTGTCTCCTTCCAGATCGGCGATCGGGCCAATCCCGACTGGGCTATCGGATCGGTTGATGTCAATTCGGCTAATCCACAGACCACATTTCCACGTCCACCCAATCAACTTGACGTCTTCTGTATAGGCTGTAACGGTCCAAGGCCCTCCATGACCATACTGAATTGGACCCATATTTCCCACGACAGGCCCCGGGTTATGGTTGCCCGAGTGAGTCTGGGAGTTGACGCCACCGATCCTGGCACCATCTTCGATGACTCCAACTCCATCCTGATCGAAGTCTGGTTTGTCCGCTCCTCCACCGCTCAGAATCAGGCCCCATCGATCGACGCCGGGGCGAACCAGACGGTGGGGTTGGGACAGCAGGTAGTACTCCAGGGATCGGTCGTTGACCCAGATGGCGATCCCACTACGATCATCTGGACACAAATATCCGGTGTGGAAGTTGTCCTTGAGGACTCCGATACCGAGATGCCGCGATTCACCGCTCCCACTGAACCGACGGTCCTGACGTTTCAGCTCTGCGCCACCGACTTTATCAATACTCCGCGCTGCACAGGGACCACTGTAACCGTCAGTGAGACCGGCCTTACTTTCGTCTGGGAAGCTGTCGACACCCAAGACCTGTCAATCGCCTTCGATATCGATCGGGCTACGATCTCTTTCGTCGCACCGGAGGTATCCGAGGAAACCACGATCGTCCTCGGTTTCAGCGTATTTGATGCAAGAAACTGTGGCAGCCGGGACCTCGTCAACGTCACGATCAGACCCTCTGCCGGAAACTGAACAAGTCAGTCGGATCGGGGCTCATTCCACTCGGATCGGCTCAGCGCTCCGGCGGCTTTCATCTCGTCCTCGTTGAAAAATGCCTGCATCATCAGAAACTTGAGCGCCTGGCGACCGGTGCGATAGGAGTGCTCTGTGCTCGCCGGTATGAAGACGAACGAGCCCGGACGTACTGAGAACTCCTTTCCCTCTACCGTGAAGGTCCCTTCTCCCTCCAGGACATAGAAATACTGCTCCCTATCATCATGCTGGTGGGGATGGGTGGCACCACCTCGAGCGTAGGATTGGAGGTGAGCATTGAAGATTCTCGATTCGTCCTTGGATCCCAGAATGGAGATCGCCGAACCTCCTTCATGGTGATCGGATTCGCCTGCCCTCTTCATCTTGAGCTCGTCGGTTTGGACTACGTATGCCATCGTGCTTGTTTCAACCTCGAATTTGTTTAGGCTCCTTGCTTTTCCAGGCAACGGGTTGGGTTTCACGGTTCGGTATGCCCATCCAGGAGCCCGCTTGTTCTCGAAATCGAAATTGCTCAAGGTATCTGCTTTGTAGGAAGACCTGGCTCAGGCCAGGGAGTCAATCGCAAATCAGTAGATGTTTAGCTTTTTGGTAGACAAGTGACATGGTTCCTCGATTTGGATTCGGATACCGATACCGATACCGATTTGGATTTGGATTTGTTCACCGATGTCATTGCTGACCGCCCTACCGCTTTTGCAGGCGCTCGCTGGAGAGTCTTCGGTAATACTCTTCTACCTGATCCCGAAAAGACGGAGGCACTTCGTCTTCGTCGAAGCTGGTCTGCAGCCTTCCAGATTCATCTTCCAGAGCGCGGTTGATTTCCAGCTCTAGTTGATGAAACCCAGAGATGATCTTGGCCTTGAGCTTGTCAATCTCATCCTGGTCAGAGAACAGCCGCTCCAGATCGAGTTTCTTCATCTTCCTCACCAGGCTGTCCACGTCTCGTCGTAAAGTGCGTTCTTGATTCAGGAGACCTCGCAGGGAACTGGCCTCTTTCATCCGCTCCTGCCACTCCCGCCTAACGTGACTCGGATTCACACCGGTGGTATTCGGAAGTCCTCCCGCGCGGCGCATCGAAGAAGAGGGCGTCCCCTCCTTGCCCGAGTCGCCGACGCCTTCACCTTCACTCCTACCTTTTTCCCCTTTCTTGCCCTTCTGTTTCGAGTCAGAGCTTGGAGAGCTCTCACCGGGCTCTGAAGCCTGCTCCTGCGACTCCTGCTCCGAGCCTTTCTCAGAGGCACGTTGGTGTAGCGAGGACAGACCCTCAACGAGCTTTCCAACCTGGCTCAGCGCCTCTCGCAGACCTTCCTTGGCCTGGGGCTGGCCCTCGGCCCCCAGGGCTTCCTCCGCTTCGCCCACCTTCTCGGAGAGCTTGGCCACCTCCGCCGCAACGCCCTCTTCCCGATCCCGCGCCATATCTACCCAGCCGCGGGACAGCAGCTGGGAACCCTCTTGCATCTTCTCTGGAATCCGATTGTCGCGAACGCTGTGACCCGCTTGCTTCAGCTTGCGGGATGCCGCTGGCTCCTTGGACTCCATTTGGCGCGCCGACTGGTGCAGATCGCTCTCCAGCCTGAAGAGGTCCTCCTGCAGCTCAGACTTTTCCCGAAGCAGCCGGCGCAGCTCGCGGATGGTCTCCTGATCCACCTTCCTGGATTCGAAGCGCTGCTTCAGGTTATCGAGTTTGTCGAGGACGTCTTCCTGTTTGCGCACCAGCTGCTGTGCGTCCTCTTTCAACTTCTGAATGCTTTCCGAGCGCTGATCCTGTCGCTGTCGCCCCAAGGCTTCCTTTGCTTTCTGGAGTCTTTCGAGCGCCCGCTCAGCCTGCAGCTGTGACCGTTCCGGTGACTGTTGGCCAGATTGAGCTTGTCGCATCTGCTTGGCCGCTTCTCGGAGTCGACGGCTGATCTCGGAAAGTTTTTGTTCTTTCTGCTGACGAGATAATCGCTCCAACTGGCGCGCTAGCTGATCCGCCTCTTGCATCAGCTGCTGCTGTGACATGTTGTTCATCGCAGAACTCTGCCCACTCTGTCGTCGCTTGCGCTCCGCCAGCTGCTCTTGTCTGCGAGCTAGCTCCATCAGTTTCTCGAGTGCCTCATCGAGTTTCTCTTCACGCGTAAACTGCTGATTCTGCTGCATCGTCTCGTACTGATTCTTGGTACGATCCAGCTCCAGATCAACCAGATCTGCCAGTTCCTGCGCTGAAGCAGGAGATCCCGTCTGATTCTGAGAAAAGGAAACCTGGATCTCCTTGAACAAGGCTTCGGCACGGAGAAGCTGCTGGAGGGCCTTTTGCTCCTCTGGCAGCGCCTTCTTGGGAGCGGACTTACTCAAATGATCGTGAGCCGGATCCATGTGCACGACGGCCTGTTTCAGGTGATCGGCCATCTTCTGAAAACGGGGGTCGGCTGCGGCCGTCCTTCTCAGCTCGAGTCGATCGATCAGCGTCTGGGTCTGTCCCTGGAGCCTCTGCTGTATCAGAGCCAGAGTCTGGATGTCCTCTTTGAAACCCGCGCGCGAACTCTTTTCTCGACGCAGCTTGAAAGTAGCCACGATGATCTCTTTCTGCCGCTTGGAAAGGTTGAGATCTTCGTTGCTACTGGCTGGGATGGACATGCCTTGATTCTGGGATTGGTAGTACTCCCGATCGTAGGGTTCCACCTCCAGGAAGTAGATGTCGGTGACTGACGACGCGATGGCGTCTTCGGCCTGGGCGTAGTAGGAGACGAAGTCCCCTGGGATCAAGCCGAATTCTTCCAGATAAAAAGTGTGAGATGTGACGAAAGAGCGCGAACCAGAGGGCTTGCTCAACTCGACGACCTGCTCGGGAGCCCCATTGACTGAGAAGTGGATGCGAGCCTTCCTGATACCGTAGTCGTCCTGCACCTTGACCTCGGTGAAGATCTCCTGGATGTTGGTGACCCTTAGGTCCCGACCCGGCTGCTTGAAGGAGATCAGAGGTGGCTGATCTTCGAGCGCCCGGATCAGGAATTCGTCCGATGCCGGATACCAGACCTTCTCCTGATTCTGGAGGTGAATTCGATAATAATCGTCAGCAGTCACCTTGAAATCGGCCTTGAGCTGCTGTGGCCCGACCTTCTCGAGGGGAATATCCCCGGCTTCCTCCATTCTAATCAGACTTTCTTCAACCGGCTGATCGGTTCGGATGCTCAATTCCGCGCGGGTCCCCACAACCGCCTCGATGTCACCTTCATCTTCCAGGGTTACTGGATTCAAACCGGTATACCGAGGAAAGACCAACCTGACATGAAGCTCCTCAATGTTCGGCAGCTCCGAGACCGAGATCCGGAAGGTATCCGATTGAATGCCGTCGGCTTCAACGTAATAGTCCATCGGTTCCCTGACGTCGAAGAACAGGAAAACGAGATCTCCACTGTCGAAATCCGGCCGCATCACAGTCTCCTGCCAGGCGGGTTCGTTTTCGTACCGGGCTTGCAGCCTGACATTGCGAGAGGAAAAACCGGTCAGGGAGGCTCGAACTTCGACGTCTGCGTGTTTCGCCACGGTGGTGTCGCCCGGAGAAACCGATATCGCGTACAGCGGGCTCTCGCTCTGTCCATCCCAACTCCCGAGTAGCCTGCCGAGGCTGTAGCGAAAGGCTTCGGGACCGCCGAAAAACAGGTACGCGAAAAGTAGGAGCGAAACAACGACAGCCAGCAGTGAGAGGAGGCTGCTGCGGACTCGATAGAAGGTCGGGAGCGCGATACTCCGCAGCTTTTTCCAGACATCCCGTTCCAACAACATACGCAGCTGCGGGTCCGCTCCAGGCTTACCTTCGCTCAGACCTACGGCCGTCGACAGTCCTTCCTGCAGCTGGGGATGCCGCTCTTCCAGAAAGCGCGCGACCTGACGGGTCGTGGATCGGCGAAAAACCGGAACAAGCACCTTCAGTAAGAGGCCCAATAGAAGAACGACTCCGACTATCCTGGTCCAGAGCAGTACCTCGTCCGAAAAGTTGTAGCGAGCAAGGACGTAACTCGAAAAAATTGAACCCAGGACCAGAAACAGAAACAAGAGAGAGAGACCCTTGATCAGGCGCTCCAGTTGAAGTCGTCTCCGAACTGACTCAATCTGCTTTCCCATCGATCCCAACATCAGATTCACCTCGAATAACGCGGAGCTCCTATTCGACAACCCTTCGCCGATGGTTTGCTACCAGGGACTCGACCCCCAGCACCAGGGCAGCTGCCAGCAGCAGGAGCCACCATAATGGTTGCCGATGCTCTGTGTGGCTAACGCCCTTCGCTTGGGGAGGGGAGCTGCTAGTAGGCTGCTCTGCTCGGAACCTGGCCAGCAGTTTCTCGACCGGCACTTGCTCCAGATCCGATTCCCTCGGATCGCTGTTGACTGCCACCCAATCGGTTTCCTTGTTCTTCCTTATTTCATAGTGGCCTGGAAACTTCAACTCGACGAAATCCGGAGTTTCCTGGTCCAACCCAATGACTCGCTGGCCATTGGGATCCACAATATTCCAGCTGCTCGTTCTTCCCGATTCGGACCTGGTCGCATCCCGTTCTGACCCAAGAATCTCACCGACCGTCATCGCGGCGGCCGACGCCGACCAACCTCCAGCGTACCCGGCCAGTCGGTGCCAGAAAGGTACATAGGCATTGCGTAAGGGAAAGTCCGTCCAGACGCGGTCAAGAGAGGAGGCGAAAACCAGGACCCGGCCCCTGCCCAGGGCGCTTTCCACCAAGGCGGGACTCGATTCATCGAACCTGGCCAGCACCGTGGAGCCCTGCCGGGGGAGAAGCTTCCAATAGCTGTAGAACTGAACACTCACCAGGCCCGCTCGGTGAGACTCGCGAAACACTGAGAAGACGGGGTGTTGCCAGTCCACGTCCGTGATAGAGGTAAAATTGCGGTCGCGGCTCCGAATGAACCTTCGCTGATCCAGCTCGACCGGAAAAAGCTCCGCAGCGAGCCGATGGTAAGCTTGGGGACGGACGCTGTTTCCCAGGGAGATTAGAAGTCCACCCCCGTTCGAGACGTAGGACTCGAGTGCGGCGGGCCGGGGCGGCCGGGCAAGATCGTCTAGAATCAGGACCGGCCTATCTTCCGAGTTCAGCCTTGCCGGTCCAGGGGGCTTCACCACCTCCACTCGAAATGGCAGGTTCTGACCAGATGAGAGAGCACTTTTCAGGTAGACCATCGAAGAGGGGCGACTCGATACCACGGTGATGGGGCGCGATTCACGCCTTTCGACGACGAAAAAGAAAACATTGTCAGCGGGGAATCCGTCCTCTACTTGGGCCACGATCCTTCCCTTGCGAGGACCCGCTTCCAATGCGAAGGGTCGGAAAGTCACCTGGGCCGTGCCGTCCTGGTTTAGCTCGAAGCCCCGCCTGTCAATCAGTTGCCCTTCCAGGAACAGCTGCAACTCTCCTTTCAGGGGCTGAGGAGGAGTAGACCTAAGCACAGTAACAATTGGGTACGGATGTCGCTCGCCGAAACTGAATCTCTCCAGTCGCACCTCTTCGACAAATAGGTTGGATGATTCCTCGCCAACGCTCTCAATCGTCAGTAGCACGTCACCTGGCAACCTCCACTTCTGGCTCTCCGGAAGCCCGCTGAGTTGGAGGTCTGTGATCAGAACGATTTCCTTCCTACTATTGGCCTGCTGCTCTTTGAACTGTTCGGAGGCAACGCGGAGCGCTTCACCGTAGGAGGTACCTTCAAACGAGGTTTCGGCGCGGCTGTGTAGCACACTGAGCAGGCGCTCTGATCGAGCTTCCCAGGAGGAGAGAACTTCAACTGTCTCACCGAACCGCACGATCAGCCCCTCATCCCCTCCAGTCAGGGAGCGGACCCTTCGCTCGGCCACTTCGGATGCCCTCTGCCAGACGGGCTCTCGTGACATGCTCATCGAGGAATCGATCAGGATGACCAGCGAGCGCGGAGTTCCCATCGCGAGGCTTCCAAACCAGGTCCCCAACACCATTGGACGCGAGAATGCCGCTACGATCAGCAACAGCCCCAGGCAGCGGAGGAAAAGCAGAAACAGATTCGTGAGCTTCTTTCTTCTGAGTTCTTTCGTGGGAATCTTGCGCAGAAACATCAGTGAGGGGAAGGGAACCCGCTCCCTGCGGTGCCTTCGAACCAGGTGGATCAAGATAGGAGCCGTCAATGCACCGGCTCCTAGCCAGAAGAATGGATTCAAGAACTCCATCGAGTCACCTCGTTCCAGTTTCGGCCCAGTGGGGCCGCCGTATTCTTTCCTTCGAGCCTTTGGCTCGAAAAACGGCGGCTTGGAAGCCACCGCCACGGTTTTCGGACAGTCACCTGGAAGATGCCCTATCCAAGTCTAGATCAATGGGTTACGTCCGTTTTCCCTCCGAACTCACAAATGAAGTTTCACCTTAACGCCGCCCCCGACCGCGCCGGATCGTGATGTGCGACGAATTCTTCATGTTTCAGTGTCAGTATTTGCGCTGTCGAGTCGACAGATAGCTGTATAGTGCTCGGTCCAGAGGTTCTTCGGTGGTCAGAAGTGAGTAGTCAATGTGGGCATCGCGGCATTCCCTCTGGAGACGCGCGATGTGCTCTTGCAGGAGATCGAGGTAGGCTGCACGGGAATGATCTGGAACGTAGGAAAGGTAATCGCTCGTTTCCATGTCCTGTAGGGTGCAGCTCTCGGGCAACGACATCTTTAATTCTACCGGATCCAGCAGGTGGAAAAGAACGACATCGTTGCCCCGATGGTGGAAGAAGCGAAGTACCTTCGATAGCTCCTCGACTTCGTGGTAGAAATCGCTGATAAGCACAACAATGCTTCGTTTTCGAATCAGGCGCACCAACTCCTCCAAGGCGTCGCCGATATTGTTTTGCGAACCGAGCTCAAGATGTTCGAGACGGTGCAGGATAGTGAGGAAGTGCCTGTATTGAGCCCGCGGCGGAATGCTGTTGAAAACGCCTGAGTCGAAGGCAGCCAGTCCGGTAGCATCACTCTGGCGGACTGCAAGGTAGGACAGCGAGGCGGCGAGATAGCGGGCATAGTCGATCTTGGAGATGGAGCCGCTGGCATAGCCCATGCTGGCGCTGTTGTCCAGGAGAATATACATCTGACAATTGGTGTCCCCTTCGTACTTCTTGACGTAGAAGCGGTCCGTCCTGCCAAAGACCTTCCAGTCCACGCTTCGGATGTCGTCCCCCGGAGCGTACTGCCGGTACTCTGAAAAGTTGAGGCTGAAGCCGTGATAGGGGGATCGATGAAGACCCGTGACGAAGCCCTCCACAACGGTCTTGGCGACGAGCTGGAGACTTCTGATTCGGGAGAGAACCAAGGGATCGATGAACCTCAGGGAGGGGGACTCCCTCACAGTCCCGACCCTGCTGGCAAGACGGCCTCCAGCAGACGATCCACGATATCGTCTGGTGTCACATTCTCTGACTCCGCGTGGAAGTTAGTCAAGATACGGTGGCGAAGAACAGGCCTGGCCAACGCGCGGATGTCTTCGTGGGAAACGTTGTAACGCCCCTTCATGAGGGCACGAGCCCTTCCTCCCAGCACCAGAAACTGAGAAGCTCGAAGACTGGCTCCATAGCTGACCCAGTCTCGGACAAAGTCGGGGGCCAATGCATCTCCAGGCCGGGTACTGCGTGTCAACTGGACCGCATAGCGGACCACCTCTTGATCAGCGGGAATCTTGCGAACCAGCTGCTGATATCGCAGGATGTCTTCCCCAGAAACCACCTTCTCAACTGGTTCTCCAATCTCTGAAGTCGTTCTCTCTACCACGACGACTTCGTCGTCCTCATTCAAGTAGTCGATGACGACATTGAACATGAAACGGTCCAACTGGGCTTCAGGCAGAGGGTATGTCCCCTCCAGCTCGATGGGGTTCTGGGTTGCGAGAACGAAGAAGGGGGCCTCCAGTTCATAGGTGATCCCACGCACGGTAACGTGCCTTTCCTGCATGGCTTCGAGCAGGGCCGCCTGCGTTTTCGGAGGGGTCCGGTTGATCTCGTCGGCCAGAACGATGTTGGCAAAAACGGGGCCACGGATGAACTCGAGATCCCTCTTCCCAGTTAATCGATCCTCTTCGATGATTTCGCTTCCGGTGATGTCAGAGGGCATCAGGTCGGGCGTAAACTGAATACGTTTGAAGGAAAGGCCTAAGGTGCCAGCGATACTGCTTACCAAGAGGGTCTTGGCAAGTCCGGGAAGTCCCGTAATCAGGGAATGTCCGCCCACATAGAGAGAGATCAGAACTTGTTCGATTACTTCGTCCTGCCCGACGATCTCCTTTCGCAGTTCGGCGGTGATGCGCTCTTGGGAATCCAGCAGAGCCCTGATGAGCTCCTCGGTAGGCGACTCTTCTGTCTTGGCGAATTCTTCCATTGGGACAACTCCGTGGTTTGATCAGTTGAGCCGCGAGCTCAATGGCCTGCTCGGCACAGTGTTTAAAGAACGGGGATATGCGACCTGCGACCTGAGACCGATTCTTCAATGGGTGAGCGCGTAGATGACATAGTTGATACCGAATTTGTAGGCTTCGTTGGAAAAGTTGATGGGGACTAGAGAATCGTCCGACCACTCCCAATAATCGCCTATATCGTTGTTGAAGTTGGCTACGGCCAAGAGACGGCCGTCCTCGTCTGAGAGCCCGTAGAATCTTGGTTTACCTGGCACGTCATAGGGAGGAATCATGTCCAGGGTCTGGATGTCGTAGAAACAATGAAAAACCGGGTGCTCCAGAGTCAGCTCCAGGAAATTGCGCTCCGGAAGGACCTTCTTCATGCTCTCGGTGAAGTTGCTCCAGTCCGATGCTCCCCTGAAATCGTCGAAGATGACAAAGCCACCGCGCAGGAGGTACTCTCTGAAATTGGCTGCCTCCGCATCGGTCACATTCCAGTACCCGGGTTCGCTGACGTACAGAACGGGGTAGTTCATGATTTCGGGGTCATCAAGATCCAGAATCAAATAGGATTCCGCCGTGGTCTCGGTGGTCGTCAACTCCAGGAGGATCTTCAAGAAATTCCGCTCTGCTCTCGGGTAATCATGCATCCAGGGAGGCACCCACCGGCCACCGCCCCAACCCCCGAGAAAACCGTTGTACCGAATCCGAACGAACTGGAAAATGCTGGGATCCTTTGGATCTCGAGGAGAAGGAACATCGAGGCTGAGGGCAGGCCTCAGAACCCAAATGAGAGCAACAGCGCCCAAGAAGGCCGTCGTAAGGACCCTCATTCGCGTACCAACTCCAACAGTAGCTTCTGGGCTTTGTGATAGCTGGGAGCAATCTCCAGGGAGAGTAGTGCCTGGCGTCTGGCCGCCTCCAGATCCCCTTTCTGATACAGGGCTCGGCCCAATTGGAAGTGCGCCGCTGAGGAATCGATGGGCTGCAGGTTGAGAAGTACCTGAAACTCACGAACGCCAAGGTCGGCACGATCTGTCTTCAGATAGAGGTCACCCAGCATCCGGTGAAGCTCCCGATTGAGGGGATCCACGTACGGCACCTCCTCTAAACACTCTATCGTCTCGTCGATCGCGTTCCTTTGTAAGAGGACTTCGGCGAGTCTAAGTGCATTCTCTGGAAACTTTGGTGCCGCCCTCCACCACCGACGTAGCGTCTCTTCCACCTTCGGCGAATCTTCTTTAGCCTCGTAGATCTGCAGGAGCAGGTCATAGGCACTCCCCTTTTCCGCGTAAGGGGGAAACAAGTCAACCGCCTTTTCGAGGAAGGGGATCGCGCCCTCACTGTCTCCCGACTCATGCAGTTTCTCTCCGAGGGCCAGATTCAGGAAATAGTTCTCTGGGTCCTCAGCGATAGCGGTCTTCATTTGTTCGAGACGATCCGTCTCGGAGTCTTCCTCCTGCCTACGGTTCGGAGCTTCCGGACGTTTCAAACTATGGACGAGAGGTGTCAAAGTCCGTTCCACTTCCTCGAGAAAAAGCTTCTCAACCCCAGCCAAGGGCTCGCCCAATACCTTCTGAAAGGCGACCTCACTGGTCTCTCCCTCCCCGAACGCTACCACCAGCTCGCGAAGCTTGTCCACACCGTAGCGGGAATCCAGGAACTCACAGACCCAGCCCGCCTGAAGATAGCTTATCTCGAGCTGTCGCCGGGTCTTGGGCCGTTCAAATCCGGCGTTGAGTTCACCCAGGGGCAGGAGTTCGCCGTCCTTGTAGGCACGCACGAAGCTGGGCGTTAGATACTCGCCCCATCCCGCTCCGGCCGACTTTTCCTCCATCATTGAAATGCCTTCGGTGAACCAGCGGGGAACCCGATTGCCGCTCAGCGAAAGAATCACGACATGGGCCATCTCGTGCCACAAGGTCGAGCCCCAATGAAAACTCCCCTTCTTCCTAGCCGAAGGCGAATCCATCGCCAGAATTCGTCCAAAGGTTGCTCCCAGGGCGCCCAGACCCGGCAGGCCTAGGGTGCGTACGGCGAAGTCCTCATGGTCTGGATACATTTCGAAGAGATATTTTCCGGAGATTTCATGTCGATATCTTCGTTCGAGAGTGGAAAGGCTTCGCTCCAGTAGTTCCTCTATATAGGGACGCAACGCCGCTGCTTCCTTCTGGTGCAGCCGAACCGAGAAATGCTCCGTCTCGAAGCTATGAAAGCGGTCAAAGCTGTCCAACAGGCGCAAGGTGTTCACGGTCGAGATGTTGTAGGGATCGTCGGCATAGGCCCGCTCCAGGACCTGCTTTCCTTCTTCCTCCCTTCCCAGTCGGAGCAGGTTGATCCCTAGTGACCCCAGAGCCGACCACTGCCTGGGATTTCGCCGCATCGACTCGCGGTAGAATTCGACTGCATCCTCCAGCCGCCTCTTCATCACGGAAAGATCGCCGAGAATTTCGTGCAGGTCTCCGCTACGGGGATTGATTGTTGAAATGCGCTCAGAAGCCTGCTCGAAGAGTGCTATGTCGCCCCGGAAGTGGTGCTCAACAGCCTTCAACTCAAGCAGGGGGAGATAGCTCGAATTCTTCTCGAGACCCTGGTCGATCCACTTGGCCACGTCGCTCCAATTTTCCTCCACGATCGCCATCGACCCCTTCAGGGCATGGATCTCCAGGTTGTCCGGGTTGAGCTTCAGGGCCGATTCGAGCAGGTCGGAAACTCCATCTTTGAACTGAGCTCTCAGGGCCTCAGCCAGTCCTACATAGGCTGAATCCTTCTTCCAGCGAGACCACTCGGGACTCTCTTCTTGGGCCTTCAGTGCATCCTGAAAGATGGATTCGGCCTCGGCTCCGTTGTACTTCTCGAGATAGAGATTCCCCCAGTCGACATAAACCGAGATCGGCACCGGGTTTCTCGCGGCTGCCTCGATGAAGAGTCCGTTCGCCCGCTTCCAGGAACCGAGCTTCCAGGCGGCAAATGCTGCCGCTCCGATTTCGCCCGAGAGGCGCAGCTGGCCAGAGTTGTGGAGACTCAAGAGGCGTTCTGCATGAGCCTCGGCTTGATCAAGAGCTCCGCTTCGCTGGGCCAGTTCCAACCGGAGCCTCAGTGCGTGAGGATCCGTCGGAGAGCTTTGTTCCAGTCGCTCCTCCGCCATCGCGTATTTACCCGCCTGCATCAAATCCGCAACTTCGATAAGAAGCGAGGTGGCCAGTGCCTCCTGGCTTGAGACAATCCCCGACGCCAAACACAGAGCGCACATGCCGAGGGTGAGCCGGCTGATCCTCACTGTCCTCCCTCCAGGGCATCGATCCGCTCTCCCACATCCGCCAACTCCAACAGGAGTACCTGGAGACGTTCGTAGTAAACGTCTTCGGGAAACTCTTGCTTGTTGAGCTTCAGATCATCTATCTCGCGCTCCAGCTGGCTTCGTCGCCGAACCAGCGCCCGGGCGTCGGGCGAAGCCAGGAGCTCCTCCTGAGGCGAGGAAAGATAGGCGACACCGGCCAACAGACCGGTACCGGTGCGAACCTGATCGGTGACGTCCTGCTTGTCCTCACCTAGGCGAATCCTGGATGAGTCATCCAAGAGGGCGTGTTCAGTCTGGATGCGTCCTTTCTCCTGAAACCAGTCTTTGACCTTTCTGCGGCTGAATAAGAAAGCTTCGAGAAGGGATACCTTCCCATTCTTGTCGCGATCGGCTTCAGGCGTGGTGCCGGCCTCGACGAGAAAGGACAAAAACAGGGGGGGTTGCCGCTCGAACTGGTTCTTGGTTGCAGTCACAATAACTCTGTTCTCGCCTCTCAGTTTGGGTATGAGAATACCGCTCGCACTGGTGCCCGCAATCAGAAAGGTTCTTCCCTTCTCCCCTCGATCGAGGATCTTCGCCAGATCGTCTCCAGTGATGTCGGGCCCGGAAATGTTGAACTTGAAATCGCGCCCGTCGTAGCTCCCGTGGCCCACGAGAAAAACCCAGAGATCTCCCTCTGAGGGCAAGAGCGAGAGGACTTCGGAGACGGTACCAAGAATCTCTTCCCGTTTCTGAGTGCTGCCATCCAGTACCACTACTCGATGGTCGGCTTGAGCACTGAGCATTAGCTCCAACTTTGAGGTCCAGCCAGAAAAGGACTCTTCGTACTCCGGCATTCCCGCCAGACCACGGATGATGAGACTCACCCGCTGCAGCTGTGCTCCCTCCACGGGCTGACAGATACACAACAGTAGCAAAGGCAGCACAATGAACCACGCTAGTGCTAGTACAGCGTTCCGTAGATACCGATAGATTACTTCTAGTGTCAGGGGTCGCTCCTTCCTCGGGAACAACCACTGCGAGGTGGTGTAGTCGGATCCGATTTCAGGAAAGGCGGGCAGATCCTTCAAAGGGTACCGGATCTCCTGCGCAACGCCCATTCTCCGGCCAGAAGGCCAAGCAACAACAAGAGATTCACCGGCATATCCCAAAGATCGAGCGTCTCTATAACGGACGAGTGGGTCTGAACGTACGGTGCTTCCTCGGGTAGGTTCTCAGCGCTATCGATACTGTAGTAATTCCCCCCGGTCTCTTCCGACAACCGCAGCAGAAACTCTTTCTTCTGGGTAGCGTCAAAGTATTCCCGTCCTTCGGAAGCGGTCAGAAAGAAGGTGTTGGACCCACCATAGGATCGGTCGGCATTGACGCCTTTCCCACCCGCCTTCAGGGTTAACTGATGGAGACCTTCCTCGCCTGGAACCCAGACTCCTTCATAGACTCCGTTCTCCTGCGGACTCCACTCCGTTGTTATCTTCTCGGTCTGCCCGGAAGGAGTTGTAACCGTCAAATCCAGTCTGGCATCGTTGACTGGATTGAAGTCGGCGTCGTGGACCTCAGCCCGGATTTTCACTTGCTCGCCCTGGGTGTAGCTCTCGCGCTCGGTCTCGACCGAGACCGGCTCCCTTGCCGAGTGGACCAACCAGCGCAGCAACTGCCGCCAGAAAGTCTCGTGACTCTGATCTTTGTGGTCCTGAAGCATTTGCCAGCGCCAGCTGGAGCCGGTCAAGAAGGCCGTGGCAGTTCCCCTCCCGTATCGATGGAACACTAGAAGGGGATTCCCTGAGTCACTACTGCCTTCCGTCCCGCCGTCAAGTCGAGCGAGTGTGGTGGCACCGGTCTTGGTCGCTCCCACCAGATTCCAATCCGTGAGCTGGGGCATTGTCTCCCATTGGCTTCGATTTCGCTCTTCTTCGAGAGACAGCCGCAACGTGGGGTGCTGGCGGCCATAGTCTGTCAGCGTGACCCGCCTTCGCCCCTGGGAATAAGTGGGCGCCCCCGGGCCACCCTGTTCAGGCTGGGTCCACACCGGAAGGATCTCCTCGATCGGAGTGTTTTGAAACTTACCAGCGGCGAAGGAAGTGCCTCCACCCAGCATCAGAAATCCTCCTCCTCTTCGGGCCACAAAGTCCTTCACCATCTCCATCTGCGGGTAGGTAAAGAAAGAGGACTCCACGCTGCCGAAAACGATTCCCTGATACTTGAAGAGCTCTTCCTTCTCAGTGGGAAAGCCCGATGCCAAGGTAGTCTCCTCTTCGATACCCTGCCGGTAGAACTTATTGAGCGCCGTACGCAAAAGCGTCTCAAGGCGAAGATGCGGATCTTGCAAGATGGCCTTACGGATGAACTTGTATTCCCATCTCGGGCGTCCCTCGACGTAGAGGATTCTGGGCTTGAGATCGCGCACTCTCACGATCGTGGTCCGCTCGTTATTCTGCTGAATCTCCTCATCGTCGAATGGCTTTAGAGAAAAACGGTAGCTCTTGAGGCCCTTGGACTTGGGGATGAGAGGAATCTCCAGGTTCACCGTCTCAGTGTCGCGAGGCAGATAGACTTCCTTCGACTGGACCAACGACTCACCTTCATGAACCTCGATACGACTGCGCTGCCCTCCGAAACCCCGATTCCGCAAAGTGACCCTTGCAACCGCGACCGTTTCCGGGACGAGAGAGCCAGGCACGGTAACCTGGGTGATCTCGATATCGCGGGTAGCTTCCTCTGGTCCCACTCCTATGGTGTGGATGGGAATCCTTCGCATCTTCGCTTCTGAGAGCACCTCCCTGAAGGAGCTGAAACTGTTGTCTGCCCCGTCGGTAAAAAGAAGAATCCCTCCCAGGGGCTCAGCCGAGGCTTCTGCCAGGGAGTCTTCCAGGGCTCCCGCGATGTCGGTCCGGTTCCCCTTCCAATCCAGCTCGCTCTCAGCATCGAGTTCGGAAGTTCTGGAATCAAAGCGAATCATTCGCACACGGAATTTTTCCTGGAGGGCCACAAGAAACTCGGCATCGGGCTGTAGTAGCTTCCGAACCCGCTCCCCACGGGAACTTGTCCCCAGTGGGAGCCCCATGCTGCTCGAATTGTCCACCAGAATGTCGAGCTTGGTTTCACGGGGTAGCAGGGTCGAGATGACCAGGCTGGGACGCATGAGCAAGAGAAGCAGAAGAGAAAGCGAAACTGCCCGCAGCGAGGGCAGCAGCCAGCGTCCTTTGTGTCCTCCCTTGATCCACTCGCGGTAGACCAGGAAGCTCCCGATTACGGTGAAGACGAGGAGAAGAAGCAGCTGCCAGTTCTCCCAGCGCCACTGAAACGCGAACTCCCCTTCCCGAAAGAAGAAGGGTCGGTACTTGAAGAGAAATTCAAATAGTCCCTCCATCTCTGATGCTTCTCCAGGCCTGCCTCTCCCCTATGTTACGGCGTACATAGATTATCTTATTATACTGCCTGGGCCTATCCCGGTTTGAGGTAAGAGAACCGAGGAGAGCTGGCCTCATTCGACAGAAAAACTTCGGCTGAGTGAACGGGGAATTGTGCTGATGATGGCACCGCCATCACTTTTTTGACTTTCGGAATCGCCTCGTCTACAATAGGGCCCTCTCTTATTTTGATTCGCTTTCACTGTCTGCCGGAGGTTTCATGCAGTTTAATGTCGGGGATAAGGTTGTCTATCCAAACCAGGGAGTGGGCGTCATTCAGGACGTTTGCCAGAAGCACATTGCCGGGGAGGAGGCGGAGTTCTATTTGTTGAAGCTCCGAGCCAACAACTCCACTGTCATGGTCCCGACAGCCAACGCTGACCATGTAGGGCTGCGTCTGCTTTGCACCGAAAAACAGCTCGACAGTCTTTTCGAGATCCTGAAGGGCGACAACCAGCAGCCCGAACCCGACTGGAAAAGCCGTTACAAGGAAAACGTAGAAAAGATGAAGACCGGTTCGATCTTCGAAGTGGCAGAGGTGTTGAAGAATCTCTACTGCCTCAACTTCCAGAAGACTCTGTCCTTCCGGGAGAAGAAGATGTACGACCGCGCTTTGCAACTGGTTATTTCCGAGATAGCGACGGTCCAGGACGAGACCACAGAGGAAATCGGAGAGGTGGTAGAAGGACTCCTACTCACTTCCTGCGAGCGAGACGGTCCCCGAATGGCGTAAGGGTCTGTCAGGAAATAACAGACGCACTTTGGCGCGAGCGCCGTGGGGGCAGATGCGAGGCGTCGCGACGCAGGCGATGCCGCTGCGCATCTTCCAGGCGCGGCAACAAAGCAGATGGCCGCGCGCCGCCGCGCCCCTCTGAGCTGGGGTCCCCATCAAAGTGTATCTGTTATTTCCTGACAGACCCTAAGCCTCCTCCTATTCTCCTTGACTTCGTTAGCCACCCACCTCGCGAAGAGCTTCGTCAGCACTCTGGAGGGTTCTCTGGATGTCGTCCTCGGTGTGGGCACTGGAAACGAAGTTGGCCTCGAACTGAGAGGGTGCTATATAGATCCCCCGACCCAGCATCTGGCGAAAAAAGAGGCTAAAGCGCTCGGTGCTAGATCGCTTGGCCGAGACAAAATCCGTCACGGGCTCAGGGTTGAAAAAGGGGGTGAACATCGAACCGCAGCGCTGTACTCGGAAGGGAACCGAATGGCGCTGGGCAGCTTTTTCCAGACCTTGACCAAGCTCCAGGGCCCTACTCTCCAGTAGATCGAAAGGACGATCGCGCTCCAGGATTTCCAGGGTTTTCAGTCCCGCCGCAACCGCGATCGGATTCCCCGACAAAGTGCCTGCCTGGTAAACAGGCCCCTCGGGCGCCATCATCTCCATTATCTCTCGTTTACCCCCAAAGGCTCCTATAGGTAACCCCCCACCCACGATCTTGCCCAGACAGGTCATCGGTGCCTCGACGGAGAAATGCTGCTGGGCACCGCCGAGTCCGATGCGGAAGCCGCTGATGACCTCGTCGAAAACAACCAGGGCCCCATGTTTTTCACCCAGTTTCAACACTCCCTGGAGAAAGCCCTCACCGGGTAAAACGACTCCCATGTTGCCCGGAATGGGCTCGAGGATCACCGCAGCAACCTGATCTGAGTACTTTTCAAAGGCTTCTTCAAGTCTGGGCAGATCGTTGAAGGGAACGCTGACGGTGCCCTCTACAAGGTGAGCGGGAACTCCCGGGCTGTCTGCCAACCCCAGAGTCGCAACACCTGAACCGGCCTTGACCAGAAGACTGTCCGAGTGGCCGTGGTAACCCCCATCAAATTTGATAACCAGGGAGCGCCCCGTGTAGGCGCGCGCCAGTCTGAGGGCGCTCATGGTCGCTTCTGTACCCGAATTGACCAGCCTGACCTTCTCGATCGAAGGAAATAGACGGCAGATCTTCTCGGCCAGAAGCACCTCGTTCTCAGTCGGTGCTCCGTAGCTGGTTCCCCGATGAGAGGCCTCTTGAATCGCTTGGACGACCTCAGGATGGGCATGCCCCAGGATCATTGGGCCCCAGGATCCGAGATAGTCGAGGTAGCGATTACCGTCCACATCTTCAACCTGAGCCCCTTGAGCCTGGCGGATAAAACGGGGGCTCTCCCCTACTCCCCGAAAGGCACGGACTGGACTGTTGACACCTCCCGGTATCACCTTCTCGGCGCGCTCCAGGAGTTCGAGACTTCGAGGTTGTGGTTGGCTGTTCATTGAATCAGTCCTTCTCGCCTGTGGGGCCCACCTCAGGGCAGGATACCGTGTGGAGTAGGAGCTCCCGCGGCGGGCTCATTCCCAAGTACCCTCGCGGATCATCTTCGCCACGTCCTTGGCGAAGTATGACAGAATGATATCGGCCCCAGCCCTACGGATAGCCAATAGTGTCTCTCGGACAGTTGTCTCCCTCTGCAGCCAGCCCCGATCGAAGGCAGCACAGAGTGCACTGTACTCGCCGCTGACCTGATAGGCGGCAACAGGGACCTGGGTCATCTCCCGAACTCGCGATATCACGTCGAGATAAGGCAGAGCAGGTTTGACCATGACCATGTCGGCACCTTCCTCCAGGTCGAGCTGAACTTCCTTCAGGGCCTCTCTGGCGTTTGCAGGATCCATCTGATAGCTCTTTCGGTCTCCGAACTGGGGAGCCGATTCGGCCGCTTCTCTAAAGGGTCCGTAGTACGCCGAAGCGTACTTGGCGGCGTAGGAAAGGATCGGAATCCGATGGAACTCCGCAGCGTCCAGGGAGCTGCGAATTTCCGCCACACGACCGTCCATCATGTCCGAAGGTGCGATCACATCGGCGCCTGCCCTGGCATAGGAAAGCGAGGTTCGGGCCAGAACCTCCAAGGTTCTATCGTTGTCGACTCCGGGTGCCTGATCGGAGGTCTGGCTTATGAGTCCACAGTGACCATGATCGGTGTACTCACAGAGACAGACGTCGGCAATGAGCACCAGGTCAGGGACCTGCTGCTTCGCCTCCCGTAGGCCTCGGCAAATAATTCCCTCCTCGGCGTAGGCGGGGGTCCCGACGGAGTCTTTCAGTTCCTCATCAGGAATTCCGAACAGCATCACTGCAGGAATTCCAAGATCATGTACCTGCTGGAGTTCCTCAGCCAGCCGATCTACAGAAAATCGAAATTGCCCTGGCATGGACCCGATTTCCTCGCGAATTCCCTGTCCATCACGAAGAAACATTGGATAGACAAGCTGGTCGACGCTGATCCGGGTCTCGCGAACCATTCTTCGAAGTCCCGGATTCTCTCGGAGACGACGAGGACGAATGAGAGGCTTTATCATACGAATTGGCTTCTGGACGGTTCAGGGGCCTGGCGGTGCAGGGATTCGAACCCCGGACTCGGCGGATATGAGCCGCCTGCTCTAACCTCTGAGCTACACCGCCACTAAGAGAGGATGAATATAACTGAACAGCAGAGGCCAGATCAACGCGTGCCCTCGCAACGACCGACCAACGGAAAGGAGCCTAGCCGACCAAGTAAGTCCTGCCCAGGAGGTCTTCCTGCGACTCATACCAGTCGCGAAAGATTTGGAGATTTGGACGCAAGACCACATCGACATCGAAGCGAGACGAAAAGATGTCCTGGCTCTTGTAGCCATTGCCGGTGATTCCGACAACGACGGTCTCATCTGGCTTGATTCGCTTCTGCCGAATGAGCTTGATCGTCACTGCCAGAGTAGTGCCACCGGCGGGTTCTGTAAAAATCCCCTCCTTTGCCGACAGTAGTTCGATCGCACTGATGATCTCCTCATCCGTGGCCATGTCACCCCAGCCTCCTGAGGTCCGGACTTCCTCAAGAACATAACGACCATCAGCCGGATCCCCGATGGCGATCGACTTGGCAAGGGTCTTGGGTTTCTCGGGATTGATGTAGTCCAGATCCTGATGGAGCGCCCTTACCACTGGGGCACAACCGTCTGCCTGAGCACAGTGAATCTTGCAATCTCCTTCCGTCCAACCCAGAGCTTTCAACTCCTTGAAAGAGGTTGCGACTCGAGGTAAAAGGGTGCCTCCAGCGGTGGGCAACACCAGGTGGTCGGGCAACTTCCATCCTAGCTGCTCGCAAATCTCGTACCCCAGGGTCTTTGCGCCTTCGGTGTAATAGGGACGCAGATTCACATTGACGAACCCCCAACCGTAGTGGTCCCCGATCTCTGCACACAGGCGGTTGACGTCGTCGTAGTGCCCTTCGAGCGCCACCACGCTGGGTCCATAGATGAGCGATCCCGAGATCTTAGCAGGCTCGGTGTCGCGCGGAATGAAGATCAGACAGGGATAGCCGGTGCGGGCGCAGTGTGCCGATACAGAGTTCCCTAAGTTCCCAGTCGAGGCACAGGCAAAGACTTCGTACCCTAACTCGGCCCCCCTACTCAATGCCACCGAGACCACTCGATCCTTGTAGGAGAAGGTAGGGTGGTTGACCGAATCGTCCTTGAGATAGAGGTTTTGAACTCCCAGTTCCCGGGCCAGTCGCTCTGCCTTCACCAAGGGCGTGAAGCCCGAGTGAAATCCAGTCAGGGGCTCCCCTTCCAGGGGCAGCAGTTCACGGTAGCGCCAAATATTGCAGTCTCGTTTGGCGATGATCTGCGGATTCAGATTGGCTTTGATGCCATCGAAATCGTACTGTACCTCCAAGGGTCCAAAGCACTCCATGCAGACGAAGCTACGGTCAGCGGGATACTCGGTACCACACTCTTTACAGCGCAAACCCTTCAGATAACTCATGCTCTCGCCTCTCTGATCTCAGCTG
>JAKZYH010000258.1:0-20133 GCA_047514575.1 Acidobacteriota bacterium | reverse complement strand
GCTCCTGCCTGCGCCAGGCGCAGAACCTTCGCCAGCGACGAAACCTCGGAGAAGTAGCGATCCGCGGTCTGCTCGTCACCACTATCACCCGCCTCCCAGGCCCGAGACATGCTAGCCGCGGCCAGGTTGGCAATGCCGGGGACCACTCCGTGGGCGCCGATGGCACGGGTCATCGTGACCCGATAGATCGACCCCAGCAACCGGCACATCTGGATCCCTCTCTGTCGACAGAGCACTACCAGCTGGGCCAGATTCTCACCCGCACCAGAGCTGTCCTTCATGCCCACGACGGTGCCTTCGCCGGCGAGCTGGGCAATCGTCGCCGCCTCCACTGTCAGCTTGGCGGTAGACGGGATGTTGTAGACCCAGAGTGGGATCGACGAAGCTTCATGAATGGAGCGATAGTGGGCTAGAAGCTCCTCCTGGCCGTAGTGGTAGTAGTAGGGTGGGGTTGCAGCGATCCCTTCGACTCCACTTTGCTCGAGAGCCGAAGCAATCTCGATGGCACCTCGAGTACCCGCGGCTGAGATGTTTGCCACCACCGGTACGCGTGCCCTGGCCTCGTCGGCCACGGTCTTGATCGCCAGAAGTCTCTGGTCGTCCGAAAGGGCCGCGAACTCACCCGTGGTTCCGGCTGCCCAGATCCCGTGGATACCATTGTCGATCAGGTAGCTCACGAGGCGTCGCAGCGAAGTCACGTCCACCGATTCCTGGGGGGTCAGAGGTGTGACGATGGGGACGACTACGCCTTTGAAGACTGATTCGCTCATAATTTTATTCCTCTTAGGGAGCACGCAAGAAAGAGCTTCATTGCAGACGAGCACGCCGGATACATCGAGTTCGATTCATGGACGCAACAATTGTCATTATTTCGGAATCGATCATCTAGTCCCCAACCATATGGTAGACGAGGGGCTGGACCTCAGCGGGCAGGTTCTGATAGACCGAGGGCGGTACCGCATCCACCTGGGCATCGCTCCCGTTGTGGTCGTCGACAATCTGTTTGCGCTCCCGGCTTCCCGGTCTCTGGGTATTGAGATTCAGCCACCAGGGAGCGTATCGGACGATGAAACCGACCCGGTCCTCCTGGGTCGTGTTGGCTGCCGAGGCGTGCCAGGTACGCGCATCGAAAATTCCAACATCTCCAGCCTTCCCAAGTAGCTGAACCTCTCCGTCGTAGATCGCGTCGGGATCGAGATGCGTTTTCCTGGAGGGCGAGGTACTTTGCTTATGGGAGCCAGGAACAATGATGGTCGCTCCGTTCTCAGGGGTGTAGTCGTTCAGCATCCACATGCTCACCAGAGTGACGACCAGGTCGGGATAGGGAGCCTCGATCCGTGCCTGGTGATTCTGATTGTAGGGCCAGTCGGCGTGGACCACACCTCGCCCAACACCGGGACCGTTGATGGTGCCGGTAACGGCCGAGATGCGCGCGTTCTGACCGAAGCAGGCAGCCACCAACTTCATGATGCGAGGATGAGCCATATAGCGGGCGATGTCCTGGTTGGCCCGCAGAAAACCGGTGACGTACCCATTGGGCAGAGGGAGTGACGTGTGTTCCCTTATGGAAGCGGTGGCACTCTCTCTCAGCGCGGACACCTCCGCAGTGGGGATGATCTCTCTGAGAATACAGTAGCCCTGTTGAGTGAGGTCCTCATGGCCCTCAATTGCCTGGTTCATATCAGCCTCCTTGGCCGGAACAGTCAGCTCCCAGAAAAAACGATATCAGTCCCAGGCTAATAGAGAAAGCCACCGAGAAGCCACCATAGCTGAAGTGTATGAGCGAGCGTGCCCAGTGCATATGGCTTTCCGTTGGCGATGGATTGAAAACTGTGGCATCCCCCATCGGGACGTCGCATGCTATCCATCCAGGTGCTGAGATGTTGGTAGAGCGGCGTTGTGGTGTAGACCTTCTCTCCGGCGGCAAGGTCGTGGAGTCGCAGGGCGTAGGCCACGGCTCCATTGCCACGGACGTTGATTTCGGCGTCGTTGGTGTGTCGGAAATCGTCTGGGTTGTGCCAGTAGCGCCAACGAGGTTCGGCAAGAAAGGCATCCCAGCCCGGCCGGACAACGGTGCGAAGATGTTCCGTACCGGTTGCCGCCAGGATCAGCTGCATCCGAAGAGCGGCGAAGTAGGCATAGTCCTGGGGAGCAGTTTCCACGAAGGTCTCGAGAACCCAGTCGACGATCGGCTTCTTCATCTGGCCGAATTGAGGAAGGGCGTGTTCCCATCCGGTTACCGCAAGGGCGGCGGCCTCGGCCGTGAAATGCAACATTCGTTCTTTGTCGCGATTGAAATTCCAGGTGGCGAATAGATCTTTGAGGCCTTGCCGAGCTGGTTCCAGGAATCGGTCTTCGCCACTGATCTGATGGTGCAGACCCAGCGAATAGAGCACCAGGCCGGTGGTCCGTGGGTGAGGGTGGGCCTCCTGCTCTTCCCAGTCCAACGGAAAGGGCCGGTCGAAGATAGGAAAGTCGGCCCACATCGAGACCGGCCACATCGAATTCAGCCGCTCCTCCACAACCTGGTCGAGCATGGTACTTGCTGCTTCGATGTAGCCTTTTTCCTGGAGTAGTTTTCCCGCCAGCGAGAGTGTTGCTGCGATGGTAGCTCGGTAGTAGGCCGACTCGGGATGCCGAGCCATCGGAGGATGGTAACGTCGATTTCGAGTGTGTCCGATCACGAAATCGCAGATCTTCCGGATCTCCTGTTCCCGACTATGGTCGATCCTGGCGTCCTTCCAGGAGCCGGAGTGGACCCAACAAGCTTGGGTGACCAGGAATATCGCAACGGCAACTCCAATTGTGCGTCTGATCGTCATTTCACTACTCTCCAGGTTAGCGCCACCTTCGGCTGCAGACCGCCGGATCATTCGAGAAAGAAACTTCGGCCGGCGTGGCGGTGGCTTCCAAGCCGCCGTATTCCTTCCGTCGAGCCTTTGGTTCGAAGAACGGCGGCCTGGAGGCCACCGCCACGGTTTTCAGACAATAGTCTGGAAAATTCCCTATCCAATTTTAGATCAATGGTTTACGTCCATTGTCCCTCCGAAGCCACAAATCAAGTTTCAGGGTAGACCTGCTTGGCTACGGGAGGTCTTGATGTCCCCGAAGAGCCTCTCGTTTTGATGTTAACATGAGGCCGATGAAAGCTCTCCAGCTCGAAGGTCCTGAGCGGTTGGTTTTGAAGGATGTTCCCGAGCCTGTACCGGAGGAACACGAGGTCCTTATAGAGGTCGGTGCGGTTGGTGTCTGCGGAACCGATTTTCACATCTATAGCGGTGGGGCGAACTACAACTCCGATATTCAGGGAAGGACCATTCCGCTCTCCATCCAACCTCAGATTCTGGGTCATGAATTTTGTGGGACGGTCCAGGAGGTGGGGACCTGCGTAAAGGGGTTGAAACCGGGGGATCGGGTTGCTGTCGACCAGGGCCTGAACTGTTACAGTCAACGAATTTCCCCTGTCTGCGAGTACTGTCGCAGTGAGGACTCCCATCAGTGTCAGAACTACCAGGAGAGGGGAATCACCGGGTTGGGAGGAGCCATGCAGGAGCTGGTGACCATGCCGGCCGTCAACTGCATCCGGGTTTCCGAGGAACTCTCGTTCCTCGAGACGGCTCTCTCGGAACCTCTTGGCTGCATCATCCACTCGATCGATCGAGCCGTCAGGATGCCTGCCCGATACATGTTTGACGGGGAGCCTGGTGGCTCAGAGGCGATCGAGAACATTCTTATCCTGGGTGCCGGCCCTGCCGGCTTGCTCTTCCTCCAGTACCTCCGAAAGGCGCGAAGATTTGAGGGGCGGATTCTGGTGGCGGATCGGGTTGAGGAGAAACTGAGACTGGTCGAGCGATTCGGAGGGACTCCCGTGAACCCGTCACAAGGGGATCTGGCAGAAGCGGTTGCAGAATTGACCGGAGGACGTAAGATCCACTTTCTGATCGAAGCCACCGGGAGTGGTGTCGTGTTCCAGACGATTCCCACGGTCCTGCGAAAGCAGGCTACGGTCGTGCTCTACGGCCACGGACACGAGGGCACCGATTTGAGCGTGCTCAACCGCCTCCTCTTCCTGGAGCCCACACTGGTAGTCTCGGTGGGCGCCTCGGGACGAATCGATGCGCACACCGGTCAGCCGGAAACCACGCAAAGAGCGGTGAAGCTGATCCAATCGGGTCAGATCGAAGTCAGCCCACTCATCAGCCATCAATATGGGGCTCTAGAAGACATAAAGCACGCCTTCGAGCGGGATTCCCGAAACCAGGATTACATCAAGGGTGTCTTGTCCCTCGAGTGAGTCTTGGCTGAACTCCGACTCGCTTGACCAACCCGGTCGGTTCTCAGAGAGCATTCTCCCGGGGTAGGTCCCCGACCGGAATGCAAGATGATTGAAGGGAGAGGCAGAGGGAAAGAGAGCGAGATTCAAAGCATCGAAGTCAGAATTGAGCACTCTCTTTCTTGGAAAGCTGGAAGAGCCCAGTGGCGAAGATGGCTCCGATGCTCAGACCGGTCGAGATGACGCTCCTGACGACGCCGATGGCGTCACCCTCCAGGTTCCGATCCATCCTATCAGTAACTAGAAGTTGAGTGATTCCAGCGCCCCAGGAGAGCAGGAGGAAGTATTGCTCCGTGCCAGCCGCTCCGAAAAAGACACCACTAATAGGCTCGAGCGGTCCTTCAACGCCGGTAGCACTATCCCGCAAGCGGATGGTCCCGGTCAATAGAGGACCCTCCTGAACCACCCGTAAAGTTCCAAGCAGCACGGCGAATTGCAGATCGACAACAATCTCTCGCTCGATGACTCCCGGAAAAAGGCCTCCACTGGAAAGAAGCAAGCCATTCTGATCGAGGGAGAGTCCGAAGAACGGCTCCGTCGCATCGATCAGTAGAGATCCCCTTGACCCTTGCGAAGCCGGAAAGAGCTCATCTACAAAGAGCGCCCTTTGCGTCATCAGGTTGAAGGCTTCTTGCTTCGATTCCAGTTCCTGGCCGGCTTCGTCGTGAAGTGAGATCGATAGACTACTCTCCTGCAGCGAGGCGACGGCCAGCGACGGCCGGTTCCCCCCGGTGTTATTGAACATCAACTGTGCCTTGGACAGCTCCTTGGCTGGCAGCGCGGCTACCTGTGCGGTCAGATCCTCTCCGCTGCGTAAGCGAAAGGTGACCTGTCCGGTGAGGGCACCGCTTTTGTCCCTGGCTCGGTTCTGACTCGCGCCTTCCGTTGTTTGATCGGCTGGCTTGTTCTGCAAGACGACGGCGAAGCCCACCGTCAGAGCCTCGCTATCCGAGGTGAGCACAAACGAGGCTGATGATCCACTAGTCAGGGAGTAAGTGAACTCTGACATGGGCGCCGACCCGTTGACCCGGACGGGTAGAGGCTGGCCGTTCTGGGCGTAGATCCGGACGTCTCCCTCCGAGTCATCGGCTCCCTGGGCCAACAGATTTATCTCGGATTCACTACTGATCTCGCCGGTTCCACCCACCACGATCTGGGGAAATATCAGGCCCTGAGTGGGGATGACACCTTTGAAGGGCTGTGCCTGCGTGGCTGACCAGATCAGGCCCAGCACGCCAACTAGCACGCCGAACGACTTCATCCTTGCCTCCTAACTAGATGATCGAATCCTGAAGAAGCCTTTCTGATCCAACATTGCTTGTTTTACCAAACTTGGAGGGACTACGGCTAGTGCAGCTCGCCATAAGTTCTGACCCAGGGGACAGTAGTCAATCGTTGTCGCTGGCTAGGCGTCGCGAGCGAGGCATATCGGGCTATATGTCGAGTCGAGCGCAACAACGCCAGCGGCGACGAGGGGCTGCTGAACACTGGGTCAAAACTTGTGGCGCGCTGCACTAGTCCGCAGCAGCGATTGCCCCGTTTTCAGCTTCGTGACAGAATCAGCATCGGAAGAGCCATGTAGAGAAGAAGAATGGGAAGGATAAGTCCATGGGAAAAGTCTTGTCGCAGCAACAGGTGGAGTCCTATCGAGACGCGGGGGTCGTCTTTCCGGCACGGGTCCTTTCCGATGCCGAGTTGACCCGATACCTTGGTCTTTATCTAGAACTGGAAGAGCTCATGAGGGATCGGGATCGGCCGTCGCAGCTGACTCAGGCCCATCTCTTCTACGACTGGGCCTACGAATTGGTTACCCACCCTCGAATCCTGGATTTGGTCGAGGATGTGCTGGGCCCCGACATCGTAGTTTGGTCAGCCTCCTTTTTCACGAAGCCTCCCTATGACCCTGGATATGTATCCTGGCACCAGGACGCGACCTATTGGGGGCTGGACTTGTCGGAGGTGACGACAGCCTGGATTGCCCTGAGCGAGAGCACTGTGGAGAACGGGTGTATGAGAATGGTTCCGGGTTCTCACACCCAACCGATCCTGAGCCACCTCGAGACATATGCCGAAGACAACCTCCTCAGCCGGGGACAGGAGGTAGAGGTGGAGGTCGAAGAGTCGCAGGCCGTGGACGTGATTCTGAAAGCCGGTGAGGCCTCCTTGCATCACGTTAATATCATTCATGGATCCAACGCGAACTCGTCGGAGTCCAGTCGTATCGGGTTTGCGATCCGAATGGTCACTCCTCGCGTCAAACAGACGGGCTACCAATTCCCCGCAATTCTGGGCCGTGGCAACGATCCCTATCACCACTTCGAATACACAGAAAAGCCCTCCCACGGAAACACCGAAGAGGCCATGGCGGCTCATATCGCTGATCACAGGAAGCTGGCCGAGATGGTCAGATCCACACCGGCCGGGTAAGCGCGCCAAGCGATTCCTGGGTCGACCAGAAATCTATCCTGCAGGAAAGTCGAGAACGCGACGCGGATTCTCAACCAGAATCGTGTTGACCTCTGCATCTGTGAGACCCTGCTCTTGAAGCAGGGGAACGAAGGTCTTCAGAAGGTAGTCGAATCCGTGGCCTCCGTTCCAGTGGAGAAGGCTGTTGCAGCAGATGTCCATGGAGATCAGAACCCTCTCGAGGTAGCCCGCGCGAACCAGGTCCACTACGTTGCGAGCTCGCTGCTCCTCGGGCTGAGTCCCGGCACTGGGAGATCGGCCGACGTGGTCAATCTCGACATAGACACCCATTTTGGCGATGGCGAGCTCTGTTTCCACTCCCCGACGCTCGCCCAGGTGGCCGACGATGATCCGATCCGGCGGGACGTCCTCTTCGGTCAGCAGCGCCACCTGCTCCAGGCCGAGATCGCCGAAGTGGGTCGTGTGGGTCGTCACCGTCGCGCCGGTCTGGCGCTGGGCGCGAGCGGATGCCCGAAAAACGCGCTCTTCGGCAGGTGTGACGTGAAAGCGTTCGGTCCCGATTTCTCCGATGATGCCTGGTTTTATACCGCTGCCCTCGACCCCATCAGCGAATTCCTTGATCAGGAGATCGGCCAGTTGATTGGTGCTGAGCTCATAGACGTAGGCAGGATAGACCCGCTCTCGGTACCAACCACACCCCATGATGAGGTGCAGTCCGGTCGCCTCGGAGATCCGCTTCATCCCCGAGGGGTTACGCCGGATCCCGATCGGAGTCACGTCGACCAGCGCCGAGCCGCCGGCGTCACGATACTGTGCCAGTTCTTCGACCAAAAGATCCTCGTCGTCCACGATGGAGTCGTATCCCAGTCGTCCACCCCACTCCCAGATGTCGACCAGGGTGTGTTCGTGCATGAGGGTGGAACCTAGCTCTTCTGGTGCAATGGTTCCAAGCACAGTCTGGATTGGCATGTTGGGTGTCCTTAAAGATGGGGAGCCGACTCAGGTCGTAAGCGACTTCACCTGAGTTCTAGACAGGAACACTCTCGAGCACCTTCATGACGGGAGTGAACTCAGGCAGGATTTCTCTCAGGGTGTCCGTCAGCCGCTGCAGCTCCACTTCCGTCATGACGGTAGAAATCGCCAGATTGCTGTCGGCCTTGATGCCTCGATTAAGTACGGCCATGCTGAGCAGGCGCTTGAGTTCGAGTGCCGCTGCTCGAACAGTTGGATCGGAGCTTGTGGCTTGAGGAAGATCGAGGCTTACCAGAGACACCATCCGATTCACCTGAAAGGGCAGCCCCAGATCTTTTGAGATCTCTTCAATCTGCCGCTGCAGTCTGCTGCCGAGTTCGGCCAGGCGCTCGTAGGCCTCCTCCGTCAGGAGCTCCATCGAAGCGATTCCCGCCGCTAGAGTGAGAGGATTGCCATTGAAGGTTCCAGCGTGGGTGATGGAGGGTGGCTGCGCGTCGGCGAAGAGAGCCATGATATCCGCCCGGCCGCCAAAGGCTCCCACCGGGAGTCCTCCCCCGATGACTTTCCCGAGGGCCGTCAGGTCGGGCGTGACCCCAAAGTAGTCCTGTGCTCCTCCTGATGCCATCCGAAAGGAGATGACCTCGTCGAAGATCAGAAGGACGTCCGAGGATCGGGTCAGTTCTCTCAGGGATGCCAGGTAGCCTTCCGAGGGTAGTCCAAGTCTGCCTTGAGTGAACACTGGGTTCACGATGACGGCGGCTAGTTCGCTCTGATGTTGCTGAACCAACTCTTCCGCGGCAGCTGCGTCGTCGTAGGGAGCGATCAGAACATTCTCTGCGGCATTCGTGGGGATCCCACGAACCTTCGGCTTTGGAAGAACCGAACTCAATCCATCGAACTCAGTGCCCTCGTAGCTGCCATGGTAGGCCCCGTCCATCATCAGGATTCGGCTGCGACCCGTGAACGCCCGGGCAGCCTTGATGGCATGCATGTTGGCTTCGGTGCCCGAGTTGCAAAACCGAACGCGTTCGAGAGAAGGCACACGCTGACACAGGATCTGAGCGAGATGTACCTGGTGGCTGTTGGGTGCCGACCACCCGGTGCCGCATGCCAACTGGTGCTCGAGAACCTTGACGATTTCCGGATGGGCGTGGCCATGGATCAACGAAGTGGCATTGTTGGTAAAATCGAGGATCTCGTTGCCATCGACGTCGTGGAGATAGCTGCCTTCCCCGTGGGTGAAATAGGTCGGATAGGGCCGAAAAGTGATGCCCGTGCGGGTGTCTCCCCCGGGGAGATAGGCCTGGGCTTCCTGAAACAGCGCTCCTGATTTGGGGGTACGCGCGCGGTACTCTTCTTCGATCCGTTGGCCTAGGTCAGCTAGTGTCATTTGATCTCCATTCCTGGATGTTGCTGGAGAGACGAATAGAGCAGTTTCATGATGGTGTTCGCCCAGGTTGTTTGTCAAGGATCGCAGCGCTGCGGGCCTACTTCCCCCTAGTGAAGTCCGTTGCGCGAGGGATCTGGAGCGTGACCATTCCAGGAGGCCGCTTCAGCAGCCTGGCGCGAAGCGTAATAGACCGGTCCTCTCAGGGCCGGGTATCGGAGGCGAGGCTATTGTCGAGCCCGCTTCAGCGGGCTTCTCGAATAGAGGCTTTAGCCAGGATCCGGACCCCTGTTACCCCGGCTGATGCGTTCGAGTCGATCAACGGTGCGACCCCGGTGATGGTGCTCCTTTTGGCGCCGGATATAGTCCACCACAAACGGTAGATCCTTCTTGCCGAAGGACACGGCCCCGTATCCACTCTGCCAGGCAAACGGGATCCGGCGCCGCAGGCAACGATTCAGGTAATGAGTACTCGAACCCTTCAGCTCTCCGATCCAGTCACTCAGCCTCAAGCTGGGGCCAATCGTGACGGCTACGTGGACGTGGTCTTCAATTCCTCCGATCTCATGGACGAAGGCTCCCGGTGTCCCCACGATACGAGCCCTCAGGAATCCATGAACGCGGTCTCCGACGGATCCTAGCAGGATCGCGCAGTACGATTTGGTGTGCCAGGTAAGATGCAGATAGATCTCACAGAAAGTATTTGAAGGCATATCAGCCGTTACAACCAGGGTCGCTAGCTCATATAACGACGGTGACTTGAAATCGACGAGGCTATTTGGAATGCGAATCGAGCTTTCGACTCGTAGAACAGCTCGGATCAGGGCTAAAGCCTTCATTCGAGAAGCCCGCTGAAGCGGGCTCGACAATAGCCTCGCCTCCGATACCCGGCCCTGAGAGGACCGGTCTATTACGCTTCGCGCCAGGCTGCTGAAGCGGCCTCCTGGAATGGTCACACTCCAGATCCCCGTGAAACGGACTCGACCAAATTCTTGCGGATACCTGTTTGCATCAGGCGGATAAAACGCTTTCAGAGAGCTCACGCCCATCCAGGATGCGCTGCCGTCTTCGCCCACAACTTCACTTTTGTGTCGTGCCCCAGCGCCGGGCCTACGACTGTCTTGCCTGCTAGGCTGATGGTAGACTTGGGCCGCAATCAGGGAGGGCGCTAAGCGGTGTTCGATCTCGGGGGAAAGCTGGCAATCGTCACGGGAGCGGGCAGCGGTTTGGGACGTGACATGGCTCTGGGGCTGGCCGAGGCTGGTGCCGACCTGATCATTGCCGACCTCGATCCGCAGCGGGGCGAGGAGGCGGCCGAAGAGATCCGTCAGGAGGGGAGAAAGGCGCTTTCGGTTCCACTCGATGTCAGCCAGCCCGACCAGGTCGAGCGCCTGGTCAAAGTAGCCCGGGAACACTTTCCTGGAATCGACATCCTGGTCAACAACGCCGGCATTTCCATCCATGCACCCACCCTCACCTGTTCCCTTGAAAGTTGGCAGCGAGTATTTGACGTCAATACTACCGGCACGTTTCTCTGTTCCCAGGCGGTGGGCCGGGTGATGGCGGCGGTTGGGAGCGGCTGTATCATCAATATCGCTTCAGTCTATGGTCATGTGGGAGTCGATCCCTCCCTGGCGGATTCAATGGAGGATGGGGTGCCCCGAGAAGATCTTGCCTACTCCGCCAGCAAAGGGGCTGTCGTGAGCATGACTCGCGCACTGGCAACCCACTGGGCCAAGTACAAAATACGGGTAAATGCAATCAGTCCCGGGATGATGCAGACGAAGCGATTGAAAGTTGATAAGACCAGGGAGATCTGGGACGGTCTCTCTGAAAGAACACCCCTCGGGAGGCCCGGTACTGGCAACGACCTCAAAGGGGCCGTCGTCTATCTTGCCTCGGACGCCTCCGCCTTCGTCACCGGACAGGTTCTGTGTGTCGACGGCGGTTGGCTGGCGTGGTGAAAGATGAATCTGAAATGCACTAGCAAAAAAGGAGAACAATCAAATGAGTGAAGACCCGACCCGTGGTGGAAAACCCGTGAGGTGGCTTGACCTCCCCGATATCGCGCCTGACCAGGACACGCTTATCCACAAATCGTTCAACCAGGGATTCGGAATGCCCAACACCCTGCGGATGTCCGTGGGTCATCTCAAACCAGGTGGCAGCGTAGAACACCATCGCCACTTCACCATGTCAGAGATCTACTACCTGATGAAAGGCAAGGCGATGGTGAGAGTGGGAGACGAGGAGTACGAGGTCGAGGAGAACACCGCTATCTACTTCCCACCGGAGCCCATGCGCTCAGTCTACAACCACACGGATGAGGATTGCTGGTGGCTCTTCGTCGGCGCCCCACCGGATGTGAAGCCGCAGGATCAGGAATAAGAACGGAAGTCACAGGTCGCAAGTCGCAGGTCGGAGGTCGCAAGTCGCAGGTCCCTAGGCAATCACAAGCTCGCTGAAAGGCCAAGTCCAACGCCATCCGGCGACCTGTCCCGAAGAGCATCCGCATCAGAGAACAAGAGACCTTCGACTTGCGACCTCCGACCTGCGACTTGCGACTCTTGACCTTCAGTCCCACACCTTCGACAGCTTGCGCGTTTCACACGTGATCACGTCCACCACGGCCGGTTGACCGTCCCGTGTGGCTTGGATGCCTCGCTCCAGAGCGGGTCTCAGGTCAGAGACCTGTTCGACTTTCTCGGAGTGACAACCCAGGGCCCTGGCAACGCCTGCGTAGTCTCCCTTCTGGGTCGAGGTCTTGTAGCGCTTGATTGACTCCGGGATGTGACGATCGTATCCGCTGAAGATCGAGTCGTGTTTGACCACAGTGAGTATGGGAATGTTCTCGCGGGCGGCCGTTTCCCAGTCCATGCCGGTCATTCCAACGGATGCATCTCCCATGACGTTGACCACCAGCCTGTCGGGGTTCGCAAGCTTGGCACCCATGGCGAGCCCCAGCGAGAACCCCAGCTGTGAGGATTGGCCCCAGCCCAGGTAACTGCGCGGCGTCTTTGCCTGGTAGAAGACGCACTGAATATCCCGGGAGGATCCCGATTCATGGGTCAACATGGACTCCTCGGGCTCGATGGCCGCCCACAGTTCCCGGAACATCCGATAGCCGTTGATAGGACTGGAATCGTCACTGAACAGAGGTTCGAACTCCTCGAGCCAACTTTTTCGGATCGCGGCTATGTTCGCGGCCGTCTGGCCCCGCAGCTCTTGCTGGCGGTCCCCCACCAGCGGAGCGAGTTCCTCGGCCAGCTGTTCCAGAAACAACCTTGCGTCGGCGACAACCGGGACCGTGGCCTCGTATTCGTTGTTGATGTCCGAGGGATCGATGGTGGCATGGATCAGGCTCTTCCCCTCGGGTATGACCGGAGTGAATGAGGCTCGACTGAGGCTGGAGCCCACCGCCAGAACCAGGTCCGAAACACCGAGATAATGTCTCACCATCTCGGTACTCACATAGGCGCCGACGCCGGCCGCTAACGGGTGGTTCTCGGGGAAGGCTCCCTTCCCTTGCAGGGTGGTCATGACAGGAGCTCCCAGGAGCTCGGCGACACGCTTCAGCTCCTCGCTAGCTTCGGCGTACAGCACTCCCTGTCCTGCCCAGATCAAGGGGCACTCGGCCCTTAGCAGCCGCTCGGCTGCCTCCCTCACGGCTCCCGGGTCGGCGGCTGGCCGCATCGGAGGCACCGGGGAATACTCCAGGGAACCCTCGTAGGCAGCATTGCACACGTCGACGGGCAGCTCCAGAAGCACCGGCTGGGGTCTCCCGGAACGCAGAGCCGTGAATGCTTGCCGCAGCTTCATCTGAATCTGATCTTCAGTGAGAATCTTCTGAGCCAACTTGGTGGTGGCACGATAATTGTCGCAGCTGTCAAAGGTGGGACTGTTGCCAATCGAGTTAACTCCCGGATGTCCCGGCAGGAAGAGCACGGGTGTGGAATCGGTATAGGAATGGGCGATTCCGGCAAAGGCGTTCTCCGCGCCGGCACTCTGCTGCACGGTGAAGGTGCCAATCTGGCGGCCATTTGTAGAGCGCGAGACCCCGTCCGCCATGTTTCCGGCAACCCGCTCCTGCCGGGAAGTGAGGACTCGAATATCGGCACGGGCCAGGGCGTCCAGGATTGGAGTCGTTGGATAGCAGAAGACCTGACTTATCCCTTCGGCCTTCAAGATCTTGGCTACAGCATCTGCACCTGTCATGGACATCCTCCTGGTTATTCGATGGTTTGGGTTCTTCCAGTGTCGGCAGCATGGTAGGCCCCGAAGATCACCCGCAGTACCTGCAGGCCCTCGGCCGCAGTGAGCGGGGCAGCAGCGACTCCCCGAGAGGCGTCAACTGCCGCCTGGACGAACGGAAAGTATTGGCTGATACCGTCTGACATGAAGCCCGTCGTGTCCTCGAAGGTTTGAACGCCCTCGGGGGCACCGTCGGCAGTCGAGTACCACTCCAGCGGTGGAGCATTCGGATCGAGTTCGAAGCGCAGCCAGCCTCTCGAACCCCAGACCTTGAAGCCGGTTTGATAGCCGCGATCGAGATAGTATCCGGATTGTAGAGTGCCCACCATGCCTTGATCGAACTGGAGCGCGACCACAGCAGCGTCTTCCACGTCCAGGGGCTGGCCTCCGACGTTCCCGTAGAATCCCGCGACCTGACGAACGCTCTGTCCGCTCATGTATTGGATCAAATCGATGTAGTGGATACCGAGCCAGAGCAGATGACCGCCCCCAGCCCGAGCCTTGCTGGCTCGCCACGACCGCTGATACTCGGGGCGGGTCAAGCGAGTCTGGTCCGCCAGAAGATAAACTTGCGAACCATAGAGCTTTCCCAGGTAGCCTGACTCGATCAACTCCCTTGCTTTCTGCACCAACGGACTGTTGCGATTGGCCAGAACCAGCATGAGGCGTCGATCCTTTGATCTGGCAAGGGCTTCCATCCGCTCGAAGTCCTCCAAGCGCACACAGGCAGGTTTTTCGGCCAGCACATGAGCACCCATCGCCAGCGCGGCTTCGATGGGTTCCGGCGAGTGGTGGGGTTCAAGGCTGACCAGGACCATCTCCGGATTGAATTTATCCAGCATCGCACGGTGGTCGGCAAAAGTTGCCAAATCGGGGAAGCGTTCTCCCAGCAGCTCTCTTGCCTTGGGAAAACTCTCCCGGGAGGGATCCGCGAGCGCGACCTTCTCGATCCCAGTACAACGTGCGAGAGAGCCGAAGTAGGGACCAAGATGCGCCCCTCTGTGTTCCGTAATGATGCCCACTCGAATACCTTTTCCGGCAGCTGCCTGACCGAGGCCAAAAAGGACGAGAAGAACCGTCCAGAGGGGGATTGTGCTTAGAAGTTTTCGAAAGACTAGCATTTCAATCTACTCACAGCCAGGAAGGAAATCTGGCGCTTCGAAATTCGCATCTTCGGTATTCTAAGGTTCGGCATCATCGGTTGCCTTCTCCAGAGGAAGAAAGGCTAAATCAGAAACCGCAGAACACCGAACTTGCGAATGTCGAAGTATCCCACGGGTCCCAGAATCGGACCGAGTGTAAGCGATCTTTAGCGGCTCAGCAAATCTTGATTCGATGGCCAAGAGTGTGCCAAGATCTATCCCTTCTATGAGCACGATAAATTGCGACCTGTTGATCGTTGGTGGAGGCGCGGCGGGACTGAGAGCTGCTACAGCCGCGGTCGAGGTGGAGCCGGGGCTGGATATTGCGGTGGTGTCCAAGGTCTATCCCATGCGCAGCCATACGGTCTCGGCTGAAGGTGGGGCGGCGGCCGTGATGCGGGAGGATGACAATCTCGATCTCCATTGTTTCGACACCATCCGGGGCAGCGACTACCTGGCCGACCAGGACGCCGTCGAGCTGTTCGTCAACACCTGTCCCCAGGAGCTGATCCAGCTGGAGCATTGGGGTTGTCCCTGGAGCCGGGATTCGGACGGCCGCATCAGTGTCCGGGCTTTCGGTGGCATGAGCGTCAAGCGAACGCTTTTCGCAGCCGACAAGACCGGGTTCCACATGCTGCACAGCCTTTTCCAGCACTCTCTCAGGCATGCCAGCATCCGCCGTTTTGACGAATGGTTTGTGACCTCCCTTCTGGTAGAAGATGGGCAGTGTGTCGGAGTGACCAGTCTCGAACTTCAGACCGGCGAAGTACACTCGATCCTGGCCAAGTCAGTTCTACTTTGTTCGGGTGGCTGTGGGCGCGTCTTTCCTTTTACGACCAACGGCAACATCAAGACCGGAGACGGGATGGCGATGGCCTACCGGGCGGGTGCTCCTCTCAAGGACATGGAGTTCGTCCAGTACCATCCCACGGGTTTGCCCGGTACCGGTATCCTGATCACCGAAGCTTCTCGTGGAGAAGGTGGTTACCTGAAGAACAATCAGGGCGACCGGTTCCTGGAGAACTATATTCCTGGCAAGATGGAACTCGGACCAAGGGATATCCTCTCTCGAGCGATTATCAAGGAGATGGAGGCGGGGCGTGCCTACGAGGGGGACCATGGCGGCCATGTTCATCTTGACTTGACGCACCTGGGAGAAAAGCTGATCGATGAGAAACTTCCCTTTGTCCGCGAGCTAGTAGTTAAGTACGTGGGTATTGACCCGGTGGTAGAACCCATTCCGGTGCGACCGGTCGTTCACTACATGATGGGAGGGGTGAGCACCGATCTGAATGGAAAGACCCCTATTCGTGGCTTGTTTGCTTCGGGAGAGGTGGCCTGTGTCACCATCAATGGATCCAACCGGCTGGGATCGAATTCTCTTACGGAATGTCTGGTTTTCGGGGGATTCAGCGGCACCGCTGCAGCCCAGCATGCCCTAGAGGAAGGGGCCGGTACCTCGAGTGCCGCCGAGACCTTGGCCACGGATGAGATCAACCGCATTCAGAAGAACTTCCTGACGAGGGAAGGTGGAACCGAAAGCATCAGTGGACTCCGAACGGAAATGAACCTCACTATGGAAGAGGGATGCGGGGTTTATCGAACCAAAGAGGGGCTGGAGAAAACCACTCAGACACTCGCCGAACTTCGGGAGCGCTTCCAGAACGTCACCATTGAGGATAAGAGCTCGGTCTTCAATACCGAACTAATGTCGGCTCTGGAACTCGACTTCATGATTGATGTGGCACGATGCCTCGCCGTCGCCGCTCTAGCAAGAGAGGAATCGCGCGGTGCCCAGGCGCGCATCGATTTCCCCGAACGGGACGATGAGAACTTCCTCCATCACCATCTGGTCTATGCTTCCGACGAGGGACCACGGCTGGAGAAGCAGCCCGTGACGATTACTCGTTGGCCTCCGCAGGAGCGAAAATATTGAGTCCAACGTGCTCCATTCCAAGATACCCAGCTAGGGTGAGTTATCTATGAGCGAGATTACGATTACCGTAACGCGATACGATCCAGAAAAGGATTCGCAGCCGTATGAGCAGAGCTACTCCGTCCCCTATCGGGAGGAAATGGTAATTCTCGATGCGATCAACCATATCAAGGACCATATCGACGGCACTCTGAGCTTTCGTTGGTCTTGTCGGATGGGGGTGTGTGGCAGCTGTGGAATGACGGTAAACGGAGTTCCCAAGCTGACCTGTGCGGTGTTCCTGAAAGATTACTACCCCAACGAGATAAAGGTGGCACCGTTGGCCAATTTCCCGATTATTCGGGATCTTGTCATTGATATGTCTGATTTCATGGACAAACTCCAGGAAGTGAAGCCATGGATGATTCGCGACGAGGAGAAGCCGGTCTCGGAGGGAGAGCACCTGCAATCCCCCGACCAGCTGGCCCAGTTTAGACAGTTCAGCATGTGCATCAACTGTATGCTCTGTTATGCCGCCTGCCCGGTCTACGGCAACGACTCCAGCTTTATCGGACCGGCGGCCATCGCTCTCGCACACCGCTATGACATGGACTCGAGGGACCAGGGTCAGGACGAGCGGACACCGATTATCGGGAGTCACGAGGGCATCTGGGAGTGCACCTTTGTGGGAGAGTGCTCTGAAGTCTGTCCCAAGCATGTCGACCCTGCAGCCGCAATCCAGCGCTCCAAGGTACAGCTGACCAAGGACTACATGCTGTCGATGGTCTGGCCCTGGGGGAAGTCGTGAATCAGGCGACCAGCCGAAACTCTGTTTACAAGCAGCCCATGTCCGCCACCTGGTGGCTAGGTAGTCGCAATTACTTCCTTTTCATGGTGCGAGAGGTCTCGGCTCTGTTCGTGGCATTGTTCGTGGTGTCGTATCTGGTAGGGCTCTATCGTCTGTATCAGGGAGAGGCTCAATACACAGCCTATCTGGAGTCCCTCCAAACGCCTTTTGCCGGTCTCTCGTTTGTAGTAATTCTGGTCTTTGCTCTCTACCATACGGTGACCTGGTTTAGTTTGACCCCGATCGTCATGGTTGTCCGCCTGGGGACCCGGGTGATTCCGCCCAAGTTGGTGCTGTTAACGAACTATCTGGTCTGGTTGATACTCTCTGGAATCCTCTTCTATTTGGTGGGAACGGGTTAGAATGGCATCAAGATTAAAGACCACGGATCCGTTCTGGTGGGCACTGTTTTCGGCCGGAGGTACCCTCGCCGCTTTCCTCTTGCCGGCTCACATCCTGATAACGGGTGTAGGAATCAGTTTCGGCTGGATCGATCCTGAAGTGATCAGTTATCGACGCTTGCTCAGCTGGGTAGAGCATCCACTTCTGAAGATCTATCTTCTCCTTTTAATCTCCCTCTCACTCTTCCATTGGGCCCATCGTTTCCGGTACGTCCTGATCGACATGGGCCTGCGCAGTATCAAAGCCCCGGTAGCGGTCCTCTGCTATGGCACTGCGATAGCAGCCACCCTGGCGACGCTCGTCCTGTTGTTCTTCTGTCTCTAGGAAAAATCGTCCGAACGTCTGAACGTCGCAGGTCGTTGCGGAAGGCATCTCCTGATAGTGGAGCAAGCCCAATTAGCCCCGTGAACCACGGGATGTCAGCAATCTGAAGACAGTTCCGGCAGAGCCGCGAATGCCTTTACTCGTCAGCAAAATGAGGCCAAGTTCCGAGGAGAGAGCTGGACGACAGCACCAGTGCGGCTGAGTCGTCGGGGCTGGACTACTTCAAACTTTGGAGGAAGCGGACTATGGCCTCTAGATCTGGGTCATCGAGCTTGTCGAAGCGTGGCATCCACTTTTGTCTTCCCTCAAATCCTGTAGTAACCTCTTCGTCTGGAACCGAGTGCGGATTCATCAGTTGGTTTTTCAACCATTTCCTATGGCGGCCTCGGCGGCCCTGGTGAGTCAGGTTGGGGCCAATCTTTCCGCTGAGGTTGAGTCCCCGGGCCTTGAGAGTATGACAGGACCCGCAGCGGTTGGACTCGATGATCCGTTTGGCTCGCTGCTCTTGTGTGACGCTGAGATTGCTCCCGGCCCTGGATTCCTCACATCCGGTCGAGATCAGGGCAAGGAAGGCCAGAGCAGTGGCACTCTTTAGAGGACCGAGAACCCGATTAATAGGCGAGACAGAACCAATCCGAGACATCGTGTTAGAGATTGTATCGTAGTAATTTAGCGATTTGCAAAAATAAGTTTAGTGTCGGCTAAAACTGTGTCTATTCTCTTCGTGTGCACCGCAAATTCTGCTCGCAGCCAAATAGCAGAGGGGTTTGCACGTTTTTATGCTGGAGGTCAGGTGCAGATAGACAGCGCCGGAACCCATTCGACGCGACTCAATCCGTATGCGATTGAGGTGATGTCCGAAGTAGGCATCGACATCTCCAGCCAGACTTCCGACTCGCTGGCCGGCAAGGACTTGAACCGATACCAATACCTGGTGACGCTGTGTGGGGAGGCAGAGACGGCCTGCCCTGTATTGCCTCCCGCTGTCGTCGCCGAACACTGGGGGCTGACCGATCCGGCCGCCACCGCAGGAGAGCGCTCGGACGTCATTGCGGGATTTCGTTTGGTTCGTTCCCAGATCGAGCGGCGGGTGAAGGAGCTTCTGGGCAGGATCCTCACCTGATCTTGCTCTGCCTATCCTCCTCCGGATAGAATCACAACGATGCGAACAGTTTTGTGGTTGCTGCTAAGCGTTTCCCTCTTGCTCCAGCCGGGGTGTTTCTGGAGGAAGGGCAAGCCGATTGAGGAACGGGTGTTCGACGTCTACGGGACTGTCAAAACCATTTCCGACGAAGAGCTGGTCGTGAATACCAAGAAAGGTACTGAGCTTACCTTCCTTTTTACACCTAGCTCGATCAGAGGAGGGGATTTCGAGGAAGGGACCCGGGTCCACACCTACTACAAGAAAAAGGGCGACAGCAATCACATAACCATGGTCGTAGCAAAAATAGATTAGTCTCTGATACATGAGTGATCAGATCCTGTTGCCAGCCGATTTCAACCCATCCCCCCCCAAGCTAGAGTTTCCCGACGCAGAAGAACGAGTGTCTGACGCGAATGCGAGGAATTGGGCCTAGATGGTCGACCCACACCCTTCAAGACCACACCTTTAGTTCAGGTTTTTTTCAAGCTAGAAAGGCAAGTATGCAAGATGAACACGGAACTCTCCGCATCGGACTGGTAGGAGCCGGAGCGAACACCAAGAGAAAACATATTCCCGGATTTCAATCTCTCCCCAATGTAGAAGTCGTCTCCGTCGCCAATCGCAGTCGCGAATCGTCCGAAAAAGTAGCACAGGAGTACAACATTCCCGGGATCAAGGATACTTGGCAAGAGGTCATTTCCTCTCCCGATATCGACGCGGTCTGCATCGGCACCTGGCCCTACCTGCACCGAGAGATTACCTGTGCTGCCCTGGAGGAGGGGAAGCACGTCCTTTGCGAGGCCAGGATGGCGATGAATCTATCCGAGGCTCGGACCATGTTGGAGGCTTCGAAGAAAGCTCCGCACCTGGTGACACAGCTTGTGCCGACTCCACTCGGTCTGGTTGTTCACCGGACAGTTCGCAGGATTCTAGACGAAGGCGGCCTGGGCGAGTGGCTAGGGGTCGAAGTACGTGATCTGTTCGATGAC
>JAKZYH010000257.1:0-11390 GCA_047514575.1 Acidobacteriota bacterium | reverse complement strand
CCTCACCTATCCAGAGACTCCGATCAAGTGGAGACAGCGAAAGGAGCTCTCTGGGCACAACTACGTGACCCTGGGACAATGGTTTGAGATCCTGGTGCGCTGGCTGGGTTCGGTCGAATGGATTGACGCCTGTGCCAAGGTCCATATTGATTCCAAGCACGATCCAGAGACGGGAAGCTCCTACCCGGTGGAGATGCCGGATCATCTGACCGTGGTTGCTCAATTTGAAAACGGTGCCGCAGGGCACCTCCTCTGCAGCGCTGTTGCTGGCACGGAGCCCGAGTCGGTGCTGCGACTTCATGGCAGTAAGGGCACGCTTAGATATAGCCCCGACACCGAGGCCCTCCATTGGTTCGATCGAGGGAGCGACATTCCTCAAGAGGTGGCGGTCGAGCCCGGGGGAGGATGGCGGGTTGAGGAGGAGTTCATCAGCGCCATCAGGGGTCAGGAGCAGGTTGAGTTTACCGATTTCGCAACCGGCGTCCGCTACATGGAGCTTTCCGAGTCAGTTCATCGCAGCTGGTCTGAATCGAGGAGAGTCCAGCTACCGCTGCCGTGAGGGGCTGGGATGCGTGGGGCTACTGCTAGAAATCCCAAGGTCCAAGATACAAACAAATTCCAAGGGACAAGCACCAAATTCCGAATAATCCGGACTTGCTGAACCTTCGGCAGCAATCCCGAGTGGTCACGGAGTCTTGATATTTGATATTTGGAATTTGTTTGTATCTTGGTGCTTGTCCTGATGATTGGCACTTTCCAGTTTCAGACCAGATCTCTCAAGACCCGAATGGTGGTGTCGATTTCAGCGATCGTGTTGTAGAAGTGTGTCGAGACCCGAACGGCTTGGTGGCCGTCACGCACGTGCTCGTCGACGCCGATCTTGCGTTCTTGAAACCTGGCGCGCATCTCCAAGCCACCTTGACCCTCGACCTCGAACATCGTCATTCCCGGAGACGAGACCTGGGGTGAGGTCGAGCTTATGAGCTGGACGCCAGTCAGCTTGACCAGCTCAGCCTTCAGATGATCCGACAGCATGCGATTCCGTTCCTCGATTCTGGACATGCCGATCTTGTTGATGAACTCCAGAGCGGCGCCGATAGAGGCTCGGATGGGAATACTCTTTGTCCCTTGCGCCTGATAGCGCGCCGCTCCGGGTGGTGACTTCTCTCTATCAAGAGGGAAGAACTCGTCCTGAATGCCCTTCCGAACGTACAGCATTCCCGTCCCCATAGGAGCCAGTACCCACTTGTGGAGGCTGCTGGCATAGATGTCGCAGCCCAGGTCGTAAAGGTCGATTCCCAGATTCCCTATCGCCTGAGCTCCGTCGACAGCCGAGATGATCCCTCGTTCCCGGGCAAGGCTACAAAGCTCCTTGACCGGGTAGAGGAGCCCCCCTCTGGTAACCTGGCAGAAGAAGAGGACCTTGGTCCGATCATTCATGGCCTGCCTGAGTGGGTCGATTGCCTGATCCTTACTGGTGAGGGGACTCGGAATCGGGATTTCCCGGAGAGTGATGCCCTCCCGCTCTGCCCGAAGGCGCCAGGGTCGAATTCCCGCTGGATGTTCCTGGGTGGTGGTGAGGACCTCATCTCCTGGTTGCAGCGGGATGCCCTTCGTGATCAGGTCCAGTCCTTCGGTCGCATTGCTCATAAAGGCAATCTCATCGGTATCGGCACCAATGAGGTCTGCCAGCCCGGGAAGCACTATTTCCTGAATGCGCTGGTGAAGCTCGCCTTTTGCTGATGTAGGGTTCGACGAAATCTGTCGGTAGTGTTCTGTGAGGGCATCCAGGACAGGCTGGGGAGGCACCCCAATGCTCGCATTGTTGAGGTAGATGGAGTCGGGGTTGATCAGGAATTGATTCTTGATACCCCTCCAGAAGGCCTCCTCCCCAGCAGCGGGGACTGACACCGCGCTGCCAGCAGGACTCTCCGCTTGGGGAGCGCAGCCACTCCAGCCGAGACTGACGCCGGTGAGAATCGCAGCCCCCTGACTGAGAAAGTCCCTCCGAGCTGTCGGTCGCCTCTGGCTCCCATCATCATCTTGTCGGTGATCCTTGATTTCACTCACGGTAATCTCCCTCAGTGTGACCCAGTAATCGGCGCGCCGACCGAACCCTTACCTCATCAAGCCGCCTGCTCAATGAATCTCAGTGAAGACAGCTATAGTATCCTGTCTTCGCAACCACTTAAATGTCGATGAGATGAGAGCTGGAAAGGAAGGTCCAATGATTGTCGTTTCGAACAAAACCGAGACCGATACGATCATTTCTATGGATGACCACCACTTTGAAAACTGCAAGTTCACAAACTGTGTTCTTGTCTATAGTGGAGGCGATTTCAGCTGGCTTAATTGTGCCTTCGACCGGTGCCAACTCCGCTTTGTCGGGTCAGCCCAGAAGACCATCAACTTCCTGAAGGCGTTCGGGATGGTGCCGAGGCAGGTGCCCCAGAAAGCTGATGCGAAGGGATCCTCGCTTGTCAACTAGTTGGGTATTCTACTCAGGCTCACCGACTCTGAGTGCTTCGATTTTCTGGATTTCGCGGGTCTTCTCGAGAAAGGTGATCTTTGCTCGAAACCCATCCTGAAGATCGGTCCATTCCACACGCTTCCTTCCCAGAGCCTTCTTGACTGATCTCTTGGCCTTTATTTTGGGTTTCGAAATGAAGAAGAAAGCCCAGGACTCTTCATCCTTTTCACTGATGATGCTAAGCGATTTGGCCTGGTGGTGGATTCCCGAGATGATGCCCGTGATCGTTCTGGTAGCCGTGAAGCTGGCGGTGCGCTCATCTCGAACACCAATCTGGGGTGGGAGTGGATCGCGCCCCTGCGCGATTCCGGTCGCGACCAGCACTGCGGAACCCAGTAGCAGAAACAGACCGGGAAGCACAAACTTGAGAGTCAGGCGGACCGTGCCGTACCGACTGGGGATCCGGGATCGCGTCGCAGCCTTTATCGAAGGCTGGTTGATGTTGGTCAAGTTTCGTTCTCCAATCGTGGGGACTCTCTAGATGGTACCACAGGCGTAGCGATCGAGGTCCCCCCAGGAATTTCACCCCCTTGAAAGGCCAGGTAGTCACCGGTTCTAACCTTGGCTTCTACCAGTAGGCGAGAGCGTCCTCGAACATCGCAGCTAGTTCCTCCTCACCGGCTGGTCGGGGAGAAAGCTTGGTGACACGGTGCTGCGGCAACGTGCCTTCCACCAGGGACGGGATATCGTCTGAAGTACAACCGATCTCCCGCAGTCCACTGGGGACGTTGAGGCGCTGCATCAAGAGGATCAGTTGCTCGGCGAGGATTTCCCCGGCATCGTCGGCACTTGCCCCGCTCACATCGGCGCCCAGGACCGCGGCTGCTTGCAGATGGCGCTGGGGATCCGCCGCTGCGGTAAATCGAAACACCGCGGGTGCGTTGAGGATCACCGAGATCCCGTGTGGCACCAGGTCGTGGTCTACCTGATAGCCCCCGGGCCGAAATCCCTGGACCGTCCCCGAAACAGGATAGGACATGCCGTGAGGCAGATGGACACCCGCATTCCCGAACCCGATGCCCGCATAAGAAGCAGCCAACAGCATCTGGGAACGCGCTTCAAGATCGGATGGATCCTCAACGGCCCTGGCCAGAAAGCGACGAACCATGTCCAGGGCCTCGAGAGCCCATAGATCGCTGATGGGATTTGAGCCCTGATAGGCCGGTCTGGAGATCGGACGGCCTGGATGCGGCCGCTCGGTGAAAGGTATGGCTGTGTAGGATTCCAGGGCGTGGCTCAGCACATCCAGCCCGGTTGAAGCGGCGACGGCCGCTGGCAGGGTTTCGGTGTTATCGGGATCAACCAGCCCCAGCGTAGGTTTCAATCGTCGGTGAGCGATGCCGGTCTTGGCGTGCATATCGACCAGATCGAAGATGGCCACACCGGTAGTCTCGCTGCCGGTGCCTGCGGTGGTAGGGACGGCGATCAGCGGTTTTACGGGTCCCGGAACCGGTAGTCCCCTACCGATTGGAGGGTTTACATAGTCAAGAAAATCCGCTGGGAACGTAGAATAGAGATTGGCGGCCTTGGCCGTATCAATCGTCGACCCTCCCCCCACCGCGACGAAGCCGTCAAAATTTCCGGAATTGGCAAAGTCGATCGCATCCTTGAAGGACTCATCGCTGGGTTCTACTCGTACCCGATCGTAGAGGGTAAAGCTGAGATTCTCGTCGGAAAGAGATTGCAGCACCTTAGCCACAGGTGGTAACTGTGCGAGGGTGGGATCGGTAAGGACCATGACATGTCCAATCCCGCTATCGGACAGATCCATCCCAATCTCTTTGGTGATGCCCGGTCCGAATCTAATATTCGACGTTGCCAGCTCGAAAGCAGTGTCCTTTTTCATGGTTCTTCTCGCTGCTCAAATCGGCGTATCTTGGGGCCTCGGAGGCCAGTCAGCCGGAAGCGATTGTTTCTGACAGGGGGACATCATCCGCCGGAATAACCACAGCCAGCATGCTAACCCAGGCCTGGAGACCAAAGCTACATCCAAGTTCCAGGTCAGTGCCCCCTCCGCTGCGCTGCCCCATTCGAGAAAGAAACTTCCCGAGAGAAGCCTGAAGCGGTGGCCCGGGGTTGGCAGTAGTAGGATGGGCACTCTTGCCCGTCAGTGTTCTCGACGGGCAAGAGTGCCCATCCTACCCTCCAACACGCCGAGCAGATCGCGGGAGGGCCTTCAGCGGAGTTCAGCGGCTGCCTGCGGCAGGCGAGCGGGATCTGGAAGCCGAAATGACTCGGCTACAACACGGTTGCCACCTTGGTGTTTGGCAGCGTAGAGGGACACATCCGCGGCCTCAATCAGGGCTGAGGGATTCTCGAAGGCGCAGCCTTCGGAGTAGGTTGCGAATCCTCCCGACATAGTGACCGAGAAGGATTCTCCATTGGCACCTGAGAATAGCTCGTCGGCGAGCAACTGTATGATGCGCTGGCTTATCTTGGAGGCCCCCATGGTATCGGTTCGAGGGAGTACCAATACGAATTCTTCGCCCCCGTAGCGAGCGGCTACATCAGTATTCCGCAGGTTCTGCTCGATAATCCTGGCGACGGCCACGATGACCCGATCACCTAAAGGATGTCCATGCTGGTCATTGACGTTCTTGAAGTTGTCGATATCAAAAAACACTAGCGAGAGGGGCTGCTTGGAATGACCAGCCTTCTCAAATTCATTGGCGAGAGCCTCTTCCAGGAAATAGCGATTGTAGAGCTCCGTAAGTGGGTCTCGATCCACCTGTTGCTTAAGAGTCCGATTCTCGGACTCGAGGATGTCGGTGGTTACCTTGGTCCGCTGGGCCTCCTGCATGGTCTCGAGAGCGCGCGCGAGCAAAGCTTCCTTGGCTTGCTCGCGCACCGCGTTTGTTTCCTCAGGCGAACCCAGGTCGACCTCGAAGACAGTCGAGAGATCCGGTAGAGCATCCCCCACCTTGGCAAGCACCCCTTCAAGCGTCTCAGGCGGCATGTCGAGGACGGTCTGAGCCTTCATGCTGGCTTCGCAGAAGGCATCCAGATTCTTTTCGCCCAACCAGATGTCGGTCAAGTCCCCAGAAAGGACGGCACATCGGGTGCCCATTTCGAGCTCGAGCAGAACTTCCGGCTTGGTCTCGTGGCTGTGTCGGAAGGCCGTTAAAAACGGATCCGGAAGGTTCCAGCGCCCTGCCAGGTAAACGCTCAGGTCGGAGTGATCGCAGCCCAAGTGCTGCTGTTCAAGCTCTCGCACTTGCCCATGGTCGTTGTCCGCCTGAATGAGCATCCGCGAGTAAAGGTCAGGAATGATTTTGTCAAGAGCCAGCATCCCTATGTCCTGAAGGAGTGCTACCAGAAAGAGTTCCTCCTGGTTGGGAACGTTGGTCGAGGATCCCAGCGCGCGGGCAGCAACTGCACTAATCAACGAGCGTCGCCAGAAGTTAGTGTAGTCGAACGATCCCTTTTGCCTTTCCTGAAGGTCGCTAACCAGAGAGAAGCTGAGCGCCAGAGCGCAGATTGCCCGAATTCCCAACAACCCGCAGGCATGGCTCAGGGTCGTGATGTCTCGGCGCATCCCGTAGAAGGGAGAGTTGACTACTTGGAGTACCTTGGCGGATAGGGCTGGATCCCGACTGACCAAGACAGCAATCTCACCGAAACTTACCTGTTCACTACGGCAGAGTTCGAGGATCTGCATGGCAACTCCCGGCAAGGTCGGAAGGGTGCCGCAGGAATCAAGCTTTTGCTTTAGCTGAGGTTTCATCGGTCCTGGATCTCCACCTGCGTTTCATATCGGCAAGGGGTCGGAGACACTTCAGCCATCGTGTTCTATTTCAGGAATGCGATGATTTTTGTGGGGCGCACCGATCAGACCGAGGCAGTATTGGAGGCACCTGTGAAGATCTGGGAGGTTCGGGGTTCGCTAACGGCTGCAGCTGGGGGTTGGACAGTGCCCTCGAGGGTTCGCTATTCGATCCATTTCTCTAGTTCTTGCTCCAACAGTCCCTGACTGTACTTCAGTCCGATATCCAGATCGTGATTCTGCAGCCAGGAGGAGGGCTCAGGCGGCTTGTCCCGCCACCACAAGTGGGGTTTGTACACGACAAAGACGTCCCAGGCCTTCTCTTCACCTTGGTAATTGAGCAGCTTCGTGTATGAAGTGACGCCAAAACTCCAGAGGTCCCAGAAATGCTCGGCCCGTTGGTCAGGCAGATAGGCAGTGGCCTTGGTTGCGGTCGTCTGGGAGTCGTGTGAAAGGACCGGCGACCACAGCGTGAATACCTTGATCTTGGCGTCTCTGTGATCCTTCAGTATCGCCTCGACTTCGGAAGCCCCCCGAAGACAGTGGCCTCAGGTGGGGGAAAAGATCAAGATAAGCCGGGTTCTGTCCGCGGCCGCGTTGAAGGCGGCTATGAACTCTTTCCCATTGTAGCCGACCAGAGTAAGTCCTCGGCTCGGCCCCTGCATCATGACAGATCGAAGAGATCCGACCTGAGTAAGGAGGAGTCCGCATAGTATCAGGGCCCGCTTCATACGCTTCAGAATAATGAAAAAGGCCGAGTCTGCGCAAGTCTCGATTCAGCCGTTCGAGTTTGCCTGCGTTTCTGCATCCCGCAATCTATTCCTGGCTGGAAGGACTGGAACGCCGCGACACTCCCTCGACCTCGCTCATGAGCCGAAGGGTGTTCTCACCCAGAATCTTGCGAATGTCGCCTTCACTGTAACCTCTGCGCAGGAGTCCTTCCGTGATCTTCGGAAGGTAGCTGGCGTCGACCATCCCCTGCGGCATGGTGGCCCCATCGAAATCCGATCCCAGGCCGACATGGTCCACTCCGGCCACTTCGACTGCGTGGTCGATATGATCCAGGATCCTTTCCCAGCTTACTTTGGGACGCTCCTCACTGCGGTCTCCGTGGGAATTCGGATTCTCGACTCCTCCTGTAAGGGACGTTCTTTTCGCAAGCTTCCTCTTCTCCCAGGCCTCGAACGGGACGTTGTCTAGAAACTGGTCAACGAATGTAATCTGGATCACCCCACCCTTTGCCGCCAGAGCCGTAATCATCTCATCGCTCATGTTCCGACGATGTGGCGAGAGAGCCCTACAGGAAGAGTGTGTCGCGATAAGGGGGGCCTCGCTGATCTCGAGCGTGTCCCAGAACGTCCTATCCGATACGTGGGAGACATCGACCATGATTCCCAGATGATTTAGCCTCTTTACGATCTTTTTCCCAAACTCTGTCAATCCCCCGAACTGTGGCTCATCGTTCGATGAGTCGGCCCACTCTGTGTTGACGCTGTGCGTCAGGGTCAAGTAGCGAATGCCAAGCCTGGCATACATCCCCAGGACGGAAAGGCTATTGTTGATCATGTGGCCGCCCTCCATACCCATCAGCGCGGCGATCTTGCCCTGTTGCCGAGCTTCCCGAATCTCCTCTACCGTCGTGCATAGAGCCATTCCGTCAGACAGGTTCTCGACCAGCCTGTGAATCGATGCGATTCGATCGAAAGAGTCGTGGACAGCCTTCTCTCCGGTTACGGTTCCGGGCATGAAGATTGAGAAGAAGACCGTATTGAGTCCCCCTTCTTTGATCCGGGGGAGGTCTACGTGGCCGTCACCGTGTGTTTCGGAAAAATCCCAATCGGGCTCCCTGAGACGAAGTGTGGTGTCGACATGCGTGTCCAGGAACGATCGAGGAAAAATGAAGTCGACGTGACCTTCTGGAAATATCGTCTTCGTTGGATGCCAGGGCATCGGGACCGGCCGCCACCAAAGTAGGAACGAATAGCAGCAAGACAAGCTCTTTCATCAATTCTCCTCGTTGAAATTCTCTCTTCCTGTCCCTGGGTCAATGGAATAGGTGATGCCAGCCAGTGCCCTCTCTCAGACCCGGGTTTCCGCTCGATGGGGCTTCAAGGCTGGAACAGCGTGACCTCTACCCGCCGGTTTGCCTTTCTTCCCTTCGGGGCTGCATTGTCGGCCAGGGGTTCTGCTTCGCCCAAGCTCGCAATGGCGATCCGGCTAGCATCGATGGAGTGCTGAGCCACAAGGTAGTCTCTGGCCGCTTCGGCACGCCGCCGCCCAAGGTTGAAGTTTGCCTCCTCGCTGCCTCGATCATCCGTATGCCCAGTTATGGTTGCTTTGAGCTCACGCCGCCGCTGCATCTTTTGCGCAATCTCCTCCAGCCGGCCCTCCTCGTCAGGACTGAGCCGGCGCCCTTCGATTTGGACCACCATCTTCTCAATCAGCGAGATTTGTCCGGAATCAACGGATCGGCCGTTGCGGTCATCATGTGCCGCAACCAGTATCGTGTGACGTCCGGCAGACAGGCCGCGAGTGTTGATGCGAATTCGGGGGCTTATCTCCGCCCGAAGTCGGCCGTCTAATGCCCAGGAATAGCTCAGCGGATCGTCGTCCGGATCACTGGCCACGGCGCTGGCGCCAACCGTATCACCGACGCTTAGTTCTGACCTCTCAAGCGTCAAGGCAACTTCCGGCATCCGGTTTGGCCTGCGCTTGACAACGACACTGAAGCCACAACTAGCTGTCATTTCGTCAACGTCCTCGACCGTGACTTGGACTGTGTGTGTGCCCAGTCCCAGCTTCGCACCACCTATTGGGAGGGCACTTCCTTCGTTGTAGACGTATTGCTCGTTGACGGTCCACTCGTAGAAAAGCTGGTCGCTATTCGGATCCAAGGCATCCACTTGCAGCGTCGTTGACTCCAGCTCCGTTATTTCGACCTGGCTGGGGTCGCAGAAAGCCTCGGGAGCTTGCAACCGCTTCTCGACACGGATGTCGAGAGAGCAGGACACGGTGTCTTTTCCATCCGAGACTTCTGCGGAGACCTGGTACTTGCCCGGCTCTAGACCGGTGGAGTCGAATTCCGCCGATCCATTCTTCTGGGTGAGCGACCCGGCACTGCTTGACCAGGACACAGTTAGCCGACCCTGATCTGGCTTGTTGGGATCTGTGGCGTTGGTGTCAATTCTGGTCTTTTCGCCTTCTATGATGAATGTCTGGCCCACCTTGCAACTCACAGTGGGAGGCCGATTGGCACAGCCTCCGGCTACGCAAACTATCAATGCGAGGCCGGCGGCCAGAACCGATTCAGCTGAGGTCATCGTCCCTTTCTTCGGAGGCTGACTGAGTTCCGACTTCAGTGTCCGGCGATTATACACTGAGCCCATAGCTCAACACGGACTTCGAATCGAGGTGTCGAAAACGACGCCTCGCTGCGGCCGGCGCCGAGAAATCCGCGTTTAGAAGATCCATCGAAGAAGCAGATTGCAGACTGTGATCAACAGAGATGCCACGATCGTAGTCGCGAAATTCTCGATCTCGAAGTCCTCGATGAGTTTGTCCGTGATCCAAAGCACCAGGACATTGATAACGAAGATGAAGAGCCCCAGGGTGATCAGGACAAATGGAAAGGCAAAGAAGGAAAGGATCGTGTTGAGGATACTGTACACGATCGCCACCAGAATCGCGGTTTGAAAGCCCTTCAACCGAATCCCGGGTAGTACGCTGGCCACTCCGAAGACAGCGATACTGAGTAAGAGGGGACGTTCCATAGAATAGCCATTCCGATTCCCTCCGACTTGATGCGGGCTCATGACAGCAGCGAACTCGACCGCCTCCGGAGCGTTTCCGCCGTCAATCTCTCAAGAGAGATTGGCTCTCAAAGGTGCCCTCGGGTTTCAACAGCAGCCAGAAAAGGCTGGCGGCCGCAAACAAGAAGCAGAATACAACCAGGACCAGGCTCCAGTCCTCCTGTGATGGTCCCAACAGAAAGGGGACCACGGCGGGAAAAGCCGCTGCGCCCAGGTTTCCCGACATGTTCATGATCCCGAAGGCCGTTGCCACCGATCGTCCGCCCATTTCGATCGTAACTGAGTACACCAGAGGGCCGGCAAGCGCCAGGCAGAAGGCTCCCGCTGCCATCATGATCACGGCGCCGTGGGGATTTGGAATCAGGCATGCAGCAACCATCAGGAGGGTAGCGATGACCATGCATACGACCGCCATTCCCCTCCGGGCGATGTCGGCACTGCCGGTCGCGGAGTAGATGCGGTCGGAGATCATTCCCCCTAGAGGGGAACCGATGAGCACGGCCAACAGAGGTACCGCCGTGAGGATCCCAGATTCGGCCAGGGAAACGCCCCGAGATTCTTGAAGAAAAGTCGGGAACCAGCTGGCAAAGAAGATATAGCCGGCCGCTCGGCAGAACTGCTGGCCGCAGATACACCACATCGGAGGGCTGGTAGCCAGCTTCATCCACAACGTTCTGGAGCTGGTAGCGGCCCTCTCCTCCTTGAGCTCTTCCTTCTGCTCGCTTGGATTGGCAATGAGGGCGAGCTCTTGGGCATTGACCTTGGTGTGATCGCTGGGATTGTCGCGAAACCAGCGATAGAAGAAAATCGACCAAACGCCGCCGGGAAGTGCATAGAGAAGAAAAACCGTCTGCCAGGAGAGACCCTTCTCCAGAAGAATCCCGGTAAGAAAGGCCGCTGCGATGGCGCCTACCTGCATGGAGGATCCAAGAAACCCTCCTCCGGTGCCCAGCCAGGTCGAAGGTCCCCATCGAGACAGGATCACGGCGGCACAGGGAAACAGACCGGCCTGGGCGACTCCGGCGGTCAGACGAAAGACCAGCAGCCAGAGCCACGCGAACCACACCGGGGAGCCCAGGTTGAATGTCTGCACCAGCCAAACCGTTACGAAGGTTCCTGTCAGAGCGGAGAGCGCAGTCGTGCCGGACCAGACCCCAGAGTACAGCGGAAGGGTCAGACGGGAGCCCCAGCGATCACCCAGCCAGCCGGCCGGAACCTGGAAGGAGGCATATCTCCAGAAGAACCCACTCAAAATCCAGCCCATCTGCTCCTTGGTGAGCTCCAGCTC
>JAKZYH010000256.1:0-5963 GCA_047514575.1 Acidobacteriota bacterium | reverse complement strand
GCCACCTCTCGAAGCCCAGAGGGATCCTCGGCGAGGTGGCGCAAGTGACGGTGCGAACTCTGAAGATCTTGGTGAAGCGGTGGAGTCAATGGCTGAGATGGTCTGGCGAACAAGAGCATCAGAGTCGGATCAGCGGAACATTGATTGATACCTCGCCCTAACGGTTAAAGAAGAAATCCTCGGCCGTCCGGAACAGGATCTGATCCTTGTCCGTACTGGAAAGGAAGTCCGAGTGGTCACGGATGACCGCCACAGCATGCTCGAAACTATGGGGCGTCTTGGCTTGTAGGGGAGCGTCGCTTTCCCACATACAGCGTTCGGAACCAAAGGCATCGACGACTCGCTCAATCAGTGGAAGCATGTCGAGATAGGGCGGAGTCTCGGCTCCGAGGGCGTAGAAGGCTCCAAGCTTGAGCATGGCTCGTTGGTGGCGGGCCATTCTACACAGAGCTCGAACCTCGGAATCGATGATCGGACGCTTGCGGCCAATCAAACAGAAATGATCGATGATCACGGGACATTCGGGGTGGCGCTCGCACATCCGATCCAACTCCGGCAGGTCGTCGACAGTCATGAGAAAGCTCAAGGCCAGGTTGTGCCGAGCCCCGGCCTCGAACATCTTCTCGAAGCCTGGATGGTCCATCCATTGAGGTCCATCACCCAGGGGAGGCCGAGTACTCCGACCTCGGATGCGAAAGGCATAGATGCCGCCCTTGGCCAGGGCAACCATGGCCCGGTCGGGACTTCCGATCGAGACATCTGTCAGAGCTGGCACGATTCCGGTTCCGACAAACTGCTTCGGGTTGGAGGCGATGGCGTCGAGGATGTAGCTGTGATCGAGGCCGTACCACGTCATCTGAATTAGATTGGCGCGACCGATCCCGGCGGGTCGGTAGAGCGCAAGCAGCTTTTCAATCGAGAAGCTGGGAAACCACAGGTCCTCCTTCCGAAAACCTGTCGCCAAAGGATATCTTTCGGTGTCGGACGTCCAGACATGAACGTGGGCGTCGACTATTCTTGATCGACTGTAGCTCTTCGCTGAGGGGGTGCCGGATCCTGAGAAGGCTCCCGCCAACCCCATGCCAGCCACCGCCGACACCCATCTGCGACGCGACATCCCGCTCCTATTCCCTTTCAACACGGCGAGCTCTTAGATTCGCTTGAAGACATCGATCACCTTCTGGAGTGACTTGATCTTGTGAATCATCGGGATCATCTTCGCCTCAGCCTCCTCCATTTCCAACGCCCGCGCCATCACCGACTGGACGTGCACCGCCGGGATACAGACGACTCCATCCCGATCGCCCACGATGTAATCGCCCGGCTCCACCGTAATGCCTGCGCAGACGACGGGGACGTCACGAGCAACGCTGGTCGCGCGGCCAACCAGAGTGGCGGGAGAGATGCTCCTTGCGAAGCCGGGCAGCTTCAGATCCTCAATCTGCTGGACGTCGCGAACGGCTCCATCTACGACCACCCCTTCCATCCCCCGGACCTGAGCAGTCGTGGCCATAAGACCTCCCAACGCGGTGATATTCAGGTCGTTGGTAACCGCCACCATCACCTCTCCAGGTCCTGATTCATCGATGATCTGAACGCCGTACAGAGGGCCTAGATTGCTCTTCTTCTGACCATCACGCAGGGGCCGTAGAGTACGGTCTTGGCCCGCCCCGCCATGCGTTCCTGGAGTCCGATAGGGCGCATGTAGTGTTCCATGAACCCACGGCGGCCAGCGACTTCGTCCACGGCGTCGGACAGAGTTGCCGAGGGGATGCTGCGCAGTGTGGAGAGAACATCCTCTTTTGCGCTGGAATCCTGGGATAAGCCGAGGATCAGCAGGCTGCCGAAGCCGGTGATCAGCGCAGCCGCAATCCAGCTTTGTCTCTGCCAGAGACTTCGGGGCTTCGCAATCCGCGGGCACAGGCCTGCTCTCCTGACAACGCGCTCATGGTTTGCTCGCATGGTGTTTCCTCCTGGTACCTTGGCATCTGGGGTACCTGGTACCCCGATTCAGACAGTGCGATGATGGCGGTGGTGAATACTGCATCGAGACAGTTTCGGTGCTAGCCCGCTAGGGCTACAGTATTCTGCAAAAGTGAGTCAAGTTTGCAGTCGTTAATTATGCCGCAATTTGTTGCGCCTCCCAAACTTGCTCAATGGCCTGGTCCACCTTCTCCAAGGCCGGCGTAAAGGGACCGAGGCCGGAGGAGGATCCGGACCAATTGTGGAAAGACCAGGGCGGAGCAAGCGGTTGTAGGAACGGGTGAGAAACAGCGCCGCGCGGAAACCCAAGTCGGTGACCCGATAGCGATGGCTGCGGGGAATCCGTTCGATCCGCCCGTGTAATCGAAGCCGTCTCAGGTCGTAGGTCATGCGCCCGGGACTGCAGCCTCCTGGATGCTCCACCCACAGCGCCGCGACATGCTGGCGCAGATCCCGGTTGGTGAAGCCCCGAGGGAGCAGACGAAACAGGAGCAAGGCGGTGAGGAGCACCAGCACTCGAGGATCCCCGAAACGCAGGGCCGAGGCGCGTTGTTGGCCCACCTTCACCGGCTGATGAATCGACTGAAAGGTCGCTTCGCCCAGGCCGCAATCATGGCTGATTCGTTGGACGTCCAGCAGACGTCGGTTGGCGTCGAAGCCGACCTGGCGCAGGGCGCTCAGGTTCTTCAGCCGTTTGCCGATGGCGAAGTCTCGGGTGTCATTAATGGTGGTCTCTGTGCGCAGGGCTCGACCCTCTTTGTGGTACTGCTTGATGCGCGTGTGCTTGTAAGTCAATGTATAAGGAAGGCACCACGTCCTCGGTGATGACGCGGGTGCGAAAGCGGCCGGGAGTCTGCTTGGTGACGCGACGGTTGAAGACCAGCTGGACTCGATCGGGGCGTCCCAGGTCCAGGTTGTCTCGAATCACCTGTTCGAAGTCACACTGTCAGGAGGATGCGTGGCAAAAATGTTGGGAGAGGCCTTAGATGCGGGTTCGGCTCTCCCACCAGTTTTCCCGGTAGGTGCTTCTAATGTCGGGTAAGAGGGGTTCACATGGCGATTAGGGTTGGAATAGCCTCCGGGACATGGGGGGTATGGTCGACAAACGAGCCTGGGGCAATAGCTTGGGACGTATTCCTGGACGAGAGCGCAGAGGCCGGCTACGAGTGGATCGAGGCAGGACCGTTCGGCTACCTACCTACCGACGTCGGTTTGCTCAGGGCCGAGCTCGGCGCGCGCGGACTGAACGTGGCCGCGACAACAGCCATGAACGGCCACCTGGATGAGCCGGAGGACTGGCCGATTATAGAAGAAGAGGTCCTTAAAACGGGGGAGCTGGGTGCTTCCCTGGGCACGAAGCACTTGGTACTGATCGACGATTTCTACACGGTGCGAGACACAGGTAAGTCGACGATGGATCGCGAGCTAGGTGACGACGAGTGGAAACGATTGATCGACAGCACCCACAGGGTAGCGAACCTCGCGGGGGAGAAGTTCGGCCTGCCCATCGCGTTTCATCCTCACACGGAAACCCATGTCGAAACCGAGCAGCAGCTGGAGGCCTTCCTCCGAGACTCGGACCCGGACCGCGTTTCGCTTTGTCTCGACACCGGTCATCACGCGTTCTGCGGCGGGGACCCGGTCGAGTTCATGCGCAAGCATCACGACAGGGTCTCTTACCTGCACTTCAAGAGTCCTGACAGGGCCATGCTGGAGAGGGTCAGGGCCGAGAGCATTCCCCTTGAGAGAGCGACCGAGATGGGTGTGTTCCGGGAGCTCAGGCTGGGAATGATCGACTTCCGGGAGATGTCCAAGGTGCTCAACGACACCCGGTTCGATGGCTGGGTGATGGTCGAGGACGAGCACTCGCGCAGGCCGGCGCCTGGCACAACTCTACCCATTGCCAAGCGCACACGACAGTACCTCCGGGAGATAGGGATGGGCTAGCAACTGCTCTTCCTGACCTTTATGGCTTCCCCGATCACAACGCGACCTTAGCCCCAGATACGTCCCCTCAACTATGATTATGGCGTCGTCCACGTCTCGGATGTTCTCAGCAAAGCCGGAGACCTTCCAGGCCTGAGTAAACGGTCCCGGAATACGTGGAAGCCCAGCTACTACACCTGGGTCTGGCGAATGTAGACTTGATCAACCCAGTCCCAGGTTTCCATGAAGTTCCGGCCCTCGAAGAGTCGAACCAGTGGCGCGCCCTCGTCGAAGCCGCCGTAACCACCGTTCGTATTCGGACCTGCCAAAGCACCCAGAAGCTGCCGGCGGACCGGAGCGCACTTGGCCAGCAGTTCTGGCGGATTTTCTACGCGGTCACCGGCTCGCTGCCAGCTGGGCCCGTAGGCGAAATACAGGTTCTTCCGTCGCACCTTGGAGGTGTTGCGAACAACGCAGTGGAAGAGGCCGTTGTGCAACCCGATGGCGTCCCCCGGCTCTACCATGAGCTGGCGCGCGCCAGGAACTCCGGCATCGATCTGCTCTACCTCCCGAAATTCGGTATATGAGGTGATCTTGAGGGCATAGTCCAGGCCCCTGGGAATCTTAGGAAAGCCATGCTTGTGGCTACCCGGGATGACGCACAGATTGCCCATGTCGGGCCGATCCATCTCGCTGAGAAAGAAGCCGACCTTAAGCTGCATCAGGGGCATTTCACCGTTTATTCTCGGGAAATAGTAGGGCTTGGGGCCGTCGGGGTGCCACCGGTGACCAGGCAAGGGTGTGGGTGGTCGGACCAGCGCCTGGGACCAGGTCATTTGGATAGCAGCACCCATCTGCTGGCACACGAGGCCGAGAGTTTTGGGATTGTCTATCAGGTTCAGAAATGTTTCGTTGGGCTCCCACTGGAGACGTCTACCCATATTGCCCTGCTCAGGGCCGAACAGACCCTCCACAGCTGTGTCGATTATGTTGGCGACGTCCAGCAGGGTATCTGGATCGCGTCCCTGCCGTTGTGACTCTTTGTCCAGCTTGTCGACCTCGTCGATGACTCGTTTCACCTCTGCCTTTGACAGGGCACCTTTGACGACGAAATAGCCCTCCTCTTCCCACTGCTCCCTCTGCTGGGGAGTCATGCGGTTAAGCGAGTTACCTTGCGGTGTCAATGTCTGCTCCTCTTGAGGAAACTTAACTTAACACGGACCGCTGCCGACGAGCTATACATCCCACCCCGAGGTTGGTTACCCCTGCCACCCTCTCAACGCAGGAGCGGGACTCTCACCTAGCTCCAACGAGATCTGGGGGCAATCCCTCTAACCCCAGGGCAGGAAAGGAGAGAGTTTCCTTGGACAAGCTAGCTCTGGCGGAAGCTCGCCGGGAGTGGGCTGGGGAGCAGGTCGGGTCGCCGGTGTTCAGGTAGTCATCGACTATTGCACCCAGCCTTTCCTTCAGTGGTGGAGGCAACTTTGTGCTCCTACCTCTTTTCGGGTGTAGATGGCTTCCATCCTATGTATGTTGACGTGTCGGTCGAATAGCTGGTCGGCTTCAGGTCGAGTAACTCGACCAGTTTGTCCTTGATGGCGAATGCCTGAAAAAAGTTCCCCAGTGGATTGTAGTGACCGATCCAATAGCGCCTGATGTACTCGTCCACGCTAAGCTTGAACTGAGGGATGGTCTGTCTTCTCCTTCTCGATCGGTTTGCTCAATGCCGTCTGTGACCCCGGGGTGGACATCTCGACTCGTCTCTAGCGCCTCGATACCTGTTGCCTGCGACTAACACGAAAGTAGCGGCCAGACCCATTTGCGCCTTTCGGGGCTGAGTTCCGGATTCAGCGTCCTACACGCTTCACCTCGCAAAACCTTTCCGGTCCTGAGGTTTAGCCTCAGGTCTAGCCGCTAGCTCGCGCATTCTGAGAATTTTGCTCTCACATTTGTCTGGAAGCGTGGATTGGATGGGGATCACAATTCCGAAAGTTCACGAACGGGTCCAGTTGGCCAAAAGACAGTTCCGCTTTCGGCTCGTGCGGCGTGGCCCC
>JAKZYH010000255.1:0-12234 GCA_047514575.1 Acidobacteriota bacterium | reverse complement strand
CGAATTCATCTCGACCATGCAGTCGTCTACGCCGTCAGCCTGACTGGCGGCTGAAGAGACCGGAACGAAGCCTCGACGGTTCCTCTACCCCGAGAGTCGGGTGCTTCTTCAGGCAACTGGTGTTGCGTTCTGGCGTCGTTCCTCAGAGACCGGGAATCTACTCAGGATCAAGAAAAACAAAAAGAATGCAGCCCGACTTGTGAAGACCTCCAGTTCTCCCTACTGAGCCCATGGTAGGCCCTTCAGGACCGGGTGGGCGGGCAAGCGGCTGCTGGAGTCTGCTTCAGCGGGCTACTCGGGTAAAGGCTTCAGCCAGGCTCCGGGTCCACGATGGCTAAAGCCGCCGCTCGAGAAGGACCGTAAACGGCCCTCAATGGAGGCAGGAAAAGCGGCTGACCCCGGCGTAAACACCGGGTCTAATGCGCTTCGCGCCAGGCCGCTGAAGCGGCCTCCTAGAAAGGGCCACTATGCCGACCGTTTCGAGTTCAATCGGTAGAAAATCAAGATTTCGAACGATGCGCGACGCAAATTTATATGCCTTCCAGTTTCTCACCCACACTGTCCAACGGGATGACTGAACAGCGGATCCGCCTGCCCGTTTCGGTTTCTCGCAGCCGAGCCTATACTTATTCCGGTGCGAATGTGTCAGGCAGTGTCACTACCCTCGCTCTGACGTAGCGCATGACAAGAAAACCAGTACTTTGTTGCAGGGTAGGGGCCTTCAGAAGAGAACCATTCCTATCAACCTTAAAGAAAGGGTTGGATCCATGAAGAGCACTCGCCTGAGCATCGGTCCGCTGTTGGCGTTCGGCTGTTTCTGGGGCTGGCTTCCAGCCGAAGAGTTTCCCAGGGTCGAGAAAGATCATGCTCGGGGCACGCTGGAGGGCTACGAGCTGCTTCACGTCTATCCTCAGCTCCAGTTTCCCGATACGGCCCCTTCTCCTGTCGTCATCGACTGGGAGATCGGACCGGAAATGCCGCTACCGGTCAAGGGCGGTGTCGCTGGGGTCTTGAACGGGCATCTGGTCATCGCGCCGGGAATTGGGATTCGAGAACACGATCCCGTGGTCCAGGCCCTGAACCTCGAGACTCGCAAATGGGTGCGGCTGCCGGACATCCCCAAGGCTCCGGTCTATACGACCGGCGTCGTGGCGCGGAACTCGATCGTAGTCCTGGGAGGGCGTGGGGGCAGCCGGGTAGCTCCCGAGGTAGGGCCCTCCGTTCAGCGGCTGCGCTACCAGGACGGTAGATGGGTGTGGGATGAGCTTCCCCCCTTACCCCGAAAGATCTGGTATGCGGGGTCCACTTGCGTGGACGATCGTTGGATCCTGATCTCCAACGGCGCGACTGGACCCTTCTCCGGGGTCAACCCCAGTGCCGAGAATCCGATCTCGGCCGAAGTCTGGAAGCTGGACCTGGACCAACTGGAAAAGGGCTGGAGCACGGCCGGCAGTCACCCTCATCGGCTTCTCAATCCGGCTTTGGCCGGCGTCGACGGCAAGCTCTATATCTTCGGGGGCGCCCACTACGATCCCAAGCTGCGAGCCGAGTACAAGAAGCTGTTGGCGATGAAGGGCTATCGTTCCTGGCACAACGGATACATCCGGCAGAAGTACACCTATGAGCTGGATCTGGACTCCGGCTGCTGGCAGCGGCGGCAGGACATGCCCTACCCACGCTCTGGAGGAGAAGCCCGCCTGTATGGGGGACGCTACATGCTGGTTGTTGGGGGAAGCGGCCACAGTCAGGAGCACGACTCGGTACGTCCCGGAAGGTCCCGCTGGCCACCCGAGGACGAATGGAGGGGATACCACGATCAGATCCTGGTTTACGACCGGGTGAAGGACATGTGGTCGGTGCTGGACCGTCCCATGCCCTACGGGATGAATACGCTCCAGGTCACGCTGAGAGGGGAAACCCTCTACGTCACGGGAGGAGAACCGGCCCACGGCTTCAACTTCAATACCGAGGACGTGGTGATGATAGGAAGGGTCAGGATGGTGGACCAGTGATTTGTCGCCATCGGGTCCGATATGACTCGCCCGCGACGTATGGCCCGAGCAAGAACGCGATCCCCTTCGATGTGGAGGATGGACAATGAGGAAGAAACTGTTGACTGTGTCCGTGGCGTCCCTGGTCTTCTCTCTGACTCCGGCAGCCTCGTCATCAGAGCCGGGTTCAAAGGAGCCCCTTGACATCGGCTCCAGGCTTGAACTGTTCGTGGACGACTATCTCATCGAATCCCTGGAGGGCGTGAGGCTCAAGCTGCATGAGCCGAGATCTGCAGGCAAGGCGCTGACCCTGGACAAGCCATGGGAGGGGAATACCTGTGCCTACTTCAATCTGCTCCAGGACGGCGGCCTCTACCGCATGTACTACCGAGGTAGCAACCTGGCCGAATACGCTCTGGCGGAGCTCCTGCTGGAGGATGAGGAAGTGCTGGAGGACCATCCCGCCGTGATCGCCTATGCCGAGAGCCGGGACGGGATTCGTTGGGAGAAGCCGACTCTCGGACTGTTCGAGTTCAACGGTTCCAAAGACAACAATATCGTGTGGATGGACAAGCCGGGCGACCAGAGGGTTAGCGACTGCATGTACGTGTTCAAGGACGGGAATCCGGCTGTACCCGACTCCCAGCGCTACAAGGCCGTGGGGGGCAGCAGCTATCCGCTGATAGGGCTGGTGTCTTCCGATGGGCTGCGCTGGACCGAGCTGCAGGGGCAGCAGTCTCTGATCGAGGAAGGCCTGCATCGAAACGCCTTCGATGCCCTCAACGTGGTCTTCTGGGACAGCTTTCGAAAGAAATACGTCATCTTCTTCCGCGACTCCGATCGAGGTCCCCATCCCAAAGCCAGCGGTCCGGCGTATCGCCATCAGGGCTCGCCGGTTCTGAACTACGGTAACCGGAGTTTCAAGTTCGCCAGCTCCGATGACTTCATCAATTGGAGCAGTCCCCAATGGGTGGACTTTGGTGATGCACCGGCCGAGCACCTGTACACCAACAGCGCCACTGCCTACTTCCGGGCACCTCACATCTATCTGGCGTTTCCCAAACGCTTCGTGCCCTGGCGAAGCATCTCGCCCCGCGCACTGGCCCCGGGAGCCTCGGAGATGGTCTTTCTGAGTAGCCGCGATGGTCTGCGCTGGGACAGGCGTTTCATGGAAGCCTTCGTCCGTCCGGGAAGAGGCAAGCGCAACTGGATGCCCCGCACCAACATGGCTGCGGTGGGACTGGTCCAGACAACACCCGATACGATCTCCCTGTACCTGACGCGGCACTACACCTCTCCCAGCCTCCATTTGGAGCGTATGACCCTGCGGACCGATGGGTTCGTCTCGGTCCACGCCGGTTACGAGGGGGGAGAGCTGCTCACCAAGCCTCTCATCTTCGAGGGAGAAAAACTTGTCCTGAACTTTGCCACCTCGGCCGCGGGCAGTATTCGTGTGGAGATCCAGGATGCCAGCGGCAACCCGCTGCCTGGTTTTGCGCTGGACGCATCACCTCTGATCTTCGGAGACGATGTCGAACAGACGGTCCAGTGGGACCGGACCCACTCTAGGAAGACGTCGGAGGAGATGCTCCGGCGCGTCTCGGGCACGCCGGTGCGTCTTCGCTTCGTGATGAAGGACGCGGATCTGTACTCCCTGAGGTTCAGGTAGGAACAGGGTCAACCGCGAGCGTGCACGACCCCGCTATCCCCCCGCGGGTCGGATCCTCCTTCCAGACGACCATCCGGCCCCACGATGACCAGTTGGGCCAGGCCCCGCCTGGGAGCCAGGGAAGCCGGGTCCTGGACGACAGTAAATCCCCTCAGTCGCAACGCCTCACAGGTGTCCGTGCGGGTCCGGGCCTCGCACCAGATGGTGCGGCCTTCAGCATGGATGCGAGGCGCCGAGACCGCCTCCACCGCACTCATTCCATACTCCACCACATTGGTGAAGACCTGAACCAGCGCGCTCAGAATGGCATTGCCTCCCGGCGCTCCCAGGACCATGGCCACTCTCTGGTCCTGGAAGGCGATGGTTGGCATCATCAGGTGCATCCGAGCCTTCCCCGGGGCCAGGGAGCTGGCACGGCCGGCGCGTGGATCGAACCGGTTCATGGCATTGTTGTAGATGAAGCCCAGCCCAGGCGTGATGACTCCCGAGAACCCTCCCAGGCTGTGGGTAATGGCAGCCACATTGCCGTCCCGGTCCACCACCGTCAGGTGGGTCGTGTCAGGCGGTTCATGATCTGGCGTCGTCTTCCCGACCACGCCCTCCAGGACGGCACTCCGCAGCTCCTCGGCTCTCTTCCGGGAGATCAGGACCCTCCCGGGTTCTTCCCCTACGACCTCCGGATCGCCCAGGAAATCCCTTCGGTCCTGATCCACTAATTGAAGCGTCGATGCCATGTAGCTCAGGTACTCGGGGCCGCCATGCTCGAGCCGGGACAGGTCCAGACCGTCCAGCACGTTGAGCGCTTCTTGAAGCAGATACCCTGCTCCCGGCGGATCATTGGAGAAGACCTCAAAGTTCCGGTATGGGGAAGAGCGGGGAGCATAGGAGCGTGGCTGGTAGGATTCCAGGTCCTGGCGAGTCACGAAGGCGCCGTTTTCTTCCAGGTCCTGCCAGACCTCCCGGGCGAGCTCTCCCCGATAGAAATCCCCGGGACCGTGGGTCGCAAGCCGCTCCAGGGTCGCGGCGTAGTCGGGACTACGGAGGATCTCGCCTTCTCGGAAGGGAGATCCATCGGGATGCAGATAGATCCGGCTGCACTCGGGGTTAGCCCGGATCCGAGCAAGAGCGTCCGGTTCGACCTGCTTCTCCTGACCTCCGAACAGTTTCGCCAACTGGGGCGTGAGCGCGAAGCCCTTACGAGCGATTTCCACGGCCGGTCGAAGGAGGTCCGACCACGGCAGGGTGCCATAATGCCGGTGGATCTCGGCCAGGCCGGACACCGTGGCGGGCGTGCAGATAGAGGTATATCCCAGGGTGCTGCGGTGGTCCTGGAACAGGCTGCTCCCGCTCAAGGCGGCTTCGCCCAGGTAGTCCTGGGCCCACATGCTCTCCCGGACCCGTGACCCGGCACGAACGCAACCATCGATGATCCGATGCTCTCCCTTCGAGGGAGCCCAGACGTGGGCGGAGATCATGCCACCCAGACCGCAGCTGAACGGGCTCACGATCATCTGCACAAAGGCCGTCGTGACGGCGGCATCGAAGGCATTGCCTCCCGCCTCCAGTACCCTAGCCCCTTCTTCGGCGGCTCGGGAGTGGACACATGTCACGATGCCTGGCATGAATCGAATTCTACAAGAAAGAAGCTCCGACGACTCTTGTCCTGGGTCATCAGTAGTCGTCACCCCCAAAGCTAGATCGACAGGAGGCCTGCCAGTCGATCAGCTGTTTTCGGCGCGCAATCAGCCGGAACCTGCTCCCTGCGATGAAGCGGGTTCCGCCGAACCCGTTTCCATCGGGCAGGGTGTAGTAGTAGGCCGTTAAAGCATTTGTCGGAGGGTGATTACAATGGGAAACTTCAAGGTAAAGCCAAGCGAGGTGATGTATGCAAGATAGACGGGATTTCTTGAAGACGACGACGGCGGTGACGGCAGCAAGCGGCCTGCTGGGATGTTCCTCTCAGAGCTCCAAATCTCCGGGGAGTGCCCAACCAGCCGTCAAGGGCCGCAAGCGCCGCATTATTTGGAACAATGACGGCGATGATCTCGCGATCGTCGCCTACCACGATACCGAGGGTTCCGAAACCAAGATTGGTGCCTCGGACTACCGCTACCCCCCCCGCTATGGATCCGTGCTTTGATTGCCGCCAGCCTGACGAGGTCCACCTGGGTTCAGCAAGCCGAAAGCTGGCCTGGGACGTGCGACGTTCGGACGTTCAGACGTGCGACCTCTTCAAGGACGTGCGACCTCTTCAAGCCAGAGACTAGAAGTAGAACTTGATAGCCAACTGGAGCTGTCGGGCCGGTTGTGCTCTACCTAAAGCCCCGAAGTCTGATGTCCCGAACTCGCCGGTTCTGGAGCTTCCCGTAAGCAGGAAGTTGGGACGGTTGGTGGCGTTGAAGGCCTCCAGACGCAGCTCCACCCTTCTGGTGTCCTGGAGATGAAAAGTGCGGCGCAGCGAGACGTCCAGGTTGATCACACCAGGTCCCTGGACAGAGCTTCGACCCGCATTGCCGTATTGGTGTTCTTCGGGGGAGCGAAAGGCTTCTGTGTCGAACCATCGGGAAGGAGTGCGCTGGGAGTCGGGTAGGTTGGGATCTCGGATCCGGTCGGGCCACTGGGAGTGGTAGGAGCCCGTGTCCAGGGGATCTCCGGGCAGGTAGACGGTGAACCAGGCGCCCTCCTGGAGGTTGGCGATCCCTCGGAGCGACCAGCCACCCAACACCCTGGAGATTGAACCCCGGGAAAAAAAGGTCCGCCCGCTTCCGAAGGGCAGATCGTAGCCCATGGTCAAGACCAATCGTCTGGGTACATGGAATTCGGAAAGGGCCCGATTCGCTGTCAGCGGCATGTTGCGCGAACGGAATCTTCGTCGAGAGGGTGGACCCTGGTAGCCACCCCCGGAATCGATCTGGCGGGACCAGTCAAAGCCCACCAGGGCCGACAGACCCCACCGGTCAGGCCTCTTTTCCAGCTGGATCTGCAGGCCGTGGAACCAGGCATCGGCATCCGCGAAGGGAATCTCGACGGTTTGTAGATCAGGGTAGGGGCGCCGTTGCTTCCGATCCCCTGGCCCGGGACTCGCATCGTTCAGGGAAACAGTCTCCAGCCGGTTGGACGAATGCGACCCCAGGTAACCCAAGTTCAGTAGAAGGTCCGAGGCCAGCTGGTGCTGAAGGCTGAGTCCCCAAGCGTGAGTGGCTGCAAGAGGAAGGGGGGTTTCCAGGCCAGAGTGGTTCGGAGCCGCCGAGTCCCTCAGTTCTTCTGGAAAAGGCCTGGATAAGCTCAGGGTAGCCCGATCCAGAGGAGCCAGGAAGGCCAGCCGCTGTGCTCCCGGACGGGGATTCTTGGCCATCTCCTGGACCATGTTCAGATCGGGCTCGTTGGAATAGATCCCATATCCAGTCCTGAGCACTGTCCGTTCCGTGATCCGAAACGAAATCCCCAACCGGGGCAGAACCGCTGATGCCCGGTGCCATCTGACCAAGGGATACCCGGGTTCGAAGCGGCCGGTTTCGGGTGGGGCGGGTTCTTCAACCAGCAGAGGAGGTACCAACTGGCCACTGAAGACGTCGAAGTTGGCCATGAAGCCCCGCTTGTCCCGCCAGGGGAGCCGCAGCTCGTAACGCAAACCCAGGGTAAGGGTCAGCCGCTGCGTCGCCCTCCAGACGTCTTTGGCGTAGAAGTAGAAGCTGTTCTGGTGGAAGTTTCCGCGGAAATCTTCTCCCCCCAGCTCGGTCCGAACCGGATGGCCCAGCAGAAAATCGGCGAAGGAGTTGCCGCTGTACCGGTCGAAGAACTCGAATCTGGAACGGCGCTCCATTACATAGAAGTTATAGTGCTGGCGAAATTCGATCCCTCCTCCCAGCGTATGGCTACCCTTGGACAGGGAAAGCTCGTCCTTGGCCTGCCAGTTGCCGAGGTTGGCATGACCCAGGGCGCCGGAGTCGCCGATTCCCGTAAAACCCTGGATGACTATGCGCGGAACGCCACTGCGATCCACTGCACTTTCCAGAAGCTCGGGGATGCCCAGGTTCCGCACTATCTCGGCTTTGGGGTTGGATGGACCGGCAATGTACGGACGGTAGAACCAGTGGACGCTGGTTGAATTCGTCAGACGGCTTCCAAAGGTCCGGGTGTTGGAGATGGACTGGCCGTAGGTTCGTAGGGGTTGGACTGCGGAGAAGGCGTTGAAGGGATGGGTGGATACCTGGGGACTGGAATCCCAGATGAAACGACCGGACCAGTGACTGCTGTCAGAGGTATTGAGATCCAGCCGGGAGATGAACTGCGGGTTATCGATATTCGCCGTGGAATCGGTGCTCGTGTAGTTCAAGGCCCCTGGAGTATTGGGCGACGGCCAGAAGGGGAGCAGCTTCCTCGCCACCGGATCCATGCGCTGCTCAGGAAGCCGGTTTTCTGAAAAAGGGTCTCCTGTCGAGGGATCCAAAATCGAGGAAGAAAACTCGCCTCGCTTCTCTGCCTCAGTGGGGACGACCCCGGTCAGGGGTCTGGTCTCCCGAATCGATCTGAATTGGTAGGAGAGGAAGAACCATGCCCGGTCCCTGCCATCCACCAGGCCTGGAACCAGGATAGGACCGCCCAGCGTGGCACCCAGCTGATTGCGCTTGAACTCAGCCTTTCGCTGCTCGAAGAAGTTCCGAGCGTCCAGATTGTCGTTCCTGTGAAACCAGTACAGGTTGCCATGGATCTCATTGGTTCCGCTTCTGGTCACCGCCGTGATCTGTCCTCCTGGGCGGACTCCGTACTCGGCTGAATAGAGGCCTGTCTTCACATCGAATTCCTGCAGGGCATCGGTGCTGGCTTTGAACGAGGTCTCGCCATCGCCGTGGGTGAAGAGGGTGCCATCTATGTAGGTCAAATTGTCCTTGAATCTCATTCCCATGACCTGGACGTTGCCCCGGTTTGCCGCAGAGGGAGTAGCCCCAGCCGCCAGCCCTGCCAGCTTGGTGATGTCGCGGGTGCTGACCGGCAAGGAATCGAGTTTCTCCTGGTCGATGACCTGCCCCACATCCGTCCTTCCTTCTCCCGATAGAGCAGCCTCAGCCTGGCTCACCGTTTGATCGGTCGCCGCCCCTTTCTGGAGCTGGAAATCCGCTCGCAGAGATTGTCCCACGAGCAGAACCAGATCGCTGAGGACCGCGGTCCGGAATCCCTCCGAGCGGACGACGATTTGATATCTTCCTACCCGGAGTCCGTCGCGCCGGAAATCCCCGGTTCGGTTGCTGAGGAGTTCGACCGTTTCGTTGGTGTCCACGCGCCGAACGGTCACCTGGGCGTTGTTTATCGGCGATCCATCCGGTAGCGCGACCGTTCCCAGAATGGTGCCAGTGTCGATCTGGGAGTGCAGGAACGGGAAGATGAGCAGCGAGAGTCCCAGGCAGGCCAGGAGGGAGCTTCGTCGGATGAGATTCATAGCCTCAGAAGGGGTGGGTCCCCCGTACCGACAACCCGCCGTGTTAGGTGCTTCCGCCTCAGTGCTCTCACTTCTCAGCGTCGGAGAGCAGGGAGTAGCCATTTTTGGTAACCACGACCACGTCCTCGATCCGGATCCCATAGCGGCCGGGCAGATAGATTCCTGGCTCCACTGTAAATACCATCCCCGGCTCCAGCTGCGCGCTGCTGCGCGAGGAGATGGCGGGTAGCTCGTGTACCTCCAGTCCCAGGCCGTGGCCTGTGCCGTGGCCGAAGTAATCTCCGTAGCCGTGCTCCGCGATGACCTGGCGAGCCGCAGCATCGATCTCGGAGGCGGGAACACCGGGCCGAATCGCGTCCAACGCTGCCTGCCATGCTGCCCGCACGATGTCGTAGATTTCCGGTTGCGAGATCTTTTCAGGGATACGGACTCGCGTCAGATCGCTGCTGTAACCACAATGGCGTACCCCAAAATCGCAGAGTAAGATCTCTTTCTCCTGCAGGACCCTGGTGGAGGCCACCCCGTGGGGCAGGGAAGAACGTGGTCCGGAAGCGACGATGGTCTCAAAAGAGATGCCTTCACCACCCGCCTTCCGAAGCTCGAACTCCAGGAGTCCTGCCAGCTGGACCTCTGAATATCCTGGCTTGATCTGGTCCAGGAAACAACCGTAACCCGTCTGGGCGATCTCGAATGCATTCCGCATCAAGGTCACCTCGTTCTTGGACTTGATCATGCGGAGCTCCTCGACCAGGTTAGAGGACGGGATCCAATCAATCTGCGATCCCCACGAATCCATCTCCAGGAAAGATTCGTGGGACAAGTGCTGCGCCTCGATCCCGACCCTCTTCAGATTGTGGAGAGTCCGGGTCCCCTCCAGCAGTCCTCTAAGCGCGGTAAGGGCCGACGACGCTATGAGGCGTACCTCACAGTTGACAGCGGATGCTTGAGCTTGTTCCAGATAACGGGAGTCGACCAGGAGGGTAGCCTCTCCATCCATGCAACAGGCGAGTCCGCTGGTCCCAGAGAAATTGAAGAGATAGTTGAGGTTCGGAGGGTGCGTGACGATCAGTCCCTCGAGGTCGAGGTCTTGAAATTTCTCGAGCAAACGTTGATATCGCTGTGAAAAGTTATCCAAGGGTCTCTCTGATTCTGGCTGTGATGAAAAACAGGATCTCCTGGGTTTCCCGCTGCCGGAAGTTTCTCCTGAACAGAACCCCCATAATCGGAATCTTGCCCAGGCCGGGCACCTGTTGCTGTTGCTCTCGCTCCGTTTCCAGGTAGATTCCTCCGATCACCGTGGTTCCGGCGTTGGGAAGGAGCACTACCGTTTGTGACTCGCTCGTCAGGATCGTCGGTATCCCCAGGACCGTGCGCGTAAAGTCAGGAACATTATTCTCTACTCTGATCTTCAGAACAATCGTATCTTCTCGCGTAACAGTCGGAGTGACGACGAGTCGCAGGGCCGCGGTTTCGAATCGCACTGTGGTGGTGAAGTTTTCCTGGACTGGGATCGGGATTCTAGCTCCCTGGGTGATGATCGCTTCCGAATTACTCAGGGTGCTTACCCTGGGCCTCGAGAGGATCCGCACCTCACCTCTGGTCTCGGCGGCCGAAAGCATTGCGTCCAGTAGCGTCGTATTCAGCATCTGGCCGATCGTGATACCGGCGGTCGCCAGGGGCTGCTGAGCCGGCACTGTGACGTTCAACGTCCCTCGAATAGCACTCCCTGGTGACCCCAGGAACAGCCCCAGCCGAGTGCCCATCTCGCGGACGAAACTGGTGCTGGCTTGGATGATTCTTGCCTCGATCTCGACCTGCAGTTCGGGTTCATCGAGCCTGGCTGCGAGGCCGTCAATCTGTTCTACCTTATCGGCGATGTCAGTGATGATCAGGGTGTTGGTTCGTTCGTCCAGGTGGAGCTGACCCCGTTTCGAGAGGTGATTTTTCAAGATGTTGACGATTTCCTTGCCGGAGGTGTAGTTGAGCTGTTTCGCACGGGTGACGATCTGTTCCTCCAGCGGCTCGGTCTTCTCCAGGAGTTGCTTCGCCTTTCTCTCGGAATCTCGGGTCTCCCTTTTGGAGATTCGCTCGATTCTTCCGAGAGTGGTCTTCTCCAGTCCGTAGCTGTTCAGGACCGCCTCGAGTATCTCGGGCAAGGGTACCGATTGGACGTGCAGAGTCAGCGTTCCTTCAATATCGGGATCGATCAAGAGATTCAGATCGTCCAATTCGGAGACGACCCTGAAAAAGTCTGACAGGGAAGCCTCTACCAGTTTGAGAGAGACAAGCCTAGCAGTCGCCTTTGGTCCCAAGCTCTCGCGGACGGCCCCGATCTTTTCGTCGTTGGTCTGGGAGTGCGAGGGGCGCTCAGCTGTTGAAGACGGGTGCTTTCTTGGGGATGGCTGGACGACCCATTTTACGACTCTAAGAGCGTCCTCTCGCCGGATGAACGTGACTGAAGCGGGAGAGAATTCGAGGACCTCACCATCCCGAAGTTTGCTGCCGATGGGGGCTAGGTAGGTGCGGGGCCCATTGCCTTTGAGGAGCGCCAATTGCGTGCGTCCACGGAAGGCCAGGCCTGCCACCGAGACCTGTTCAATCGTGAGCGCCGCAAGGGTGTCAGGCTCCATTTGCAGCGGAGCTTCGGTCAAGGGGTCCTGATGGGACCCCGTCTCAGCCTGTAGCCGAAAAAAGGGATCCCTTTTCCCCCGGGAGTCGTACTTTTGAGCTTGAGCCACTTGGCCACAAGCAAGGGCCATGGCCAGCAGCGGAATTACGAAGAAGCTCAATCTGCCTCCTTCTCTGGATCAGATCCAGAATCTTTCAGGACAAAGGTCGAGGCGGTCATCTTGGCCTGGAGACTGGTTCCCGGGAGCGGATCTCCGTTCACCCTTCTGATCGCGAGGTTCGAAACGTTGATGATCTCTTCACATTGGCCCACCTTCTCGAGAAAGTGCCCAAGATTGTGGAAGTTCCCTTCCAGCGAGATCTGAAGGGGATACTCCTGATAGAAGCGGCTTTCGACTCTTTCGAGCGGGACGAAGCTCTTGATCTGGAGATCCGAGCTCCTGGCTAGCTGTTGAATCTGAGCCATCACGGCACGACTCTCCCTTCGGGTCCACACCCGCCGTAGCCGG
>JAKZYH010000254.1:0-13245 GCA_047514575.1 Acidobacteriota bacterium | reverse complement strand
AGCTGCGTCAGGCGCGTGAGTTCCAGTCGATACTCGAGGTCAGAAAGGCCGAGCACGAAGTGGTCCTGTCCCGGAAACGAGTCGAACTGCTCGAGCAAAGGCGTATCGCAGAAGCCGAAGCCACCCGGTTGCAGTTGCAGGTGCTCAAGGATGCGCAGCGTCTGTACCAGCGTCGAATCGCCGATAACAAGAAGGCGATTGAGGCAACGACAGTGAAGGCCCCGATGGCTGGGACGGTCCTGTTCGAGGTCAACCGGCAGGGGCGGAAAAAGCGCGTTGGTGACGATGCCTACAAAAGGGATACGATCATGACTCTCCCAGACCTGAAATCTCTCAAGGTGGCGGGTCGTGTTGCGGAGATCGACGCGGGCAGGATCCGTCTGGGTCAAAAGGTGATCGTGAACTTCGATGGGATCCCGGATCAGACCTTCCGTGGCGAGATTTCCAAGATGGCCAATCTGTTCCAAAAGGCCAGCTTCGACCGTCCCGTGAAGGTGCTGGAGGTAACGGTCTAGCTGGACCAGGTGGATCTGGTACGAATGCGGCCGGGCATGGCGGCGCGACTCCAGGTTGTGATCGACCGATTCGAAGGCGCCTTGGCTGTACCGCTTGCGGCGATCAAGACCGAGGGAGACAAATCCTACGTCTGGGTGAAAGGGAAAGAAGGACCGGTCCGGCGAGAAGTCGAGCTGGGCCAGAACAACGGCGTTGTGGCATTGGTAAAGAGGGGTCTGGTAGAAGGGGACGAGGTCTCCGGCATCTCCGGAACCTGAGATATCTACCGCGACACCGCTTCCGGTGGTACGGAACGGGCTGGCATCCATGTTTAGAATCCTGGTCATTTTGACGATTGTGGCGTTGGTTTTCGCCGGCTTCTATTTCGGAAGCGTCCCGAGCGACTGGCTCTCATCCTACCTGTCTCCGGTGGAAGAAGATCCACTTCCCGTCCTCAAGCTTCAACGCCAGGACTACGCTATTCTGGTCAAGGGGGATGGCGAGTTGACAGGTCTGCAAATGACTCCGATGTCTGCTCCCAGGGTTCGCACCGGCTCCCTCAAGATTGCCTGGCTCGTCGACGAGGGCAAGATTGTGGAACCCGGTGAGTTGCTGGTTGCCTTCGATCAGTCAGACGCGTTGATGGCCCTGGAGACAAGCCAGAATGCATTCAGTGCTCAAGACCACCTGATTGAGAAGTCGAATACGCAGGCCACTGGTCAACAGCAGTCTTTGGCACAGGATCTGGAGGCCGCCCAGCTGGAACTGGGATATACCACCAATCAGATCCGTAAGGATGAGGATATCTTCTCCCGTTGGGAGATCCAGGAATCCGTCATGAGTGCAGCCCTGGCGCGCTATAGGAAGCTGACTTCTGAGGAGAAGCGGGAAATTCAGGCGCACCTTTCGCAAGCGGATTTGAGAATCTTGAAGGTTGACCAGACCAAGGCTCAGACTGAGATGAAGCCGGCCGAGGAAACGCTTTCTTCTCTGGAGCTGAAGGCCCCCGTCGGCGGCGTGGTCCTGCATCAGCGATTCTGGTGGTTTACCCCCAGTGTTGGAAGCGAAATCTGGCCGGGTCGGCCTTTAGTCGAGATCGCGGACGTGAACAGCTTTCGAGGAAAGATCGACGTGCTCGAGAACCACATAAGGGGGGTCAAGAAGGGCAAGAAGGTCCAGGTGCGCCTCGAAGCGTTTCCACAAGAGGTCTTTGAGGGCACGATCGAGAAGGTGGACAAGATCGCGAAACAGCGCGATCAAAAGGACCCAAGAAAGTACTTCAGCTGCGAGGTAGGTCTCGAAGTGGCACCGGAAACCCTCAGCAGGCTGAAACCAGGCATGAAGATCACAGCCCAGATCGAGGTGGGACAGCAGGCAGACGCCCTGGTTCTCCCCAAGAGCGCCGTGCTCAAGAAGGACGACACCTTTGTCGTCTTTCTCCGTGAGAACGAAAAGTACGTCGAAAAGGAGATCGACATCCTGGATAGCGACCACGGATTCTACGTTGTAGCGGGCCTCTCTGAGGGCGTCGAAGTTTGCTTACGTCACCCTTACGAGGATGAAGGCCTGCATCTGCCCGACTTCAACGCACCCAGTGCGGCGACTCAGCGGCGGCGTTTCGCCATTTTCTAGCCGATGTTTCTCAGCGAATCGATAAGGATCGCGTTCTTCAACCTGATCCGTCATAAGCTTCGCACCATCCTGACGATGCTTGGGATGATCTTCGGAGTGGCGGCCGTGTTATCGATGCTCTCCATCGGAGCCGGAGCCGAGAGTGAAGCCCTCTCTTTGATCCAGAAAATGGGACTCAGGAACATCATCATCGGAGCCAAGGACTTCGAGTCTGAGGAGTTGAAGATCATTCGGCAGGATTCTCCAGGCTTATCGCTACAAGACCTGGAGGCACTTGGAAAGGCTCTTCCTGAAGGCACCGAGCTGCTGGGAAAGCGGCAATTGAAGACTTACCAGATCGCCTCCTCGCTGGGGAAGAGTGATTCGAAAGTCTTCGGGGTCGAAGCCTACTATCCCCATACCAACAACCTGGAAATCCGTGAAGGCTCCTTCTTCCTTCCGCTGGACGGCCTCGCACTGCAGCAGATGTGCGTCCTTGGAACGGTGGCACGGCGGAAGCTTTTCGGTCTGAATCAGGCCCTGGGAGAGCAAGTCAAGATCAACCAACTGTGGTTTACCGTCATTGGCGTGCTAGCCGACCAGGCGATCGATGAAAACGAGTTTGAGGGCGTCAAGATCGACAATGTGAACAACGACATCTACATCCCGTTGGAGACCCTGCTAAGTAAGTTCGAGCTCGATCCGGTGGACGACGAACTGGATGAGATCGTGGTTCAGATTCCCGAAGGGGCAGACCTACCGGAACAGGCAGCGATCATATCCAGCATGATGGGAAGCATGCACAACCAGATCGATGACTTCTCCATGGTGGTCCCGGAGAGGCTCCTACAGCAGAGCCGCCAGACCCAACGCATCTTCAATCTGGTGATGGGTGCGATCGCCTCGATATCGCTCCTGGTCGGAGGCATCGGCATCATGAACATCATGCTGGCGTCGGTCCTGGAACGCACCAATGAGATAGGCCTAAGGCGAGCAGTGGGCGCCCGCCGGCGAGACATCAGCCGCCAGTTCCTGCTGGAAGCGATTGCCATCAGCATGAGCGGCGCTACCCTGGGTATCCTCCTCGGATACGCCATCTCCAAGAGCGTTTCTGCCTATGCCGGATGGCCAACCATTATCACGGCGCCCTCCATCCTGCTGGGAGTCGGAGTTTCAGCGTCAGTGGGTCTGATCTTTGGCATCTATCCAGCTCGAAAAGCGGCCTTGATCTCTCCCATCGACGCCCTCCGCTACGAGTGATCGCCGCTCTTCCGTTCACGCCACTGAGCTGAAACATCAAGAATTCGTCGCACGTCGAAACGTCTGAACGTCGCACGTTTCCTGTCCCCGGACGGTGTCGCAAACGGGGGAGAACTGCCAGTTTTACGAAGCCAAGTCCGGCAGAGCCGCGAACGACTTGACTTGTCAGCAGCATGAGCCCCAGTTCCGAGGAAAGAGCTGGACAACAGCAGAATCTTTCCTATGCCCGACCGAAGTTTCTTTCTCGAATGATCCGGCTCACAGCTGGGGGCTGAACTAACCTAACCTGAAACTTCATCGAGCAGTGACCGGCGTAGGATGGCACTCTTGCCCGTCGGTGTCCTTGACGGGCAGGAGTGCCCATCCTACATCGGACAAGGTACTATCGATGTTCGTGGGTTCCAGCCAACCAAACTTTCTTCCTGAATGATCCGGCTCGCAGCCGGGGGCGGGACTAACCTGAAACTGGGCTGAACCCTCATCGATAGTGATCGGCGTAGAACGAAACGTGGCTTCGGTCTCCAGGCCGAAGTCTTCCACTTTCGAGCCAAAGGTTCGAAGCGCGGCGGCTTGGAGACCCTTACTACCCTGTACCAAATGGATTTGCCAGATTCATCGTGACGTCGACCCTTCCGGTTTCGGGATGCTTGACCATATCGTATTCCACCATCCTGAAGTACCTCTTGAGCCGAAGGACGGACAGGTCCAGAAGATCGCAGTTGAAGACTTCTCCTTCCAACAATGGCAAGGACGGCCGAAGGTCGTCTTCCAAGAACTGTGGCGGGTCCACGAGGAGCGACAGTTGTCCGAGTATGTATTGCCTTCCCTCCTCGAGATGGATCCTTACTCCCACCTCATAGCTCTCGTGATCGGGCTTCATCTCAGGAATCGGCTCCATGTCCAGGTAGCCCTGTCGACAGTAGGTCCTCTTCAGCTCCTCGTTCGACGCTTTCAGTGTCGGGTAGCTGACGACTTCTCCAGGAGTGATCGCAAAGATCTCCAATAGACTGTCGACTGCGAGAGCCTTTGCACCCTCCAGCTCGAAACTTCCATAGCGGTATTGAGATCCCTCCTGGATCGGAATCGTCAGCCGGTGGGGCCGCCCAACTGTCTCCTCGCCTGCAACCGCCACCAGTTCAGCTTTCCCGGCCTTGGCAAAGACGTAACCCTGATCTCGGTACTCGTCCAGTAGGTTGACTTGAACGTCGTACTCGAGTTTCTCGGGGACATAGAATTGCCCTATCTTGACCAATTGTAAGGCCCGGACTAGCTCTTCATCGGTGAAGACGGTGTTTCCTTCAAAGCGAATCTCCGCGATCAGGACATCCTCCCGACCCTGGTTCAGGCCCAGCAGCTCCCGAACCTCCGACTCCAGGGCTCCTTCCTGCGCGGGCCTCTCCATCATGTGGCGAAAGACCGTCTTACGTTGTTGGTTGAGCAGGAGGTGTGCCGCATATCGTCCCGGGCGAGGCGGGAAGTTATAGTTGGACTTCAGGAACTCACGAGTGGCACCCACCAGGATCGGAAATGTGTATCGACCCTCTGCCTGCCACTTCGCAACCTCTCGGGTCTGTTCCGGATTCGTGTTGAGAGCTACGATCTCCAGGCCCTGATCCTTGTACTTTCGGTAGAGACTTTCGAGATAGACAGCTTCGTCGCTGCAGGGTCCGCAGCGGGGAAAGAAGAAGGTGATCAGGAGGACCTCGGCATTGTAGTCACTCAGCTTGCGGGTCTCTCCATCGAGCGTTTGCAGTTCGAAGGGCTTGAAAGGCGGACCGCTCGCCCGCTTCTGGTCGACACGACGAAGGCTTTCCAGGAGTGAGATCCCGGTTTGCTGGCTCAGCCCTTCGATCTTCTCCAAGACTTTGGGATCCATCTTGGCAGCGTAGGAATTGATGTAGCTGTCGAGGGCCTTCTCCGTTCGTCCCAACCTCTCAAGGATGCGGCCGCGGATCGTTTCGACTCGGTCGCCTCGTCCCCCCGGATCAACAAGAGAAGCCTCACGATCCAACTCCTCGGACTTCGCCAGGTGAGGGATCCCCCTTTCGGGGTCTTGGGTCTCAGCAAAGTAATCGGCTGCCGCCAAATGGGAGCTCGCCAATTCTCCTCGAATGAACTTGGGCGTGTGGATCACCCTGCCCTCACCTGTCTCTGCTTTCTGCAGGCGCTCCTCCGTCAGCTCAATCACCCTGAGGGCATTTTGGACCGCCTCCTCATGTCGCCCTTCCTTCGCCAGGTAGTGACCGTACCACCCATGGAGAAGACCTCGAAACTGTCCCGAGGCACCCGCTTCCTCTGCCCGCTCCAGAGCCTTCTCAATATAGGCCAGAGCATTCTCTTCGTCGTAGGAGGCAGCCGTGTGTATGATGCTGTAGTCATCCTCGTTCGCCAGGACGTGACGCGCCAGTTGGGTGGCAGCCTCAGTGTCTCCCATCGTCTTGTAGGACCGAAACTTTGCCGTATAGAAGTGGGAGCGATATCTGGGATCAGTGTTCGGATCTGCCAAAAGACGATCGGCCAATTCAATCGCTGTGGCTGGATCGCTGAAGGACAGAGACTGGAGAACTTGCACGTACACCCCGCCGATTCGTGGATGATCCGGATTGTTCCGGATAAAGTCCTCGGCCACTTGCCTTCTCGCCTCCCAGTCCCCCATGTCCGTTTGCCGCAGGCTGAGCATGTACTGTTCAAACTGGGGATCTAGTTTCCTTTCCGACGAGATCGTCTTTTCTTCTGACTCGGACGGATTGGCTGGAAGCGCGGCATGCAGCGTGACCCCGACGATGGCAAGCACCGCCAGGGCCAGCGTGACTCCAACCCAACTGGTGGAGCTGGGACGTGTGGGGGATGGGACCACCAGGCGGCGGATCCGATCCAGGAGCGAGCCTCCGGAAGCGGCGATTGCCAGAACACCGGTCTCTGCCCGCAGCTCTTCCATTCGAGTGAGCGCGGTGGCGTAGTCCCAACTGCCTCCCAGGATACCCACGGCGACGTCATCACAGCAGTTTTCCCGCTCGATGCGAATCTGGCGAGAAACCCACCAGACAGCAGGGTGGTAGAAGAGCAGTGTCTCGACGATGGTCTGCAGCAGATTGACGAGGTAATCCAGGCGACGGATGTGGGCCAGCTCGTGGAGTAGAATTGCTTCCAAATGGGCAGGGGAAAGTCCGGTCAATGCGGAGGTTGGGAGCAGGATGACGGGACGGAGCCAGCCGAGGACAGTCGGTATTGTGGCCAGACTCGACCGCAGAAGTTCGACCCTTTGCTTGACCCCAACGCGTTGGGCGAGCCGTACCAATATGCTCCTGAGCTGCTGACTCGCCGGCTCGACGTTTCGCTTACGAAGTCTCTGGGCATAGACCCAGCCACCAGCCAGACGCAGGGAGAGGCAGAAAACACCAAGCGACCAGAGCAAGATGAACCAGGGACGTGACACGACAAGTACCTCATAGACTCGTTCTCGCCAGACACCCCAGGGGGAGTTCCAGGAAAGTACCGCGACCTCTTCGCTTCCGGAGTCAACGGGTCGTACCATGCCCGGCTCGACAGCAATTGCGAAACCAGAAGCTCCTGGATCCCAACCAGACGATGTGGATGGATACAGCGACCAGAGGGTCGACAAGGGAAGGACGAACATCAGCAACAAGACGACACAGCTCAGTCCGTAACGCACCGTAGCCCTCGATCCTTGGAAACAGATTGACGCGATTCCAAGAAACAAGGCCGCCAGAGTCCCCTGCCAGATGAAATGAATCAGCGTCCATCCCAGGGCCTGAAAAATCGGCAGCGTGAAAAGCGGTTTAAGAATGCTCATCCTGTCCTCCTTCAAGCTCGTCCAGAAGCCTTCGGATCTCCTTCAACTCCTCAGGTGAAGCCTTGTGCGTCGATAGGGCATGCGCGGCAAGTCGCCCTGCGGAACCCTCAAATGCCCGCTCTAACAGATCCGACACCAGATGATGCTGGGTCTCCTCCTTGGGCAGGCTGGCTCGATAGATGTGGGTTCTCTGGCTCTCATCCCTTCGGACCAAACCCTTCTGCGTCATGATCTGCAAGAACTTGAGCGCCGTGGTATAGCCGGTAGGGCGACTGCGGCTGAGCTCGGTCTGCACTTCTCGAACGGTGCTAGGCCCCCGTTTCCAGAGGACCCGCAGAATCTCGAGCTCGGCCGGCGTAGGGCGTGGGATCTTAGGTTGGATCGTGTCTGTTCTCCTCATGGAATAAGAGTCTACACGAAGATCTTCGTATATGTCAACGAAGATCTTCGTGTGTTTGAGAAAAATTCTAGAGAACGTCAGCTACCGCCGCGCCGTTCTGGTTCTTCAGGGTTCCAGTCACTCTCGACACGCCTCTCAAGATCAACGTCTTGTCGAGCCTCGCTTTCGCCGGGTCCAGGCTCACGCCGGTCTCGCCGGAGAGATAGTCGGCGTGGTCCGCGGTCAGCCAATATTGGCCGGGACCCAACTGCAAGAGCACTCTCCCTTGCAGGTTGGTCTCCTCTGACTTCTGTTCGGTTCTCGTAGCCCAGTCCAGAATCGCAACCTTCACACCTGGGATCGGGGCTCCGGTTGCCTCATCGATAACGGTGATCTCGAGCTGTACGGACGTGGGCGGCTCTAACTCTTGCCAGAACCGGCTTAGGCTGAAGAACACGAGAGTCGGTAGGAGAAACAGCGCGAGTAGATAAAGCTTCTTCTTCAAGATTCGCCCTCTGGGTACCTCACGACGGTCGAGCCTCCAGAAACCCATTGTGATTGTAAGTCCAGGATACCGAAGCAATGAAGCCCGATCCAGTCTCGCAAACGTGGCTTCGGTCTCCAGGCCGAAGGTCCTCTTCCTTCGAGCCTTTGGCTCGATGCACGGCGGCCTGGAGACCGCCGCCACGCCCTGACGCGAAGTTTCTTTCCTGTACGATCCGGCGCAGCCAGTGGCGGGGCTAAGCAGACACTGAAGGAAAGTGGGAATGCAGCTATAAGTTCCTGGGCTACACGCAATAACACCTTCGGTGTAAGGTGGGTCACTGTGAAGATACTGGTAATCGGGGCAGGGTCCATGGGAAGGCGGCGGCTTCGCGACCTGACGGCGCTGGAGCCTGGCTCAGTCATCCTGCACGAGCCTCGCGAAGACCGCAGCCAGGAGGCGGCCTCCGAATTCGATATCCCCGCTTACACGCGCTTCGAGGAGGCGCTGGAAGAGAGACCGGACGTGATGGTCATTTCGACCCCACCGGCTTTCCACGACGATTACGTCCAGGAGGCGGTCAAGCGCGAGCTCCACGTCTTTGCCGAGGTCCCTTTCGTCTACGACCCGAAGCTACTCGAGACACTTGCGTCAGGCACCCAATATCCCTCCGTGCTCGGCATCAGCCACACGATGCGCTACTATCCGCCCTTTCGTATCATTCGGGATGCGATCGTTGCCGGGCGAATCGGAAAGCCGCTCTACCTGGAATTCAGCCTGGGAAACTATCTTCCTGACTGGCACCCCTACGAGGACTATCGAAGCTTCTACGCGAGTGACGTCACACTGGGCGGGGCCGGCATGGACATGCTCTTGCACGAGCTGGCCGCCATCCAGTGGTGGCTTGGACCCGTAGAATCCGTATATGCCCGCTTCAGCAAACTCAGCTCCCTTGAAATCGAGGGACCAGACAGCCATGACATTCTGCTGACTTTCGAAGCGGGTGCCGAGGGAATCTTCCATCACGACGTCATCGAGCAAGGGACGGTGGGGCGACACGTGCGCCTGGCCGGTGAGGCGGGAACCATTGAATGGCACCAGAACCAGGCAGAGGTTCGGCTTTTCGAAGGGACTACCGGGATCACCAGCTACCTTCCCTTCTCGCAGGCCGCAGACTGGCATGAAGCCCTCGAGGCGAGCCGCAGATTCACTTCGTCAGAGGCATCAAAAGAGAGCCAGGTCGGAAGCATTCCGGGAACAGAGGATCTGTCCAACTACAGCTACGAAGCCAACTTCCTGCGAGAGATGCAGCATTTTCTGGAAGCGGTAGGAGGATCGGCCGACTACAGCGGGGGAACCGTGGCCGAAGAGTTGCACAATCTTCGAGTGTTCCAGACGGTCGTCGAGAGCGCTCAGCTGGGACAGCGCCTTCTGGTTGGATGACCCTGTATGATGGCTAGCGCTCCCAGAAGAAGGGTTTGCGCTCCTCTGGATGGTTGCCAATCTGGTTCATGGTTGCGGCTTCGTAGATGCGGCCGTTGACAATCGTATAGCGCACCTTCTCTGTCAATCTGATGTCCTCCAGCGGATTACCCTCTATCACCGCCAGATCGGCCAGCTTGCCCGGCTCTATCGATCCTATGTCAGCGTCGAGGCCAAGATAGCGGGCCCCGTTGAGGGTACAGGCTCGAATCGCTTGCAGGGGCGTCATACCCCCTTGGACGAACATCCACAGCTCCCAGTGGGCTCCCAGGCCTTCCCGCTGACCGTGGGCACCCAGGTTGAGGAGTACCCCTGCGTCGCTGAGCTGCTTGCACAGTCGTGCGATGTCGAAGTGGTTCCAGTCATCTTCGTCCGCGTGCATTCGGCGGCGTGACCTTGGCTCGTAGGCAAACGGTGGGACGAACGTACGGAACCGCTGGTTCTCGTGGACCTTGGTGTGATGGTACCAGTAGTACTCGCCCGAAAGACCACCATAGCCCACCACCATGGTGGGCGTGTAGCCGACCTCCGACCCTGCCCACAGCTGAATCATATCCTTGTATCCTTTGGCGATCGGCAACGCGTGCTCGATCCCCGTATGGCCATCGACGACCATCGACATGTTGTGCTGATAGAGCGAGGCCCCCTCGGGAACGACCATCATTTCCAGCTCACGCGCGGCGGCGATCACTTGCTGACGCTGGTCCCGGCGAGGCTGGTTGTAGCTCTTCACGCTAAAGGCACCCACTGCCTTCAATCGGCGGAGGTGTCCGCGGGCGTCCTCCAGCGAATCGATGATCGCTTTGAAGGGGGCCTTGGCGCCGTAGAGGATGGTCCCGGTGGAGAAAATGCGTGGGGCCGTCAGCAACCCGGCGCGAGCCATTTCGCTGGCAGCAAAGATGCTGGCCGTGTCATTCGAGGGGTCGTGGACGGTGGTCACTCCAAAGGCTAGCGAGGCATAGTGCAGCCAATTCTGTTGTGGAGTGATGCCATCTTGTCCCTGGGGACCATGGGCGTGAACATCGATCAGCCCGGGGATCACGGTCGTCCCCTTGAGATCGAAGACCTGGGCGTCGGACGGAGGCTTCGTGCTCGAACTGGGCCCCACCGCCAGGATGCGATTGCCATCAACGACAATAGTCCCTTCCTCCAACACCTGGTCACCCTTCATGGTTACGATGCGCGCACCCACCAGGGCAAGCCTTCCCGTGGGACGGTCTGAGGCCGTCGAGAAACCGAGGTCGATGCCCGAACCGATTTCCGCGGGCCCCGGTAGCTCCTCCGGGGCACCCTCCACAAAAGCGAAGCTGCTGCTGAGCTCGCGCGAGAACAGCTCGGGACCCAACGCCCAGTAGAGCCGACTTGAATCCCCGGACCAATGAAGATACTCGCCAGCCGACTTGCTGACCTTCTGCAGTGGGGTTGCCTCGCTCTTGGGACTGACCTTCACGGTCCTCCCCGTGGGAGGAAAGGGAGCGATGTAGGCGTTGAAGTATTCGCGGAACGCGATCCAGCGCCCATTGGGGGAGACTTGGAACTCAGTGACATGCTCGCTGTCCAGATGAGTGAACTCATCGCTTCCATCCAGCTCGATACTCTTCAAGACGATCCTGTAGTCATCTCCACCCGATTTCTGGTCCATGAAGAAAACACGTTCGTCGCTCCCACCAAAATGAGGCGCGAAGCCTCCACGGATAATCCGCTCGGGTTCCCCGCCCCCACTCGCAGACACCTTGAAAAGTCCAGTGTCGTGAGACCATCGAGGTGAGCGGATCCCGCCCCCTGCGGCCTTGCGATAGACGATTGTCTTGCCGTCAGGGCTGAACACCGGCTCCAGATAATGACCCGGGTCGCTGGTAACGTTTCTGCTCTGGCCCCCGTCAGTGGACACCACCCGGATACTGCCGAGTTGATCGTCATCCCATGACACGTAGACGATCCACTTCCCGTCGCGCGAGAACGAAGGGTAGAATTCGAAGTCCTCGTCGCTGGTGAGCCGGCGTGCCGAGCCCTCGGGTAGGCTGCGCCGGTAGAGATGGCCCAGGGCCTGGAAAACCACCGACTCCCCATCGGGAGAAACCCGGACCCAGCGCAGCATCTTGGTCCGGAAGCTCTCGGGGTGGACGGCTACCGGGTAGCGTAGGACTCGGTTCAGTTTTCGTGTGTGCTTGACGTGGAAAGGGATGAGCTCAGCCTCACCAGAGGCGACCGTGACCTTGTGAAGCTTGCCCCCTCCCCAAACCACGATCGCCAGATCGTCAGGAGTCCAGGCCATGCTCGGGTATACGCCGTGCACCGCCCAGGTCTCTTGCATATCGCGATCGAGACCGTCCCACAAGGGTCGATCCTCACCCGATTCCAGGTCGTGAACGTAGAGTACCGTCTTTAGCCCACGGCGGCGCACGAAGGCGAGCTTCTTCCCATCAGGCGACGGCGTGGGACGAATCGAACCGCCCACTCCCGTGACGAAGGGCTCGATGTGTCCGGTGTGGCGGTTGAGTCGGTTGATCACGTAGATCTGGCCGTGTGGATCCTTGTTGTACTCGAACAATTTTCCGGGCGTGGCGTCTTGGCTGAAGTAGAGGTAACGTCCGTCCGGTGAGAACGCCGGCTCTCCCAAATCCTTTTGGAGGTTCGGCTTCTCGGTCATCTGCAGACCCGTGCCGCCAGAAACATGGTAGAGCCAGATCTCTCCGGCACCGAGACTGCGCCGCGAGGTGAAATGCTTGCGTCCGGCGATGAACTGGCCGTCGGGAGACCAGGCCGGACTGTTTACCAGGCGAAAGTCTTCTTTCGTGACCTGTCTTGGATCGGAGCCGTCTCGGCCCATGACCCATAGGTTGTCGCCTCCCCCACGGTCGCTGGTAAAGGCAATCGACTGCCCGTCGGGGCTGTAGCGGGGCTGCATGTCCCAGGCCATGCCCTCCGTCAAGACTCTGGCTTCACCGCCCGCTATCGAAACAGCATAAAGATCCCCGAGCAGGTCGAAGGCCACTTCGGAGCCATCTGGGCTGACATCGAGACTCATCCAGGTACCTTCGTCGGTTTCGATGGCAACCTCGAAGGTCTCTCCGGGTGGTGTGTTGACGTCCCAGAGCGGCTCGTCTTCCTCAGCCTGCTCGATTTCTGGATTCTCCTGCGCTGGTGGCTGGGACCAGCTCGAGATCCCCGAGGGCAATTTCGCTGACTGGGAAGGTGACCTGGCCAAGGAGCCCGGGGAGACTGACTGCACTATCAAGAAGGAGAAGAGATACGAGTATCGAAGCAACATGGGCGAGATCCTAAATCACACAATTGAGGACACGGGATACAAATGAACTCAGAGTCACAACCAGCAGATTCTAAACAATCTGGCGCACGAATATCGGAAACGGCTGGGCCAGAGCAGTAAACTCCTGGGCCTGGGCCTTTCCGGAAGCAAGCATCGGAGGCGAGAGATCAGTGGTTGGCGCCACTGTTGCTGACGCCTCAAGTTGCTCAGCCGAACTTGGCCTCACACTACCCGGAATTCACTGCCGTCTACTTCAGAGCGTACTAGTAAGCTCGACTAATCTCGATCGGGTTGCGGGACGATAGGTAGTGCGAGAACCCGTAACTTGCGGGAATGAGTCCTGTTTACGCTTGGACCAATGAACTCCAGAGCCCTGAGCCTTCCACTAGCGAAAACTGAGAAGGCCTCTATGCCCCTGTTTTCGAGTGCGGAGGGAAGCCTTTCCTACC